>JBELHK010000083.1:0-8831 GCA_042091415.1 Polaribacter sp. | reverse complement strand
AAATTTTTAAAAATTACGGTTTCAATAATTTTTACAGTTATTGGTATTGGTGTACTGCTTTATTTTATAAATAATGAAAAGTTACCAGAAGGCAAAAAAGGGAAAGAAGCAGATGCTTTAGCTTTAAAAATGTTTGATGCTTTAAACCATAAGGCATTTGAAAATACCGAAATAATTGAATGGAGTTTTAGAAATTCTAATTTCTATAAATGGTATAAAACTAAAAATACCGTAGAGGTTACATGGGGAGAAAACAAAGTTATTTTAAATACTCTAGAGCCTGAGGCTTCAGATGTTTTTGTAAAAAACAAAAAAGTAGAAAATTCTAATTTAATAAAAAAGGCAGAAAACTTTTTTAATAACGATTCTTTTTGGCTTGTTGCTCCTTATAAAATATTTGATCCTGGAACTGAAAGACGAATAGTTAAATACGAAAATAAAGATGCTTTACTAATTACCTACACATCAGGAGGTTCTACTCCAGGAGATTCTTACCTATGGATTTTAGACGAAAACTACTACCCTACTTCTTATAAAATGTGGACAAGCATTATTCCTTTAGGAGGTATTGCTGCAAGTTGGTCTGACTGGAAAAACACTGAAGCAGGTATTAAATTACCTACAAAACATACGCTTTCACTTTTCGGAATGCAACTAAATATGGGCGATGTTAAAGCATATAACAAAGAAGCAAACATATTGGCTAATAAAATATTAGAAGCAATTAATCACAAAAAATATAAAAACACTCGTTTTATTGAATGGAGTTTTGCTGGAAGAAGAAATTTTAAGTGGGATAAAAAAGAGCATATTGTTGATGTTTCTTGGGATGACTTTAAAGTTCATTTATATCCTAGTCAAAAAGAAAAAAGTATTGTTTATTTTAAAGGAGAAAAACAAGAAGATACAGATGAAAAAATTGTAAAAAGAGCTTGGGATATCTTTAATAACGACTCTTTTTGGCTTGTCGCTCCTCATAAACTATACGATGATGGAGTAATTAGAAATATAGAAAAAGAAAACGGCGAAAATACTTTAAGAGTAACCTATACTTCAGGTGGAACAACTCCTGGCGATTCATATGTATGGTATTTAGATGAAAATTATGTTCCAAAAAGCTACAAAATGTATCTAAAAAATGGAAGAATGAATGGAACTCCTGCAACTTGGGAAAATTGGATAACTACTGAAAGCGGAGCTTTGTTACCAACAAATCACACCTTCGAAAATGGTGGTAAATTAAGCATGGGAGAAGTAAAAGGCTATAACTAATGAATTCAAAAACAATAGCAAGCGGAATTTTAAGAGCTCTTGGTATCATTATAGGTATAATATTTTTGATATTTTTTTTAGTCAAAATACAATCTGTAATAGTTTACATCATTATTGCTGCAATACTATCCCTTATTGGAAGACCTATCATTCTTTTTTTTAGAAGAAAACTAAAAATGCCTAATGTCTTTTCTGTAGTAATAACAATGTTTCTAATGCTAAGTCTATTAGTTGGCATTATTACTATGTTTATCCCATTAATAATGGAACAAGGCAAAAGCCTATCATTACTACAAATTGATCAATTAGAAAGAAATTTAGAAGATATTTTTAATCAAATAAACATATACTTTTCATCAAAAGGGATAAATGTTTTAAATGAATTGAAGAGTTTTAATTTAACTTCTCAATTTAAAATTATTCCTAGTTTACTTAATAATATTTTAGAAACCTTAGGCTCTTTAAGTATAGGATTATTCTCTGTTTTGTTTATCTCTTTTTTCTTTATGAAAGATAGCATGTTGCTAAAAAATGGAGTTTTAACTTTAATTCCAAATAAGTCTGAAAAACGCTTTTTAAAATCATTAGAAACTATTAATGAGTTGCTTTCTAAATATTTTATTGGTTTAATTTTACAGATCTCAATTCTATTTATTATTTATACCATTATTCTTTTAAGCTTTGGTATTTCTAATGCAATAGTAATTGCATTTCTTTGTGCTTTGCTAAATTTAATTCCATATGTAGGTCCGTTAATTGCTGCATCAATTATGTTTATTTTATCGATGACTAGTAATATTGGATTAGATTTTCAAACTGAAATTTTCCCAACATCTCTTTGGATATTGTTTTTCTACAGTTTAGCTCAACTCTTAGACAATTTTGTTAGTCAACCTCTTATATTTTCAAAAACAACAAAATCACATCCTTTAGAAATATTTTTAGTTATTATTATCGGTGGATTATTATTTGGTGTTACAGGAATGATTACTGCAGTGCCATGTTACACGGCTTTAAAAGTAATTTTAAAAGAGTTTTTGTCTGAAAACAAAATTGTAAAATCGTTAACAAAAGATATTTAACCTTCTTGAATTTAAACATTTTAAAACCTGAAGTACAAGAATTTATATCAAAATATTTAAATTTTGATATCACAAAAATAATTTTGAAAGGAAGCCCTTTTGATAATATTACTATTAAAGAATTGGCTAACCAGATTGTTGCTAAGAAAAAAAGTCAAAAAAAACTACCTACTTGGTTTTCTTCAAAAAACATCTATTATCCAAATAAAATTTCGATTGAACAAACCTCATCAGAAATTGCGGCTGATTATAAATCAAAACTTATTTCAGGCAAAAGTATTATTGATATCACTGGTGGGTTTGGGGTAGATTGCTTCTATTTTTCAAAACAATTTGAACAAGTTATTCACTGCGAAATTAATAGTGATTTATCAACAATTGTAAATTACAACTACAAACAATTAAACGTTGAAAATATCAAAACTATACCACAAAACGGTTTTGAGTTTTTAAAAGAAAGCAATGATTGCTTTGATTATATTTACATAGATCCTTCAAGAAGAAATGACATAAAAGGTAAAGTTTTTTTATTAAAAGATTGTTTGCCTTATATACCTCCAAAAATTGACTTTTTTTTCACAAAAGCAACATTTATAGTAGTTAAAGTATCTCCAATTTTAGATATTACAAACACTATAAAAGAATTAAAACATGTAAAATCGATTCATGTTGTTGCCGTAAACAATGAAGTAAAGGAGCTTTTATTTTTGATGGAAAAACAATATAAAGATGAAATTAAAATACACACAGTAAATATTCATAAAAATAAAATTGATACGTTTGATTTTACTTTTCAAAACAAGCAAAAATCTAACTTCTCACTTCCATTAACTTATTTATATGAACCAAATTCAGCTATTTTAAAAGGTGGTGGGTTTCATCAATTATCAAAAAATTTTAATATTAATAAACTTGAGGAAAATTCACACTTATACACCTCTGAAAATAAAATTGATTTTCCAGGCAGAAGTTTTAGAGTAATTGAAAATTTACCTTATGATAAGAAAAAAATTAAAAAACGTTTTTCAAAATCAAAAGCAAATATTACTACTCGAAACTTTCCAAAAACTGTATCTCAAATCAGAAAAGAGATAAATATTAAAGACGGTGGAGATACTTTTATTTTTTGTACGACCGACTTAAATGGTTCTTTACGCTTTTTAATCTGCAAAAAATGTTAAAAATGTTAAATTTTAATGCGTCACTAACGTTAAAAAAGTTATAATTCACCCATGTTCTTAAAAAACATTTAATTTTGTAAGAACTAAAGTATTTTGTTTTTAGGGGTATAAAATACTAAGGTTTAAGTCTCGATTTTTATCGAGACTTTTTTTTTCAACTTTTTTTTTAGTTAAGTTTGTAAAAAGGGAAAACTCTTTAAAAAATATGCAGACTTCTCAATATCAAGGTTTAAAGGTTATAGAAAAATCAAAAAAAATCATTCTTGATTTTTTAGTTGTAGAATCTCCTCTACAAATCAATATTAACGAAGAAGCATACACAGTAGTTATGAGAACTCCTGGAAATGATTTTGAATTAATTACAGGACTTTTATTCGCAGAAGATATTTACAAAAAACAAGAACCACTTTGTTTTCAAATAATTAAAATTGAAAACAATGTAAACTCAATCATAAATGTTACAATAAAAGACCAAGACCTTAGAAAAGGCTACTTAAACAAACGAACACTTCTATCTGTCTCTTCTTGCGGAATTTGTGGCAAAAAAGAGTTAAATCAAATTAAACTCGAAGGCGAAAAATTAGATAAAGCCCTTAATTTCTCTCAAACTGAAATATCAAAAATGATATTTGAAATGAACAGAAGTCAAAATACATTTAAAAAATCTGGAGGATCGCATGCTGCAGCTATTTTTGATGAAAACAAAAACATTATTGATACAAAGGAAGACATTGGAAGACACAATGCTGTAGATAAAGTTATTGGCCAATTACTGATAAAAAAAGAACTCAAAAAATCGAGCTACTTAGTTGTTAGCGGAAGAGTATCATACGAAATTATTAGCAAGGCCTTTATTGCAAAAATACCGGTAATTATTGCAGTTTCAGCGTGCTCTTCTTTAGCTGTAGATTTTGCAAAAGAATTCGGAATATGCTTAGTGGGTTTTACCAGAAAAAATAAAATGACTTTTTATTCAAAGATTGAATATTTAAAAACATAAAGAATGCTAAAAAAGACCGATGCACAACCTCCTGAAAAACTTACAGGAATTGAATTGATAAAAATCCCAAAATCTGCTGTTGGAGTTAAAGCTATTAAGTCGACCATTAAGCACATAAAAAAGGAAACTGGTCTGATTAAAGGAATAGGTCTTTTAAAAAATGTAAACCAAAAAGATGGTTTCGATTGCCCAGGTTGCGCATGGCCAGATCCAGATGAAAAAAGAGCTTTCTTAGCAGAATACTGTGAAAATGGCGCAAAAGCAATTGCGGAAGAAGCAACAAGAAATCAAGTAAACTCCTTATTTTTCTCAACATATTCAATACAGCAGTTATTAAAACTCTCTGATTATGAAATTGGTAAAAAAGGGAGAATAACTAACCCTATGTTTCTTCCAGAAGGAGCAAATCATTATAAAGAAATATCTTGGAAAGAAGCTTTTAAAATTATTGCTAATGATTTAAACAAGTTAGATAATCCAGATGAAGCAATATTCTATACTTCAGGAAGAACAAGTAATGAAGCTGCTTTTTTGTATCAACTTTTTGTAAGACAATTCGGCACGAATAATTTACCTGACTGCTCCAATATGTGTCATGAATCAAGCGGTGTTGCACTTTCTGAAACATTAGGCATTGGTAAAGGTTCTGTAACATTAGATGATTTTAATCAAGCTGAACTTGTAATTGTTATTGGGCAAAATCCTGGCACAAATCATCCAAGAATGCTAACTGCATTGAACAAAACAAAGAAAAACGGCGGTAAAATTATCACAATAAATCCATTACCCGAAGTTGGTTTAATGAATTATAAAGATCCTCAAAACCCACTAAAATGGTTTGGAAAAGGTCAACAATTAACTGACTTATTTCTACAAGTAAAAATCAATGGAGATGTAGCACTTTTAAAAATAATTTTAAAACTGTTAAAAGACAAAGAAGATAAAAACCCAGGTACTATCTTTAATCATAAATTTATAAATGAAAAAACAAAAGGACTTGATAAATTATTAAAAGATTTAGATACATATACTATTGAATATTTATTGCCTCAAACCGGGTTAGAATTATCTGAAATAGATAAAGCTGTTGAATTAATTATCAATAACGAAAAAATAATTATTTGCTGGGCTATGGGACTTACTCAGCATAAAAATGCAGTTGATAATATTAGAGAAGTTGTAAATATTTTACTTTTAAAAGGTAGTATTGGTAAAAAAGGAGCTGGAACTTGTCCTGTTCGAGGTCATTCAAATGTTCAGGGTGATAGAACCATGGGTATATGGGAAAAACCGAAACATGAATTTCTTGATGCTTTAGATAGAGAATTTAAATTTAAATCTCCAAGAAAACATGGTTATGATGTTGTTTCAGCAATTGAGGCAATGTATCTGAAAAAAGCAAAAGTATTTTTTGGTATGGGTGGTAATTTTATTTCTGCATCACCTGACACAGAGTATACAGCTAAAGCGCTAAAAAACTGCAACTTAACAGTTCATGTATCAACAAAACTAAATCGAAGTCATTTAATTCATGGTAAAAAAGCACTAATTTTACCTTGTTTGGGTCGTTCTGAAAAAGATTTTCAAGTATCAGGAGAACAATTTGTTTCTGTAGAAAATTCAATGGGAGTTGTTCATTCATCAAAAGGTCATTTAAAACCTTGCTCAGAAAATCTATTAAGCGAAGTTGCAATCGTTGGTAAATTAGCAAAAGAAACTCTAAAGAATTCTAAAACAAATTGGATAGAATTAGTCTCTAATTATGATTTAATTCGTGATAAAATTGAAGCTACAATTAACGGATTCGAAGATTACAATGTAAGAATAAGAAAACAGGGAGGATTTTATCTTCCAAATAACGCTAGAGATAATAACTTTAAAAATACCGCTACAGGAAAAGCAAATTTTTCCATCAATAAGCCTTCAGAAATAAAATTAGAAGAAAATCAATTTTTGATGATGACTATTAGAACTCACGATCAATATAACACAACAATTTATGGTTTGAATGATAGGTATAGAGGTGTTCTAAATGAAAGAAGGATTATTTTTATGAATAAAGAAGACATGAAAAATAATGGTTTAAAAAAATTAGACCTTGTAAACATATCTAGTCATTTTAAAGACGAAGTACGAAGTGTAAAAGGTTTCCTAGTAATTCCGTATAATATCCCTAAACAATGCACAGCAACATATTTCCCTGAAGCTAACGCGCTCATACCCATAAAAAGTAAAGCAGATATTAGCAACACCCCCACTTCTAAAACTGTAATTATAACGGTAAAAAAAAGTGAAAAATGAAAAAAAATCTATTAATTATCTCTTTTTTCTTTTTAATAAATCATAACTATTTTTCTCAATCTGAAATTAACTTTAATCCTAAAGAACAAAAAGCTTTCGGGAAAATAGATTTTATGTCTATTAAAATGCCTGAAACCAATATTCCAAACGAAAAAAACATGGGTTTTACAGGTATTCATTACAATTTAATGATGAATAATTGGTCTTATGCAGGAGTTGGAATTTATGGAGCAGTAACTGGTAGTAGAGGTGGTTTTTTCACATTAGGACTCAATGCAGGAATTAAAAAAAACTTAGGAAAAAGATTTTATTTTGATACAGGCTTCCATTTTGGAGGCGGTGGCGGAGCTAGTGCTCCTGATGGAGGCGGTGCATTTATTCTCCCGCATTTTAATTTGGGCTACGAGTTTAGAAATTTCTCTATGAATTCTGGATGGAGCTATGTGAATTTTTTTGATGATGGATTAATAAAAGGACATCAATTTAACATAGCTTTAGAATTACCTTTAGATTTCAGTTATAGTAATTACTCAAACTCTGAAATAAATCTTTCAATTGATGAACTAAACAAAAAAGGATGGAATACTTTTTCTAAGAAAAACACCTTAATGCTTCATCAAAACAACCTTATTATCAAAGGGAAAACTCAAAATTCTGGCGGAATTAAATATAATGGTGAAACTATTAGATTAGCAGGATTTGAATTTGCTTCATTTTTTAAGGATAATTGGTTTGGTTTTGTAAAAGTAGATGGCGCATTCGAAGGCATAAAAGCTGGTTATATGGATGTTTTTATTGGTGCTGGTTATATATATTCTTTTAATAAAAATAGAACTAATTTACTTGCTAAATTTGGTTTAGGTGCTGGAGGTGGCGGCGGAATTGATACACAAGGAGGTTTTTTAATATATCCTGATATTTCAATTGAACAAAAAGTTTTTAATGATTTCTTTTTTGCTTTAAATACAGGCTTCGTAATGTCTCCCAATTCAAATGTTTTTACTCAATCTTATGGTTTTGGCCTTAAATATTATGTAGAAAGAAATGGCACAAAATCAAATGAAAAACTTTATGAGTCAGGTATCTTTAAAGGATTACAAGTAATCGCTAAACAAGACATATATTTCAAGGCAAATAGAGACAGTGGCATTTCTCAAGATATGCACCAAATTTCTCTACAAGTTAATTTTGATCTAAACAAAAACTTATTTGTGGCAGGGCAAACTTCTTTTGCCAATTTTGGCGATGCCGGAGCTTATGCAGAGGGTATTGTAGGTTTAGGAGTAAATACAAATAAGTTTTTTAAAAATAAAACAAGTATTTTTATTCAAACACTTGCTGGAGCAGCTGGTGGTGGCGGAATAAGTACTGGAGAAGGACTAATTGTTAAACCTAGTATTGGCTTTAACTATGACTTAAACAAAAAACTAAAATTTCGAAGCTCGGCAGGCTATGTAAAAGCTAAAGGTGGAAATTTAAACAGTTCGTTTGTAAATTTCGGTATATCATATAATATATCAATATTAAAAATGAACAATTAAAAAATGATACATCAATAATTTTTTAGACTTATTAAATCAAGAAAATTATTTTCTCAAGCATAAATCATTTAAAATCTTTATCTATTTTTTAATGATAATTGCATTCTAATACCCCATTTTCATTTTTTTAATCTATCTATTATTTTTCTAGAAAGATGTTTGATTCGTTATTTTGAATGATAGAAGAAAAAGCTAAGTTTTTAAAACAAAAAAGCCTTACTATTTCTAGTAAGGCTTTATGTGATCGCGACAGGATTCGAACCTGTGACCGTCTGCTTAGAAGGCAGATGCTCTATCCAACTGAGCTACGCGACCATATTTGTCGGGGTGGCAGGATTCGAACCTGCGACCTCCGCGTCCCAAACGCGGCGCGATAACCGGGCTACGCTACACCCCGAGGCAATTTTGCGGAGAGACAGGGACTCGAACCCTGGCGACCAAAAAGGTCGACAGA
>JBELHK010000082.1:0-9520 GCA_042091415.1 Polaribacter sp. | reverse complement strand
TCTTTTCAATGGTAGCTGCACTATTATAACAGACTGTGATTATGGAAATTTTCATTTATTAATCTTCTATTTTCCTTTCTCTAACTTTTACAGCTGGATTCCCTTGATTAATTGAATACGCATCAAGATCTTTATTAGCTATTGAACCAACTGACAATATAGAATGTGAATGCAATGTTACACCTGGACACACAATAGATTTTGACCCCATCCATGAACCTTCTTTTAAAACTATTTCTCCAATAATTAAATCAAAACTTGATTTTTTGTAATTATGATTTCCACATAATAACATGGCTCCTTGAGATATACAAACATTGTCTTCTATTGTAACTTTTGCTAAGTTATCTATCCAAACCTCTTCTCCTATCCAAACGTTATTACCAATATTTAAAAACCATGGATATTTTATATTTACATTAGGTTTCAAAGTTACATTCTCACCTATTTTTGCTCCAAATAGTCTAAGTAAAAAAACCTTTAAACCAGAAAATGGATTTAATGGATTGACAAAAAATAAAATATTTACAAAATACCAGAATAAAATTTTAAACTTTGTACCCGGATCGAACCAAGCATTAGAATAAGAACTTAAATCATTTTTTTTCATAATGTCTTAATTTAATTGGACAAAATCTGGTTTATTATCCTTGAGCAATACCCATTTATATAATGTTTCCATTTTTTTAGACACCTCTTTCCATGTAAATTCGTTTTTAACAAGTTCAAAACCATTTTGTCCGATACATACTAATTCACCTTCAGATAATTGGAATGTTTTTTCTAAACCACGAATAATGCTATCTACGGAAGAATCTATTTTTATAGCTGCATTTTCCTTAAAACCAATTTCCAAGTTACATTCTTTAGTCATTAATACTGGTAACTTATATGACCAAGCTTCTAAAATGGTCATAGGGAGCCCTTCACTATATGATGGCAAGATAAATAAAGAAGATTTCCTATACATTTCTTCTTTATCCTTGCCAAAAACTCCTTTTGAAAAAACTATCTTATTCTTCCCATTTGGAAAAGATTTATTTTTTTCTTTTATTTTATGTTCGTATTTCCCTTCATCCGGTCCAACAATCCATAAACACCAATCCTCAGTATTTGATTTACCCCATGCTTCAATTAGATTATCTAAACCTTTCTTTGGATGTAATCTTGCTAAAAAAAGAACTCTTTTCTGAGACTTTAATTCTACTTGTTTATCAGCTGGTAAATTGATTCCATTTGGTATAATGGCTACCGGTGTTCTTGGGGCTATTTTTCTAATATCTAAATATTCCTGATAACACAAGGCATGAATGCAATCTGCAGTCATCAAATTTCTTTTTTCAAAAAAATTTAAACAGATCCTTTTTTTTAGGTTTCCATTCTTTAATGCCCACTTGTCAAGCATACCGTGTGGAGATATAATCTTTTTAGCTACTTTAAATTTAGAGAGAAAAAATGAAGGGTACATCCATAATGTATGCAAATGTATTATCGAATTTGAATCACAACCTTTTAGCTTACTTTTTAAAGCTCCAGAATAAAAAAAAGAATTTTCCCTCTCAAAAAGTTGGACTTCTCCGTTTAATATTTTAGAATCAACCTTTGAATAATCATCTTTATAACCATAAAACATAAGCTTTGAATCAATAAAAGATGAGTACAACTCTTTTAAAACAGTAAAAATACCTCCACCCTTTCTCGACAAAAATAAATTAATAATAAATACTTTCATATGTTAACCTATTAACTCAGAAATTACATTTACTTGATAATATGGATTATAATGAGTATCGATTATTTGATAACATTTTTTTCTAATGTTTTCTCTATCTGAATTGTAACTCAACCAATTTTCTATTTGTTCTGTCAAACTTGCAATATTGTTTTCTTCGAAAAAGCAGCCTGTCACCCCTTCTTTCACTGCATCAACTTCAGGCATTTGATTGAAATAATTTTTGTGTGTACAAACTGGTGTACCAAAGCTTAAGCTATGAATTGCTGTTAAGCCTACATTACCTGGTGAAACACACAAATCTGCATGATATATATAGCTTGCCAATTGTGCTTCATCATAACAGGAACCAAAAAAATACACATACTCTTCCAACTTATTCTCTTTTACCAAAGTACTTAAAAATGTTTTCTGATCGCCATCGCCAACAAACAATAAATTGACTTTATTTCTTTTATGATTTACTTTTTGCAAAGAATTTATAAGTAAATCTAATTTTTTATTTTTGGTCAATCTCCCAACAAAAATTAAATAGGGTAATTGATTATTATTAAAAAAAGTTAACTTTTGATCTTGTGTTATTTCTTTTTTCTCTCTTAAATCTCTATGTGTATCATAGTCTAATGAATTAAAAATAACGCTCATATTACAAGAATCTATACCTTGTGCAATCAGTAATTTTTCCCCTCTTCTTTCATACAACAACAATTTGTCTGCTGTTTTATAAAACAAAACTCTTAATTTTCTTTTCCATTGAGACTCATTCCCATATAAACCATGTGTCCAGTAAACTACTTTTATTCCTTTTATTTTACATATTATCATTGCTATCCAGGTTGACAATACCTGAAACTCCCCCAAAAAAATTGCAGCGTTTGGTTTATCAAATAAACATTTCTCTACAACCCCAAATTGCCAAATTAGAACTTTGCCTTTAACCCAAACATTTTTAAGCCTATTTAGTTGCCCTTTCTTGTTTTGAAATGACTCCCCAGAAAAATCAATTTCTTTTATTTGAATACTTTTGTTTTTTCCATAAAAAAAATGAAAATCAAAATTTGCGCTATTCAACAGCTTTGTCCATAACAGAGCTCGGTAATGTGGCGCTATATTAGTAAAGTTGTAGATTTTCTTTACTCCCATATTATTAGTGTTTTCCTTTTTATCAGAGCCAAAAACTTTTTTAACCTTAATCCAAAAGAATTTTTCATGAAATAATCTATTGGCTCTAAAATTAATTTCGTATAATTCTCATCCTTCAAATCAGATAAAAAATGTTCTTTCTTTTCAATAAAACTAAATAATTTTATAAACAACCTATTCTTTTCAGATGGATAATGTAAAATTGTATATAACTTTTCATCTCCAGAAATATTATTGTATCCATAAGTAGTCCATACACGCTTCAAAAAATTATCAGGATTATTCTTAATATTATTGGTAATTATTAATGAAAATATATGTTCCTCAGTCAATTTTTCTCCTAAAACCATGGCATTTGTTTCACAAAAATTAAAATATTTTTGAACTTCTTGATTGAACTCATTTAAAAAATTAAAATTAACATATATAAACTCCCCTCCATACCAATCAACAAAATTGTTGTTTCCAATTAAACCATTGACACAACTTAATGTAGACCTAGATTTTCCATTAACATCTTTGTTAAAATCATATTTAATTTTGACTCCAGCTATTTTTGGGAAAAATGCATCAATTTTTTTTAATAACAAAGTATCATTATCTAGTAAAACAATACCTTCAAACTCTCGATATTTTTCACTCCGTTCTTCAAGATATTTAAATATATCTAATGAGAACAGACAACCCGGAAAACTATTGGAAAGCTTATCTGAACTAACATATGAAAAATATTTTTCAGGGACTATCGTAATCTCGACATTATAGCTTTTAAGTATTTCCGTATATTTTTGAGGTATTCTTGTATTAACAAATAACTCTTTCCTATCATTTAGATGAAATCTATTTAATGATGCAAAAAAAACACAAATACATTTAAAATAAACATCCGTTTTGGAAGACTTTACATTTACACCTATTTTCTTTGTTACATAAAAAGCTGATCCATAAATTGTTTTCATATTCTAACCGATTTATTTGCATTAAACCCAATTAAAAATCCTAATGAAAGCCAAAGGCACCTATTCATTTCTAAATTCAAACTTGTTAAAGACTGCAAAAAAGAAAAGATAAACAAAGAAGCTAACAAAAAAATGATTGAATTCTTACCCGTTAAAAAATCTTTTGAAATAAATTTATGTGACTTGAGAAAATACTTTGTAATCAAAAACACCAATGGAAAGCCCAAAACACCCCATCTCATAAATATCTCTAAATAAATATTGTGAGGATATCCAATATAGTTTTCCATGCCTAATAAATAATCTTGCCAATTACTAAAAAAGCCCTCATACATTTGGGTTCTTTCATCAATAGAATAATCATGTCCCTGTTCAGAAACAAAACCGATTAATGATAGGAACCTTTCATATAACAATTCTAACTTGGAATAAATAAAAGGGATGCTTTTAGCCAAATAAACAAAAACACCAATTACAAAAGAAAACAATATTGAATAGCCCAAAAAAGTAAAAATTACCTTTTTTGAGTTCTTAATCCCATTGAAATAAAACATTGCTAAGAACAATACTAATGCTAAAGTTGCTCCTCTAGCTGAAGTCATAAAAAGAATTAATAATACACCTATAATACTCGTAAAAGTAATTAGTTTTATTCTTTTATCTTTAGTTTGAAATAATAACCAAAACAAAAATATAAACAATAGAGATTGAGTATAAGCTACTCCATTAGGGTTTAGAAAGCTGTCTCCAACACTTCTACTTATTTCACTACTAATCGTCTTAAAAGTCCCTGATTGCTTTCTATAAAAAGTAATTGCTCCCAAAAAGGAAAGAAAACTCAAGATAACAATATACTTTTTGTTTAATTTTATTTTTGTTAAATTATGACTTCCTAAATAATAACCTATATTCAGAAGCCAAAAGCAAATCATACTAAAAACAAAACCTGTATTATCTAAATTTTGTTTTTTTAAAACTGCTATTGACAAGTATAAAATATAAAAAAAAATACTTTTTAAAAAAAAACCAATATCACGGTTATGGATTTCTTTCTGAATAAAATAAACTAAAAAAAGAATTGTAAAACCTCCAAAAAGAGATAAGTATTTTGTAAGATTACCACCTATTATATAGGCATTTAAAGACCATATTAATAAAAATAACCCTAAAACAACTGTTTTTGTAGATAATGATTTTATAAACATATACTTCTAGATATCTTTCAAAACTTTAACCAATCTATTTTCCCAACTTTCTAAGGTATAATAACTCGACATCTCGGCAGCATTTCTAGCAAGATTTGCTCTCAAACCTCTATTATTTAAAATTCTATTACAAGCGGTCACTATATCTTTAACGTTACCTGGTTTAATCACCAAACCATTTTGTTCATGTACAAAGTCTACTCCAGAATTCAATGTTGCAATTATCGGTAATCCAGCACTCATCGCTTCTACCAAAACTCCGGCTAAACCTTCTGAAAAGCTCGGTAAAATAAAACAATCTGCAATAGAATACTCTTCTTTAAGGTTTTCAAAATCTAACTTCCCCAAAAAGTTTAAATCTTTAAAAATAGGGTGTGTTAAATCTCCTTCTCTCTTCAATCCAGCTATTCGTATATCAACTTTAGCATTCACTTGTTTTAATAATGTCGCTGCTTTGGCCAAATATACCAAACCTTTCCTAGAAACATCATAACCAACAAATAAAAACCTTCCAATTGTTGGATTATTCTCTACTCCTTTAAAAGAAATACTACTTCCATAAGGAACCACTTTAATTTTCCCCTTCACATTTGGGTTTATTTCAAGGACACCTTGTGCTACCCAATTTGAAGGACATAAAAGAACATCACTTAATTCTATTACTTCATCTATTTTATTTTTATAAGTTTCTATATCCTCTGCACTGTAGTTAACATTATCTAAAAACGGAAAATTCTCATGTTCCTTTAGCATTATATCCTCGGTGATAGGACTTATATAAACATCTGTAATTATTTTTAATTTTTTAGATTTTGCATATCGAACTAAATCAAGGTTTTCAATATACATATGATATAATGCGTCCGCACCGTCAACACCCCACCGAATAGCCTTTTTTGAAAAAATTTTATGATTTTGTAAGTTCTGCTGTTTGAAAGACATTTTTTTTTCAAATAAATTGGAAAAAAATAATTTATCTGTAGATTTTACCTTTATTGAAGGTATTTGGTCTAATTTCCTATTCGCTAGTTTCTTTATTGAAGGGTGAAAATTCTTTAACAACGATGAAAGCTTTCCTAAAACACTTATACTTGAAGAGTCTGTATAAAAAGCATGAAGCAGATGGTGCTTATTTAACATTTTTGCTATTTCATATCTATGCCTTGCTCCTAGCTGCGTCAGAAGAATGTTTTTCATATATATTTGTGCTATTTTAGTACTTTAATCTTACTTAAAAAAGATTTTATTTTTATCTCTTCTAGAAAATTCATGAAATTTTCATCTTTATATGTCAAAATTCCAAAATAAAAAATTGGAGAAAATAAACCATTGAAAATCAACGATAAATACAAATTAAAATCGAATACAAAGGTAAGGAAGTAAACTGTACCATATGTTATCAAGGAGAGTCCAAAATACTTAAAAATCACGTTTAATATTTCACTCCAAGAAACTCCATAACTACGAAATGACAAGTACAATAAGAGTGGTCCAGATACAAAGTAGTACATTGACACAGCAATAGCTATTCCTTTAATACCATATAAATAACTAAAAGGGGTTATTAATGATATAAAGAACACCATAAAACAAAAAGAATAAATAGATTGTTCCTTAAATTTTGATTTTATTCTTAAAGCTGGCCCCCATAACGAAGATATCACATTAAAACCAATTCCAAGTGACAAAATTTGAACTACAGGAATCATATCATACCATTTTTCTTGGAAAAAAACCAAAACTAGAGGTTCTATAATTGATGTTTGCCAAAAAGCGAAAGGCATTCCCAAAAAAGCAAATACTATCGTTATTTTCATCAAGACATTTTTAATCCTTCCTTTCTCATTAATTGGTATTTTCATTAAAGAAGGAAATAATATTGGAGCTAAAGAGTTTACTAAAAAACCTATCACTTGAACACTTAAACTATAGCCCAGAAAATAAATACCCACCTCAGATTTCGATGCAAACAATCCTAAAATCAAGTAATCCGATTGTCGTATTACAGATTGACAAATACTATGAAAAAAGCCGTAAAGGCTATTCGAGAAAAGAAACCTCCAATGATGAAAAGTTATTTTAAAAGTATGCGTAAGACCACTAAGATTGATTAACCAAAAATACCGAATAACTGCTCCGATAAAAGGGCCTAAAACAAAACTATACACTCCAAAACCTACTACAACGAAAAGAATTATTGAAAATTGAGAGACTAAAAATTCAACAACTTTTACTATAGATAATTCTCTAAATCTCAGGTCTATTCTCAATTTAGCATCTGAAACAACAGACATGGTACTGAATGGTATTGATAAACAGAAAATTAAAATTATATTTCTTATCTCTGAATCTTGGTAGATATATTGTGCAAAAAAAGACGATGTAAATGTTAAAATCAAGCAAAGAGATCCCATAACCAGGGATATTGACTTTGCTAAATTGGTTGTGTGATCAAAAACTTTATTTCTACTTATCAATACATCTGATAACCCAAAGGTTTGAATCAAAAATATAATGCCTGTGATTGACGAAGCAATACCTATTTTTCCAAAATCGTCTGGTACGAGTAACCATGCCAACAGCAATTGTGATATGAGTGATATTAATTTAGTACCAACTGTCTGAAAACCTGTCCACAAAAAGCCAGAAAGTAAAGTTCCTTTTAAATTATTCATCCCATTAATGATTACAACTTATGACTGAAAAAATTGATTCCAAGCTTTTTTCCCAATTTCATAAATTCTCTTTCATAAAACAATCCAAAAGTTTTATTAAGTACTCCTGTTAAAATACAATCTACTTGAATATCAGGATAGTTAGTTTTTGCAAATATCAAAGCTGTAGATGGTGTACCTACAACTCTTTTAATTCTCCGTGAATTAATAACATCTTCTGCAGTGATGTATTGCTTTATTGGGTAATTTATTTGATCAATTTCAATTTCTAGATTTTTAGAAGTAGCACAATATTTTTTAGTAATATCAAAGAAATCAATTAAATCATTTGTTGACATTCCCCATCCTGGAACTAATAATATGTCACAATCATTGATTAAGTTTATATCTCCCGGAAATTTAGTGTTCTGGTTGTCAAGAGGTAAGGTTTTTCTTGCAAAACATGATTTATTTGGATATAAACTAAAGAATGTTATATCTGCTTTAGCCTTTTTATATTCAAAATATATAATCATGCTTTTAAAAAATGAAAACAGCCCTTTTGTTCTGAAGCCAAGTATATATCCAAATAAACTAAATGCATTAGTAACACCGTCAGAAATATGAATTATTTTTTTATTTTTAGTCTTTAAATATGGAGATAATTTATAAATATGTCTATTGAAATATAATGATAGCGCAAAATAATCTATTTCCTCTATATAATCAGATAGAAATAACTTATAATCATTTACTCCTTTATCAAAATTATAATTTAAGAAATCAACATTTATACTAGGTAAGTCACTTTCAAAAAATAGTTTTATTATATTTTTATCTATCCTTTTTTTATTAATAATCGTTATAATAGCTTTTTCGATATTAAAATAAACTATAGCACTTCTAAGTTCTAATAATTCTGATGGCTTTCCTATCGTAGCATATATTTTTCTCATTTAGAAAAATTATTTTGTTTAAATATGAACTTTTCCCGTTTCAACTAACCAATTTACATAGTGAAAATCATCTTCAATGTTTAGATCAACTGCTTCCATTTTTGAAACTTCAAATGCAAAGGGTTTAGCCCCTATTCTACAATGATACCTATTTAAAGTAGCTTTTTGTATTCCATACAAGGCTGTAGTTTCTTCCATTACAGGAACTAAATCCTGGCTTCTAGGCAACAAAACTGGTTGGTAATTTACTGGTTGACCGCTCCACCAAAAAAAACCATTTTGTTTTCTCGCTGTAAAAACAGAATCAAAACTCGTACTAAGCAATAATTTTTTAACACAATTCCTTATGGTTTCAACTTTAATTAAAGGAGCTGTTGCAAATAACTGAAAATAAATGTCATGATTCGGTTTTTCCTTTAGATGATAAACCAATAAATCATTTCCATTTGCACTATTTTCTGCAAGTTCGGGTTTTCTTTCAATTATTTCTACACCAACCTCTAAAGCATAATTAGAAATCTCTTTACTATTAGTATCCACATAAATCACATCAAACACCTCTGCTTCAATAGCTTTATCAATAATAATTTGGTATAATGGCTTATTTCCAATTAATTTAAAGTTTTTCCCTTTAACCCTTTCACTATTTTCTTTTATAGGAATAAAACATGCAACATTCATAATACTTATTTTTTTAATACAATTAAAAGAAACTTTTCTACTCCGCCTGTTTCAAAATCTCATGACCTGCTTTTAACAAATCAACATCTTTTTTCATTAAAGTTACATCCCCTTGCATCATATCTTTTACCAAAGAAGCCAAATCGTGCTCTGGCACCCATCCTAACTTTTCTTTTGCTTTTGTTGGATC
>JBELHK010000081.1:1533-9869 GCA_042091415.1 Polaribacter sp. | reverse complement strand
ATATAACGATTTATTTAATTGATTTTTTTAGCAAAAACAACTCTTTCTATTTTTACTACTCCTAATTTTCTACCAGTAGGTTTTACATAACGATCATTCAAGCCATCATAATCAATATCTTCGATTAAAACCCAACCATATTCTTTTAATTTAGATGCGATTTCTTGTGGGTAAAATCCAGATTTCCACATGTTTTTTTTAACAGTATTCTTGTATAATAATTCTTGATCATACAGATTTACACCTTCAACAAAGTCTTTAAGTACGTATGTGAAAGTTAAGTAACTTCCTGAGGGAGCATTTGAAAAGAATTTAAACATTTTTAAAATTGATGATTCATCTAAATACTGAGATACAGCTTCCCAAATAAAAAATGTTTTTTCTTTAGATTGATATCCTTTTTCCTTTAGCTTAACTTCAATATCTTCTTCGATAAAATTTATAGGAACCTGAGTTATATGGTTTGGAAAATAACCTAATGCTCTTGTGATAGCTTTATATTTACTTTTGATATTTACAAGTAGATCAACTTCCCAACTTTTTATATTTTGAACTTCTGGAAATCGAAACAAACGAGTATCCATTCCTGCTCCTAAGTTTACGACACTTTTTATATGTTGTTCTTGAATTGTTTCAATGAGTTTAGAGTCTATATATCTTTTTCTAACTAAAAAAAGACTCCAGCCACCTTTCATTAATTTTTCTGTAAATCTTACTAAACCATTTCTAATAAAAGCGAATTTACATATCCATATCCAAAACTTGTTTATACCTGTAAAAAGATAAGGAGCTAGATTGTCGTTGACTATTCGTTGATTTTTTGGAAAATTCTGCTCTACGGCAACCGTTACTGTGGGTTGAATTCCTGTTTTAGCAGCACCTTTTATGTTTATCTTTTTTGTATTCATTTTGTACTTTTTAGACTTATTTTGTTAGATTAAGATTTCAACTACAGACATCCAAGTCCCTTTTTTAGTTTTATAGCCCATATAATACACTTCGCCAAGTTTCATTTTAGATTCCTTAACTATTTCTTTAAGATCTGATGAGGTATTGCCATTAAACTCAATACCAAAGCCAAACTGTTCATTTGTCATTTCTAAGGCTTTTTTACCAGGAACTATTTTCCCATTAACAAAAGCTGTTGAATAAAAGTCTGCTATAATAGCACTTCCTTTCGAAGAATTTTGTTGCATTTCTGAAAGTGTTTTTAGTACATCATTCTTTGATAAATAGAGTGTAACACCTTCCCACAAAAAGATAGTTTTCTTAGTTCTATCATATCCGTGTGAAATCAGCTTTTCATACCAGTTTTCGGTACTGAAGTCTACGTCTACAAAATGAACATTGGCACAATCTATGTTTGCTTTTTGAAGATAATTTTGCTTAAGTTCTTGAGTATGTTTTTTATCAAGTTCGTATAGTTTGATATCTTTTTTAATTAAATCTCCATAGCAACGAGTATCGAAACCTGCACCCATTACTACAAATTGTTCTGAATTTTTAAGAGACTTTTTTAGTAAATTATCAAAGAAAACCGTTCTAGAAGTTACTAAGTTTGCTAATGTAGCATACGGAGCTTCTTTAAATGTTGGATAAATCAAATTTTCATTCGTTAATTTTTTTAATAAATATAACGGAAAAAGTGCAAGCCATTGACCAATTGAAGTTGTATTTGGCAATACGTTAAATAACTTTACAGAGGCTAAATCATTTCGTAGTTTAAACTTATCCATAGTCCATCTGCCATTAATTATTTCGATAGCGGTAGATGATACTTTTAATTTTTTGCTAACATATATTTGTTTGTAGGCTATAATTATTCCTCCAATTATCCCTAAAGGGATAAATAGAGTTTGTACAATTATGTATATAATAAAGCCAAATAGTTTTCTCATTATTATACCTTTTTTATATGCCTAAAACTATATCTAATAGTGTCATAAGATTGTGAAAGTAGCTATCAACAAAACAAACGAATAGAACTTTAGATCTTAAGTTCAAAGAGAACAACCTAATTTATAGGTCATTTATACTACTAAAAATAATAAAATAATATAAGATTTCTAAGTAAAGCTTAATATTTGTTCTTAAAAATGCTTTTAAAACAATTTTATTTCAGTTTTTTACTTTAACTGAAAATTTTATTCTTCATTGAATTCAATAACAACTTCTCCTATTTTTCCTCCGCGAAGAATTTTTAATTTGTAAGTCTTTGTATTTAAAAAATCAAGGTTTTCTGTTTTTTTTGAAATAGGAGTTCCATTAACCGAAAGAATAATATCACCGCCTAATGTTACTTCTTTGTCATTTATTTTAACTTTTTGAAAACCACCTTTTAGGCCAGCTAAATATGCTGGAGAATATTTTACTACAGATTCCACCAACATCCCTCCATTTGAAGGAACATTTAGCATCCAAGCAGTAGCTTCATCGAGAAAATAACCTTCAATTCCTGTCCATTTTCTATTTCCATCCACTATTAATTTCTTAGCTAAGTTTGATGTAACTGCGAAACCTAAACCCTCAAAACCTCCTGATTTTGATATGATATAACTAGAAATACCAATTACTTCACCTTTTAAATTAAACATTGGTCCTCCTGAATTACCTTGATTAATAGAGGCATCAGTTTGAAAAAAATCGTTGTGAATAAAACCAGATGTTCGACTTTTTTCTTGTGTTCTTTGACTGATATAACCGACCGATAAAGAGTGCTCTAACCCGAAAGGAGCACCTACAACAATTACTTTTTCTCCAATACCCATTTTATCAGAATCACCCAATTTAGATACCTTGTAATCTTTAGGCATCCAAGAAAGTTTAATTGTTGCTACATCAGCAATAGGAGCAGAACGAATCACATCTGCAGGAATCACTTCTCCGTTTAAGAATTTCACCTCAATTTTTTCTGCATTATTAACTACATGTGCTGCGGTTAAAATAATACCTGTTTCAGAAATTAATACTCCAGAACCTAAACCAGAGTCTGCAGTAACTTGATAGTTGCTTTTTAGACTTTTAGATACTGTAATAAGTGTTACAACAGAAGGATTAACTTCTTTATATAATTTTTCTATATTTTGCCCGTAGAAATGAAAATTTAAAAGCAAAGTAGCGAATATAAAAAATAGTAATGTTGTTTTTTTCATTTCTTTTTGTTTGAAAGTTTATTTTTTTATCCTTTTTGTAGAAATCTATTTGTAAATATACATTTACTTTTTTTGATTACTTTAAAGTGGCTAGTACGTTTTTTAATTCTATGTTTTTCATTGCAATTATATACGTTATTGATAAAATTACAATTTTTAAAAAGTGATACAGTTAGTCTTAGATGTAAAATTTTTGTTATTTTGATTTACAGTATGTTGTTTATTTTTCTTCTAGTTTTAAAGTCTAATTTATCATTTTAACTATATTTTTAGGCCATGGATCATCAAATTCATAACCTTCTTTCCAAAGTCTAATTTCATCATCTGTGAGAAAACAAGAATTTAGCATGTTTGTAAATTGTTTTACTTGCGATTTATCTCCAATTACAGTTAAATCACAATGTCTATCTCCAAACCTTCCTGTTTCTTTTAAAAGCATTTCTTTTAATTGTTCTATTTCCATTTCCGAAATACCATTGTTTTCGTCTTCTACAATTCCTGATCTCCAAGATCCAATTAATTCAAGACTAATTCCACCAGCAGCTTGTTGCCAAAGTAAAGAGTATTTATCTCGACTAGCTAACCAGAAAAAACCTTTACTTCGATAAATTCGTTTATCAAGATATTGATGACAAATATCCCACAGACGTTGTGGGTGAAATGGTCGGTCATCTTTTATAACACTTGTTGCTAAATCATAGGGGCTGTCTGCATTCTCTTCGGATTCTAATATTGGTTTTAATTCCTTGGTTAATTGAACAACGTTTGAATAATTATACTCCTCTAGTTCAAACAATGATTCTATTTTTAGTTTGCCAAACAGTACAGAGTGTGCCGAAGCTAAAGGGTTAATTTGCTGAAGATATGTAGCAATATCCGGCAGTTTTTCTTTTTCTATTTTATCTGATTTAGTAATAAATAAATGGCTACAAAACAAAATTTGTTCTACAAGTAAATTGATAGTGTCTCTTTTCCCCGCAGCCATATTTTGTTGCATTTGAGTAATAAGGCCTTCTCCATAATTAAAGTCATGCTTCAGCATAAGGCTATCTACAAGGGCGAATACCCCCGTTAATTGTAATTCTTTCTTTTCTTTGAAATATTCAATTAGAGGCATAGGGTGGCAACTTCCAGAAGTCTCAATTACAATAAGTTCTGGATTTTGATTTGTTAATAGATTCTGAATTGCTTTACCTAGTTTTTGAATTCCTTTTTTGCTACTGAGAACACAAGATGAAATAGATTCTAATATACTATTATCATCTTCCACAATATGTGTATTGCCAATCAATTCACCATCGACATCGAGTTCACTCATATCGTTTACAATTGCGCAAACAGAAATGTTTTTCCTTTTTGATTGAGCAAGAAGGCTTCTAAAAAGTGTTGTTTTTCCAGATCCAAGGAATCCATTTAATATGACTACAGGAACTTTTTTTATTTCGTTCATTTTCTAATAAATGTTTATGGCTATTTATATATAACTTATTAAATGATGTAATTTCTCGTTTTTTTGTTATCCCAATATAGATATGCCTTCTTTGCGATTGTTTGTCTGTTTTAAGCAGCTAATTTACTAGATAAATCAAGAACGGCGAAATTCCGAAGGAATTTCTGAGTAGGCGAGTACTAGCTATGAATTATGAAGAGCTTAAGCTTGTCTATTAGTATTTTAGAAATTTTATTGGAGCGACTAAAAGAGTGCATCAAGATGACTTTATTTTGTAGTCCAATCATTTTTTGTGAGTGTACTTTACATTTCTTAACATTGTTTGTTGTTTTTGATTAATGGGGCATATTCCTTGTTACGTTCTGCTATATTTTTTCTCATAAGTTTCCTCCTTAATTTGATTAATCTATTTTTAACTATTCAAAATTTTATGGAATTTTATGAAAAAGGACTTTTCAACAATCTATGCTTTCAAATTACTACAAGAATTACTTATTGCTATTAAGCTATTTTTAGTTACATCTGTTAAATATACTACATTCTTTGTTGGCAGTTAGTTGTTCAAATAAGTTAATAATTTCATTAACACCCTCTTCATTCAAAGGCTTATTAATGAATTTTTTAACTAATTGTAATTTTTCTGCCTTCTTTTGGTCAGCTATGTTTACAGAAGATGTTAGCATAACAACTAAAATAGTTGCTCTTTTCTTTTCATCAAGTTTTTGGTAGTGTTCTAAAAACTGCCAGCCATTCATTATGGGCATATTAATATCTAACAATATTAAATCTACCTTATCAATTTTTGTTTCCAGATACTCTATTGCTTCCTTGCCTTTTTGAAATGGAATTATATTTTCTGATGCATTATTTTGCTTAAGTATTATTTCGTTATAAAGATTGGTGAAAGGGTCATCGTCAACCAATATTATCCGTTCTAATTTTTTCATTGTAAGTTATTTTGATATTGTAAAATAAAATGTTGTTCCTTTTCCTAATTCTGATGTAAACCATATTTCGCCATCGTGCAGTTCTATTACTTTTTTGCAATGAGATAAGCCTATGCCCGTTCCTGAAAATTCATCACGAGTATGTAACCTTTGAAATACTTCAAAAATTTTATTAGAATGTTCTTTGGCTATTCCAATTCCGTTATCACTTATCGAAAATTCATATTCTTTCGATTTTTCAGTTACATTGATAACAATTCTTGGATTTTTTTCTCCATCATTATATTTTATCCCGTTAACTATAAGATTCTGAAACAGTTTAATTAAGTCAGGTTCAAATGCGATAATTGTTAAGGGTTTTCCGATATAATTGATACTTGCATCTTTTTGCACAATCAAATCATATAAGTCAGTTTTAAGGTTTTCAATTAGTTGAACTACATCTACTTTTTTCTTTTCTTTTTCTTTACCTATGCGTGAAAATTCAAGGAGTGCAATTATGAAATTTTTCATGCGATAGGAAGAACTGATAATTATCTCAATACTTTTTTTGCCAATTTCATCAAGATTATTTTTACTACTTTCTAGTAATCCTGAAAATGAAATAATTGAATTTAAAGGTTCTTGCAAGTCGTGAGAGGTTATGTATGTGAACTGTTCAAGTTCTTCATTTGCTTTCTCTAATTCAATTTTTGCTTTCTCTAATTCTGTAACGTTACGGAGCTGAACATAGACATAGTTTTTCATAATGCCATGAACAGAACATTCATATGTTCCTGCAACCATATGATTCGAATATTCAACAAGCCCTAAATTAATATAACCTCCTTCAGCAGCAACTTTCATGTACGTATTTATAACCATGATTCCTCCTTCATGTTCATATGCCTCGGGTGCTACTTCTATTATTCTTTTACCAAAAACTTCTTCTTTTTCTTTTCTCATTTCATATAAGAGAACCTTATTCATAAAAACATAGCGTATGCTTTTATTATCACTTAGGTCAGGTATATGAAAGATACCAATTCCTACTGTTAAATCATCAGCTACTTTGCTGATAAGTTCCAAATCAAACTGTTTTGTCATAATTAGAGGTTTTTTCTGCGTAAATTTCTATGTTTTCTAGCTTGTTACTTCGAACTGTCTAGTCCGATGTTTCATTTTTTTTAATAATCCCAACGCAGAGTAATGATATAATTTTGCAGCAATTTATTTAAACATAAAAAATATTTTTAATTCTATTTATATCTTTTCTCTAAACTGATATTCTTTCTAAAGGGCCTTCTATATAATGCAAAATATAAAATTTATTACCTAAAAATGATGGTAATATCATAACTGATGAATTTTGGAGGTTAATTAGTTTCAGTTCACTGAAATATCAATTGTCAAATTCATTGTCTTGACACTTGTTTGAGCAGTGAAAAATTGAGTTTACTATATGTTTTAGGACTCTTTAGGCTATGATTTCGTTGCAAGTTGAAAATCTAGAGGATTTTCTACGATAGAAATCAGGCCGGATAAAAGTAGTTAATTTAATTTTTAAAAACATATTAAGCAATGAATTATAGCCTTTACTGTGTAGTGTTATTTATTTTTTTGTATCCCTTTATTTTAAATGTTTGATCACAAAGATTATAAGTTTTCCACTCTCCAATCTTTCTTCCATTCAAGCGTTTTCCTTCTTTCCATAATTTTAAATTACCTTTTCTTTCATTTGATTCATACTTTTTTTCATAACTTTCAACTAAGGTTTTTCTATTAGAGTTTAATATTTCATCAAGAGTAGTTTCAGGTTTCAAGTCAATTTTTGTTGTTTCAATAATTTTATATAATTGATTTGAATTATTGAACTGTTTTTGATAAATTAAATTTCCAAAACTATCATAAAAGACTTCATAAAATAACCTTCCTTTTTTGTCAAATAATTGTTGTTTTCCGCTTACAACTTCATAAGTACATCCTTTATATTCATAAACTAAATATTTAGAAACTTCTTTTAGTCGACCATTTTTTCTAAATTTTTTGATTTTTGTTATCGAGTCAATTGGTTTTAGATTTTTCGTTAATTCAAAATATCTGTTAGAGTATTGAGAGTAAGAAATTTCAACTTTTAAAAAAGCTAAAATTATAAATGTTATGATGAATTTTATTTTCATTTTTATATGTTGTATAACTGTTTTATTTTATGAAAAGTTTCGACTTTTGAGAATATATTATTTTCCTGCGGAAAATTACAGTTCATAGAAAATATAGCAACTTTCTTTAATCTAAATGTAAGCAATTTTAGATACATTTTACCATTTTATTCTTTTTAAATAATTTAACTTATTTAATTCATGCATTTTTTTGATAAGAATTTCCAATTGTTTTTTGTTTCTCTAAAATAAAAGATGATTTTTACATTATATAAATCAGGCTATTAATGAAAAAATTAAGTTTAATACTCTTTCTGATGTGTACAACGTTCTCATTTTCACAAAGTGAGTTTCAAATTGAGGTAGATTTAGGATATGTATTTCAAGATGAAATAATTCTAAATGATGAAAGTTTAGATAATACAGGTGCTTTTGGTTTACGATTTGGAGTAAATTATTTAAAAATGTTGAATGATAAAATCTATTTGGAAACTGGATTATATGGTAAATATAATAGAGGAAAAAGACAAATTGAGACCTTAGAATTTACATCTAATAATTTGAGAATTCAATTGCCTTTATATGTAGGATAATAAGCTAGCTATTGATGCAGGGCTAAATATAGATTTAACCTACGCAGAGCAAACAG
>JBELHK010000081.1:0-1433 GCA_042091415.1 Polaribacter sp. | reverse complement strand
AAGCTAGCTATTGATGCAGGGCTAAATATAGATTTAACCTACGCAGAGCAAACAGTTGTATTTGTAAATAACAAGTTTTTGGGGCTTATGAATCTTAGAACTGAAGCAAATACTAATGGTATGTCTAGACTTTATGGTGTAAGTAAGAGCGATATTACCTTAGCTAAAATTATAGAAGGCGGAATTGTAGAAAAAAAAGATGGCGATTTTGATAGAATTGATAATTTCATTACTGCCATTAATAATGAAGATTATAATTACTTAATTAACGAGATTGATATAAATAATTTTATTGATTATATGATTTTCGAATCCTATATCGGTAATAGAGATTGGCCCAAAAATAATGTACGCTTTTTTGCAGTTAACAATGGACCTTTCAGATTTGTTTTGTTTGATTTAGATTTGGTATCTACTCAGTATATAGATCGCTCACCAATATCATTTATTAATAACCCAATGAAAAATCCAATTACAGACTTGTTTAATATCTTATATGCTAATGAAGATTTTAAACAAGCCTATGATTTACGTTACCAGTATTTAATAAATTCAGCATTACTTAGTTCTACTAAATTTAATGAGATTGTTTCAGATTATAAAAATAATATTGAACATATTATGCCAACTCATATCGATAAGTACGGTGTTCCAAAAACATTTACAGAATGGTTTTTAAATATAGATAAACTTAAAAATGCTTTTAAAGCTCGTGAAGATTTTTTAAAATAACTACCTCGATCTTTAAAAACATGTTAAGTAATGAATTATAGTTTTTACCGTCCTATTTATTCAATGCTAAATTTAATTGTTACTTCTGATTCAATTTTAATTGATTTAAAATCAATATCAACAGGGTTGTATTTTGTGTTTCTTTTCGAACTGTAACCGGTAACTACAACTTCTTGTAAATCATAATTGTAACCTCGGTAATACTTATCAACAATAAATAAAGCTCCTCCTATTTTTTGATTTAAAGGCATTACAAGATGTTCAGCTTGAATTTTCGCTTTTTGAACAGCTTTCGATTTTAGAATCATTTTCAACTCTTCAATTTTTGAAAATTCTGTTCTATCAATTGAAACATTAGAAATTCCTAAATTCTCCAACTCAATAATAACTTTTCCGGCAGTTTGTGCATCAAAAACCTTTAATTTATATGATTTACTCTTTAAAACATCCTTTTGCTTTAAAAAGTATTTTTTAAAATTACTTGCTAAATCAGAAAGACTGAGTTGCTTTTTCAAGTCAATTCCCATAGACTCAAATTTAATTGCCATTTTATTTTCTAATTCTTCAACTGAAATCTTATTTCTACTATCTTTTTCTTTTAATAAAATATCAAGGTAAATTATATCAGGTTTTACCAATGTGTCAACTTTCGCTGTTGTTTCTAAATAAGGTTGGTCAATGAAATTTTTTGTTTGTCCGTT
>JBELHK010000080.1:3481-9892 GCA_042091415.1 Polaribacter sp. | reverse complement strand
CATATCTACTAAGATATGAGGTTTTTTTATTTTTTAAATAGTTATTTTCTAATTATTATAATATATTTTCGTTATTGATTTATAGATTGGATATTTTATAGTTGATGAAAAATTATTTTTATATATTTTGTATTACTTATTTTAGTTTTAATGTTCAGAGTCAAGTTGGAGGTGAACAAGTTTATAAATTCTTAAATTTATCAACATCTGCCAGACAAGTAGCCTTAGGAGGTGAAGTTCTAACGTTAATGGATGATGTAAATCAACCTTTATGGAATCCATCAGTAATAAATCCAGATCTTGATGGATTTATTTCTTTAAATTATTCAAGTTACCTTGCAGGAATAAATATTGGTTCTTTGTCTTATGCTAGATTAATTTCTAGAAGATTTGGAACAATTTATGGGAATATTACTTATTTAGATTATGGTTCGTTAATAGAATCTGATCAGTTTGGAAATGAAACGGGCATTTTTAAGGCTAATGACTTAGCTGTATCTTTAGGGTATGCTATCAATTTACCTTGGACGAACTTATATTTGGGGACTAATTTGAAATTAATAAATTCAAATATTTCTACTTATGCATCATTTGGAGCAGCTTTTGATTTTAGTATTTTGTATTATAGTCCTTATAAATCTTATACTTTTACAATAGTTGCTAGAAATTTTGGTTCTCAAATAAAGTCTTTTAATGGTACGAATGAGCCAATGCCATTTAAACTTTCAATTGGAGCATCATATCAATTAGAATATGTTCCTCTAAAATGGTATTTAACACTAGATAATATTCAAAATTGGGACATTTCTGTTCCTAATCCATCCGAGCAAACAATTGACTTAGAAGGAAATGCTACCGAATCCAATGTTTCTTTTTTAGATAATACGATGCGTCACTTTATTGTTGGTGCTGAATTATTTCCTGAAAGTTTAGTTAATCTTAGATTAGGATATAATTTTAGAAGAGCTGCCGAGTTAAAACTACAAAATATTAGAACTTTTGCAGGCTTTTCTGTTGGATTTGGAATTCAAATGAATAGACTTAAACTTAATTATGCATATTCTAAATATCATTCAGCATCAAATGCTAGTACATTTAGTTTAGAGATTGATTTAAATTATTGATAAATATGAAAAAAATAACAATTGCTATAGATGGTTTCTCATCAACAGGAAAAAGTACGATTGCAAAACTAATTGCAAAAAAATATAATTATATTTATGTTGATACAGGAGCTATGTATAGGGCAGTTACTTATTATGCGAATATTAATAACCTATCAGGAATTAATTATCTTCATAAAAATGATCTTATTTCGGAACTATCAAATATTAAACTCGATTTTAAATTTAATTCAAATTTAGGATTTGCTGAAATATACCTAAATGGTAAAAACATTGAAAATGAAATTAGAAGTTTAGAAATATCGCAATTAGTTAGTAAAGTTGCTGAAATATCAGAAGTTAGAAAAAAACTTGTTGCTGAACAGAAATTAATGGGGAGTAATGGTGGAATTGTAATGGATGGTAGAGATATTGGTACTGTTGTTTTTCCTAATGCCGATTTAAAATTATTTATGATAGCTTCAGCCGATAAAAGGGCGAGAAGAAGGTATAAAGAATTAGTTTCTAAGGGTGATAATGTGACTTTTGAAGAAATTCTCTTTAATGTTCAAGAAAGAGATAGAATTGATTCAACAAGAGAAGATTCTCCTTTGGTTAAAGCAAATGATGCAATTGAATTTGATAATTCGGATCTTGGAATACAAGAACAATTTGAAAGAATTTGTACTTTAATTGATGAAAAATTAAAAACTCTTTAATTTAAGGAATATTCAAATATTTGTGAGTTTGTAATGAAATTTTCCATTTTGGATTTTTCATTACATATTCAACAATTTTTTCAGTCATTTTCTCTTTTTTACTCCATTCAGGCTGAAGAAAAAGTTCACACTTATTACTCACTTTTCTAGCTTGTTGTTCTGCAAATTCAAAATCAGAATTATTATGAATAATCATTTTTAATTCATCAGCTTCTTTATAAACTTCCTCTAAAGGTAATTTCGTTTTTTTGGGAGAAAGACAGAACCAATCCCATTTTCCTGAAAACGAATACGCACCAGAAGTTTCAATATGAGTTTTTATATTATTTTCTTGCAATAGATTTGTTAAATAATCCATCGACCACATTAACGGTTCACCACCTGTAATTACAACTGTATCTGTATGTTTTTTTACATTTTCAACAATTAAATCAGCCATAGTAGGTGGGTGTAAATCTGCATTCCAACTCTCTTTTACATCACACCAATGGCAACCAACATCACAACCTCCAACTCTAATAAAATAAGCAGCTTTACCTGTATAATATCCTTCTCCTTGAATCGTATAAAATTCTTCCATTAAAGGAAGCATTATGCCCTTATCAATTAAATCTTTTATTTTTTTCTCCATTTATTATCTTGTTGCTATCACTTCTATTTCAATCTTATCATCACAACTAAATCGCCTGCAAATGTAGTTCTTACAGGTAAATTATCCCTATAAAAATCTTAAATAATTCTTCCTTTTTTCTTAAAACATCTTTTTTGGAATAACAATTACCGTAAATTTTAAAATTTTAGTTAAAGTTGAGTTATTATAATTTGAATTATTTATTATGTTTGATGAAATGTGTTTATTTTTAGTAAAAATATAAATCATAAAATATTTTAGACTAAACATTTAAATATCAATCATTTTTAGTAAATTTGCACTCCTTTTTACGAGTACAGATTTAAAAAAGGAAATTAATAAACATTTATAAAAAACATCTCTTGGCGTTTTTTTCGTTAAAAATCTGAAAAACAAAAAGATACAAAATATTTTCAGAACATGTCTGAAGAAAACAAAGAAGTTTTAGCAGAAGAAACTGCAAAACAAGCTACAGAAACTACTACTGTAGAGACTCAAAACCCACAAGAATTTTTAGAAAATTTTAACTGGCACAAATACGAACAAGGTATTGAAGCTGTAGATGAGTCTAAATTAAAAGAATTTGAATCTGCTTTAGAAGGTACAGTAGGGTTTGTAAACGAACGTGATGTAATTGAAGGAACAGTTGTTAGAATTACTGATAGAGATGCTATTATTGATATTAACTCTAAATCTGAAGGAGTTATTTCTTTAAACGAATTTCGTTATAACCAAAATTTAGCTGTTGGTGATAAAGTAGAAGTATTAGTTGACAAAAGAGAAGATTCTTCTGGTCAGTTAGTATTATCTCATAAAAAAGCTAGAGTAATCAAAGCTTGGGAACGTGTTAACAACGCTCATGAAACAGGAGAAGTTGTTAATGGTTTTGTTAAGTGTAGAACAAGAGGTGGTATGATTGTAGATGTTTTCGGAATTGAAGCATTCTTACCAGGTTCTCAAATTGATGTTAAACCAATTAGAGATTACGATCAGTATGTAGAAAAAACAATGGAATTTAAGGTTGTTAAAATTAACCATGAATTTAAAAATGTTGTTGTTTCTCACAAAGCACTTATTGAAGCTGATATCGAAGAACAAAAGAAAGAAATTATTGGTCAGTTAGAGAAAGGACAAGTATTAGAAGGTGTTGTTAAAAACGTTACTTCTTACGGTGTATTTGTTGACTTAGGTGGTGTTGATGGATTAATTCACATTACAGATTTATCTTGGTCAAGAATAAATCACCCTAATGAAGTAGTTGAATTAGATCAAAAACTAAATGTAGTAATTTTAGATTTCGATGATAATAAATCTAGAATTCAATTAGGTTTAAAACAACTTTCTGCTCATCCATGGGAAGCTTTAGATTCAAATTTAAAAGTTGGAGATAAAGTTACTGGTGAAGTTGTTGTTTTAGCGGATTATGGTGCATTTGTAGAAGTAGAACAAGGAGTTGAAGGATTAATTCACGTTTCTGAAATGTCTTGGTCTACTCACTTACGTTCTGCTCAAGACTTCGTAAAAGTTGGAGATAAAGTTGAAGCTGAAATCTTAACTTTAGATAGAGAAGAGAGAAAGATGTCTTTAGGGATGAAGCAATTACATCAAGATCCTTGGACTGATATTACTTCTAAATATCCTGTTGGTTCTACTCACACAGGAACTGTAAGAAACTATACTAATTTTGGAGTATTTGTTGAGTTAGAAGAAGGTATTGATGGTTTAGTTTACATCTCAGACTTATCTTGGACAAAGAAAATCAAACATCCATCAGATTTTGTAACTGTTGGTCAGAAATTAGAAGTTCAAGTTCTAGAATTAGATGTTGATAACAGAAAATTAAATTTAGGACATAAACAAACTCAAGATAATCCTTGGGATGCTCATGAGGATACCTTTAAAATAGGATCTAAACATCAAGGAACTATAAAAGAGAAAAACGATAAAGGTGCTACAGTTACTCTTGAAGGTGACGTAGAAGGTTTTGCTCCAACTAGATTCTTAGAAAAAGAAGATGGTTCTAAATTAGGTAAAGGAGATACTACTGATTTTATAGTTTTAGAATTCTCTAAAGAATATAGAAGAATTGTAGTTTCTCATACTTCAATCTTTAAAGAGCAAGAAAAACGTAATGTTAAAGCTGCTATTAAAAAAGCTGCTGAAGTAGAAAAAACTACTTTAGGAGATATTGGTGGTCTTGCTGATTTAAAAAAGCAAATGGATGCTAAAGCTAAAAAGAAGTAATTTTTTACAAACTTTAGTTTAAATATATTAAAACCACTGTAATTATACAGTGGTTTTTTTATTCTTTAAAATCATCTTCTAAAATTATATCTATTTGTTTGGTAAACATAAATTAATATAGGTTGAAATAAATTATATTTGTCGAGTTAAAATATTGCGATGACATTAATAAAATCAATATCAGGAATTAGAGGTACAATAGGGGGAAAGACTTCAGATAATTTAACCCCAATTGACGCTGTTAAGTTTGCATCAGCATACGGTGCTTTCATCAAAAAAAGAAATTCAAAAAAAGAAAAAATAAAAGTTGTAATAGGAAGAGATGCCCGTATATCAGGTAAAATGATCTCAAGTTTAGTAGCCAATACTTTAGTTGGTTTAGGAATCAATGTTATAGATTTAGGATTATCTACAACACCTACTGTTGAAGTTGCAGTTCCTTTAGAAAATGCAGATGGAGGTATTATTTTAACTGCTTCTCATAATCCTAAACAATGGAATGCTTTAAAATTATTAAACGAGAAAGGAGAATTTTTAAATGGAAAAGACGGGGAAGAAATTCTGACTTTAGCAGAAAATGAAGACTTTTCTTTTGCTGATGTTGATGACTTAGGTACTTATACAAAAGATAATAGTTATTTAAATAAACATATTCAAGAAGTTTTAAATCTCGATTTAGTTGATGTCGAAGCTATTAGACAAGCAAATTTTAAAGTTGTTGTTGATGGGGTTAACTCAACAGGAGGTATTTTTATTCCTGCTTTATTAAAGGAATTAAATGTTGAATGTGTAGAATTGTATTGTGAACCAAATGGACATTTTCCTCATAACCCAGAGCCTTTAAAAGAACATCTAACAGATATTTCTAATCTTGTTGTAAAAGAAAAAGCTGATTTTGGTATTGTGGTAGATCCGGATGTAGACAGATTGGCGTTAATTTGTGAAGATGGTTCAATGTTTGGCGAAGAATATACTCTAGTAGCTTGTGCAGATTATGTGTTAGGTAAATTAGGCGGAGGAAATACAGTTTCTAATTTATCTTCTTCTAGGGCTTTAAGAGATGTTACTCAAAAACATGGAGGAATATATACTGCTTCTGCTGTTGGGGAAGTAAACGTAGTGATTAAAATGAAGGAGACAAATACAGTAATTGGAGGCGAAGGAAACGGGGGTATTATTTATCCAGCATCACATTATGGTAGAGATTCTTTAGTTGGTGTTGCTTTATTTTTATCACATTTAGCGAATTTAAAAATATCTTGTAAAGAGCTTAGAGAAAGTTATCCTAGTTATTTTATGAGCAAAAATAAAATTCAATTAACACCAAAAATTAACGTCGATAAAATCTTAGAAATAATGGCTTCTAAATATAAAGATGAAGAAGTGAATACTATAGATGGTGTTAAAATAGATTTTGATCAAGAATGGATTCATTTACGAAAATCTAATACAGAACCAATAATTCGTATTTATACAGAAGCAAAATCTCAATTATTAGCAGATAATTTAGCGGAAAGGTTTATAAATGAAATAAAAGAAATTATAGCATAAATGAAGAAAGTAAAATTTATAATATTTTCATTATTATTTTTATCAATATCTGTAAGCGGTCAACAAACTAAAAAAAAGAAGGTGAGCAATAAAGGAAAACTTTTTCTTTATTGGGGATGGAATTGGGCAAGTTATACAAATTCAGATATTCATTTTCAAGGAG
>JBELHK010000080.1:0-3381 GCA_042091415.1 Polaribacter sp. | reverse complement strand
GTATTAATTTTTAATAAAAGTTTGTATAAAAATACCGTTCCAGATAATCCTGGAGGAGGAACTGTTAGTTACACAAATCCTTGGGGAGAACATGATTATTTTGATGATGTTGAAACTAGAGAGGATGGAGGAACGCCTGCTTTTTTACAGACGATAAAAATTGCACTAGCTATTCAACTAAAGGAAAGAATGGGTGTGAAAAATATTACTGAAAGAGAAGAAGAAATTAATGAAATTATTTTTAATACTTTAGAAAGTTTACACGGAGTAAAAATTTTAGCTCCTAATCACAAAAAAAGATTGAGTATTTTTTCATTTTACTTTGAAAATTATCATTTCAACTTAGTTGTTAAGTTGTTAAATGATCGTTTTGGTATACAAACAAGAGGAGGGTGCTCATGTGCGGGAACTTATGGTCATTTTTTACTAAATGTAGATCATGAGACTTCTACAAGTATTAAAAATCAAATTTTAGAAGGATGTAATACAGAAAAACCAGGATGGATTCGTTTATCCTTGCATCCAACAATTACAAATAAAGAATTAAGTTTTATTTGTAATTCTTTAAAAGAGCTTCAGAAAAATATAGAGTTATGGTCGAAAGATTATGTTTATGATGATTCAAAAAATGATTTTGTTCATAAAACAGTAAAGCCTATAGAACAAGAACTTGTTAATTCTTGGTTTTCTTTTTAGCATCCATCAATTTTTGCCATTTTTCAAATTTATCTTTGTGTTTAAATCTTTTGTGAGACCATAAATAAAGTTCAGGTTGTTCTCTTACATTTCTTTCTGTAATCCTTAAAAATTTTTCAGAAATATCAAAATCTTTAAATTCTCTAGGGTTTTCTGTTATTAATTCGAAGTCTGTTTCGTAATAACCTCTTTTTATTTTTTTTGCTCTATAATTTATAACCACTAAATTATATTTTTTAGAAAGCATTTCAGCCCCTGTATGCACAGGAACGTTTACTCCAAAAAAATCTGCCCAATGAAAAGTCTTTTTAAGTACAGGGGATTGATCACTTAATAAAATATAGGCTCCTTGAATTTTTTTTTCAAATTTATCATCTATAAATTTCATGAAATTATAAGTTTTTGACCCTATAACTCCAAATTTTTCTCTTGTAGTTCTTAATTTTTTTTCAAAATTTTCATTTCTCAATTTACTGTAAGCACCAAATAAATTAGTATTTACTACAAAAGGTAAGCTAATAGACCATTCCCAGTTTGCTAAATGTGCCCCCACTAAAGCAATACTTTTTCCTTCATTTATATATTTATTTACAATTTCTGGATTTTTATACTTATATCTTTTTAAAATCTCTTTTTCAGAAATTGTAAAACATTTTACGCTTTCTAAAATAATATCAGTAAAATGTTTGTAGAATTTTTTTGCAATAAGCTTTCTTTCTTTTTCCGTTTTTTCTGGAAAGGCGATATTAATGTTTCCTAAAATAACTTCTTTACGATAACCAATAACGTAATATAAAATAACATAGAAAAAATCTGATATTATATATAAAATAGGCATCGGCAATATCGAAAAAAAGCAAATTATGGGATATGTAAAATAAAATAAAATTAAGTTCATCTATCTAAATTTTTGCAAATATCGTTTATATATTTTTATAAATTATTTGTTTTTTTCTTTCTTTTAATTTTTGAATCTTTCAATTTTTTCCATTGCTTAAATTTATCTTTATGTTTAAATCTATTGTGAGACCATAAATAATATTCGGGCTGTTCATTAATTAATTTTTCTGTAAGTTGTATATATTTATTTGTAATTTCATAGTCGGTCATTGTATCAGGTTCTTCGGTTATAACAGTAAAATTTGTTTCATAATAACCTCTTTTTATTTTTTTTGTTGCACAAAAAACTACAGATAAATTAAATCTTTTAGCTAATGTTTCTGCACCAATATGAAAAGGAACTTTTGTGTTAAAAAAATCCCCCCAATATTGAGTGTGTTCTAATTGTGGAGATTGATCACTAATTAAAAGATACATACCTTGAATTTTATTAATGTAGTCTTTGTAAATTGGTTTTACGGTTTTTGATGATTCATAGCAAACAAACCCAAAACGTTCTCTAGAAGATTTAACAATTTTATCAAAATATCTATTACCTAAACTTTTATAAGTTCCATTAATCTTTTTATTTAAAATTAAGGGTAAATTGGCAAACCATTCCCAGTTTGCTTGATGCGAACTTACAAAAGCAATGCTGTTTTTTCTATGTAAAACATCATTTACGATTTCAGGATTTTTATACTTGTATCTTTTTAAAATTTCTTTTTCACTTATAGTAATTGACTTTATTGTTTCGACAAAACTATCTGTAAAATGTTTGAAGAAATATTTTGAAATTTTATTTCTTTCAAGATTAGATTTATCAGGAAAAGCAATTTTTAGGTTTTTTAAAACTACTTCTCTTCTATATCGAAATATATAGTAAACAAATACATAAATAACATCTGAGAGCATATATAAAATTCTCATAGGTAGCATTGAAAGTAACCATATAAGTGGATATGTGAGAGTAAAAATTAAAAACTGCATCTAAAAATTTTAAAAACAAATATCTATATTTTAAATCAAATATATTGTAAAATCGAAATCAAGAATTCTTATTTTTGTTGTATGATGCAACAATCAAATACATTAATTTTATTAATCATAATAACTAATATAGTATTGTCTATAAAAGGTTTTGATGATTTCGCCTTTTTAGACAGATATAAATTTCAAGTAGATAAGATTAAAAAAGGTGAGAAAATAAGAATAATATCTTCAGCCTTTTTACATGTAGATTGGCTTCATCTAATATTAAATATGTATGTGTTATATATATTTGGAGATTTTGTTGTAAATATTTTAGGAAATATAAGTTTGCTAATTATTTATTTCGGAAGCCTTTTAACAGGGAGTTTATACTCTTTAAACTACCATAAAGATGAACCTTATTATAGTGCTGTAGGCGCTTCAGGAGCAGTTTCAGGAATCGTGTATTCCTCTATTTTATTATTTCCTGATATGCAGTTGTTATTGTTTTTTGCTATTCCAATGCCTGGTTATATTTTTGGTGTCGGGTATTTAATTTATTCTATTTATGGTATGAAAAAACAACTAGGTAATATTGGCCACGCTGCTCATTTAGGCGGAGCAATTGGAGGTTTTGTTTTAACGCTTGTTATAAAACCAATTCTATTTTCAACAAATACAATATTTATTGTTTTGTTATCTATTCCTATTATTTTAATACTTTTTTTTGGAGATAAATTAAAAAGCTTGTAAATAAAAAAAGACTTCAATAAGAAGTCTTTTTTTGAGCGAGAGACCAGGTTCGAACTGGCGACATTCAGCTTGGAAGGCTGA
>JBELHK010000079.1:6541-9951 GCA_042091415.1 Polaribacter sp. | reverse complement strand
CCAAGCATTGGTGCTAAAGCAATAAATAATGATATCCAAGATACGTTTTTCTCTAATTGACCCATTTGAACTCCACCGTAAGCAACAACTGCTTTTTCAGCTTCTTCAACACCTTCATCAACTCTATCTAATCCTTGATAAAAAATAGACGCAACAGGCCCTTTTGTATTTCTACAAACTTCTTTAGCAGCTTCTACACCACCTGAACTCAATGCATCATCTACACTTGCTAATAATTTCTTTGTATTTGTAGTTGCCATGTTTAAGTAAATAATTCTCTCAATAGCAATAGCTAAACCTAAGATTAAAGCTACTAATACAATTCCCATAAATCCTGGACCACCATCAATAAAGTTTTGCTTTAAAATTTGGTGAAACGTTTTTGCTTCTGTTACAGTTTCTTGAGCAAATGTAGATTGAACAGCTCCAAAAAACATAAATCCTATTACAGATAAGGCTTTTACTACTTTTTTCATCTTTGTTATAAATTAATTTTTAATAGTTAACGGGTTAAATATATAAATTTTCAACTCAATAAAAGAAAAACACTCCTACTTTCTACTACATTGACAGTAGATAATACTTATTTCTTTATTTTGAGAGTGCCAAGTAACAAAAAATGTTAGGCATAAAAAAATTTTTCTCTCTAATTCTCCATTTTTTAACTCTTACTTATTTTATTTTGGTTGTATTATTATTTTATGAATCGTTGTTTAATTATAATGACAACTCCCCTCTTAAGGACTTTTCAAAAATTAATTTAAATTGAGATTCATTAAGGTCTTCACCTAATAAATACATCATTTTTGCCAAGGCAGATTCTGTTGTCATATCTTTACCAGATATAACTCCAAGACTTTTTAAAGTAATGCTTGTTTCATAATGACCTTGCTGCACTCTTCCTCCTGAACATTGGGTTATGTTTACAATCTTTACACCATTCATTATCGTCTTTTCTAAAAGATTTAAAAACCATTTTTCATTGGGAGCGTTACCAGATCCATAAGTTTCTAAAACAACCCCTTTTAAACCCTTACTTTCTAAAATAGACTTTATGGTGTTTTCAGTAATCCCTGGAAATAACTTAAGTATTACAACATCTGTGATTAGATTTTTTCTAACCATCAATTTCTTTTTCTCTTTGTTGCGAGGTTTTAAATAATATGAATTAAAGTTTAGGTGAACTCCACTTTCGGCTAACGGAGGATAATTCATAGAAGTAAATGCTTCAAATTGATCTGCATTTATTTTTGTTGTTCTATTGGCTCTGTACAACTTATATTCAAAATACAAGCAAACTTCTTGCACTAAAGGCTCATCATTTTCTTGAGCACAGGCTATTTCTATTGAGGTAATCAAATTTTCTTTTGCATCGGTTCTTAAATCTCCTATAGGTAATTGCGATCCTGTAAAAATTATAGGTTTATCAAGATTCTCTAACATAAAACTTAATGTAGAAGAAATAAAGGACATTGTATCTGATCCGGTTAAAACAATAAATCCATCAAATTTGTCGTAATTACTCTGAATAATTTCAGCAATTTTTACATAAAAAAAAGTATTCATGTTTGATGAATCTATAGGCTCTTCAAACGAAATACTATCTATATTACAATTTAATTGAGCAATCTCAGGAATATTTTGTATTATCTGACTAAAATCGAAAGCCTTTAAAGCTTTAGTCTTATAATCTTTAACCATGCCTATTGTACCTCCTGTATAGACAATTAAAATATTTGGTTTTTTTGCCATATTGACATAAGTATTATTGAATAATTACAAAAACAGTATTAATATCTGCCACAAATAAAATTTTGTTATTTAAAAATAAAATGGAATAATTTATGTTGTAAATTTATCAAACAAAAATGATATACAATTTTAAAAAACTATAAATTATGTCAGGATTTTATATTTTAATCATTGCAATTTCAATAGTTAGCTGGTTAATAAGTAATACGCTAAAAAGAAAATTTGATAAATATTCTAAAATTAGCTTAAGAAATGGAATGAGTGGTGCTGAAATTGCTGAAAAAATGTTGGCTGATAATGGTATTTTTGATGTGAAAGTGATTTCGACTCCTGGAAGATTAACAGACCATTACAATCCTAAAAATAAAACAGTAAATTTAAGTGAAGCTGTATATAGCCAAAGAAACGCTGCAGCTGCGGCTGTTGCTGCCCATGAAGTTGGGCATGCTGTTCAACACGCAACTGCATACGATTGGTTAACAATGCGTTCTAAATTAGTACCAATTGTAAGTGTATCTTCTCAATTTTCTCAATGGTTGGTTATTGGTGGATTAATTTTAGGAGCGGCTTCAGGTGCTAGTGGTTTTGGCTTATACATAGCAGTCACAGGACTAGTTTTTATGGCACTTGCTACTATTTTTAGCTTTATTACTTTACCTGTAGAATACGATGCAAGTAATAGAGCTTTAGCTTGGCTAAAGAATAAAAATATGGTTTCTCGTGAAGAATTAGCAGGTTCAACTGACGCTTTAAAATGGGCTGCAAGAACTTACCTAGTAGCAGCTCTTGGTTCATTAGCAATGCTTTTATATTGGGGTTTACAAGTATTAGGTAACAGAGATTAACAATATTTCAATTTTATAATCGAAAGGCCACTTATTTAGTGGTCTTTTTTATTTTTAATAATATCATTTTGTATCTTTATTAAAATAAAAGTAATCAAATTTGGAATTAAATGTTTTTGGTACACCTCTTCAATGTTGCTGTACTTCGCCTATGACAGGATTTTTTAGAGATGGGTTTTGTAAAACAACGAAAGATGATTATGGAACCCATACCGTTTGTGCAATTGTTACGAAAGAATTTTTAGAGCATTCTGCTTCTAAAGGAAATGATTTAATAACCCCAATTCCTCAATGGAATTTCCCTGGTTTAAAACCCGGAGACAAATGGTGTTTGTGTATTTCTAGATGGTTACAAGCAGAAAAAGTAGGCAAAGCTCCTTTTATAATTTTAGAAGCCACACATATTAAATCTTTACAATATACATCACTAGAAACTTTAGTGAAATATGCCTTTAAAGAATAGTTATTGATGGATGATTTCTTAAATATCTTATCTCAAATTTCGTTTTTAGTGGATGCCGGACTTACTGTTTTAATTTGGATGGTTCAACTCATTGTTTATCCAAGTTTTGTTTATTATAAAACTGAAAATCTCATTTCTTGGCATCAAAAATATACATTAAGAATAGCTATAGTTGTAGTTCCTTTAATGCTTTTTCAACTATTTTACGGATTGATGATTTCATATTACAATCCAGAAATAAATAATATAATTTACGTTAGTATTGTTATATTCTTATGGGTCTTTACATTTTTAGGATTTGCCCCACTTCATTTTAAAATATCTGAAGGAACATTTGAGAATAAACTACT
>JBELHK010000079.1:0-6441 GCA_042091415.1 Polaribacter sp. | reverse complement strand
TTAATCGCAATTGGATTAGGACTTTACTTTGGTCTTCTTTATTACTTTTTCGTATATTATTTTTCTGAAATTTCAGATTTACTGTAACAATCTCTAATTTATATCGTCTTTATTTAAAAAATCAAAACAATTTAATTGATTTTAATAAAACTTTGTCAATAAAATTAGAAACCCCAATAAAAATTACATGAAAAATAATCCCCCAATTATATTCCTTATAAGCAACTTAATAACTTTATTTAAATATTATCAAATCAAATAGGAAACCTTTTTTATTGATAATGCGTCTCATTATTATAGAAAATCAAAAACTATTTATCGAGTTCTTAACCCAATTAATTTAGATAATCATTTTTTAATACACATTAATCAACCATTTTCGAAGTACAAATTACAAACAATGAAAAAGACATTTATATTTTTATTTATCATTTTTAGCAGTTTATCAACTTTTTCTCAATACAAAATATCAGGAAAAATTGTTGATCAACAAAATCAATCTTTACCTTTTGCTAATATTATCTTATATAAAACTGGACAAGAAGCAAATCCTTCAGGAACAGTTTCTAATGATGATGGAACCTTTATTTTAGAGAATATAAATTCAGGAAAATACAAATTAGAAGTTTCTATGTTAGGCTTTAAATCGTACATAGAAAAAGAATTTGAACTTAATAAGGACAGAAAATTTAATATAGTTTTAAAAGAAGAGACACAAAGTTTAAATGAAGTTGTTGTAAAAAGTAAACGCCCTGTAATAAAACAAACTGCAGAAAAGTTAGTCGTAGATTTAGAAAAATCAGAAATGGTTAATACAAATCTACAAGACGTGATGCGGAAAATACCTGGCGTTTTAGTCACAAATAACGGAATTTCTATTGCAGGAAATAGAGGAGTTCGAATTCTTATAAACAATAAAACTACCGAATATATGGATGTTGAAACATTGTTACGAGATTTTCCTGCTGATAATATTGCTAAAATCGAGGTTATAGAACAACCTGGTGCAGAATACGAAGCATCAGGCTCTGGTGCAATCATCAATATAATTTTAAAGAAAAATGTTCGATTAGGAACCCACGGAAACACTACTGTTTGGATTGGAGAAGATGAAGGTTTTGAATATGGAACCGGATTTTCAATTGCCAGTTATAAAAATAAACTGAACTGGCAAGCAAGGGTAAATCATTCTCAACCAACTTGGAGAGAAGATTTATTTTTAACAAGAACCGTTGCTGATACAATTTACGACCAAAAAACAATAGAACCTTATGATCCTTTAAATAATAGTATAAGTGGAAATCTAGATTATTATATAAATGAAAAAAACTCAATTGGTATAAGTGGAAATTGGAACAATAGAATATCAACAAGAACCGTAGATAATACTACAAATATTATAAAGCCAAATTCAACCGAATTACTTTTAACGAATAATGATTATAACAGAGATAGAACAAATTTTAATATAAATCCATATTATGAATATCGATCAGAAACAGAGAGATTATTATTAGACTTTAGTTACATAGATTATATAAACAATAGCACAAATACACTATTTGACACTCCTCAAAGCTCTGAGCAATTTATAGACAGACAATACGTACAAGATGGAACTTACAATATTAAAACCTATAGAGTTGATTACTCAAAAGAGTTTTCAGAAAATTTTAAATTAAGTGCAGGCTCTCGTTTTGCTGATGTAAATACGAATAATGATTTAGAATCGTATATAGAAAACAATGCGGGAGGTTTTGATTTTATAGATGAAGAAAGTAGTCGATTTATTATCGACGAAACAATTTTTGCACTTTACTCAAAAATCAATACTTCCTTCGGAAAATGGTCTTTTTCAGGAGGATTAAGATACGAAGATAGTAATACTGATGGATCTTCAACATATATGAAAGATGGAGAGATGGTTACGGAAGTTCAAAACAGGCCTATTAAAAAAATATTTCCGAGCGCAAGTGCAAGCAGAAAGTTTAATGATATTTTAGGCGCAAGTGTATCTTATAGTTATAGAATACAAAGACCAAATTATAACAGTTTAAATTCATTTCAAACATTTTTAGATCCGTTTTCTGCAAGTGAAGGAAACCCAAAATTAACTCCATCTTACACAAATAATTTTCAATTTAATTTAACGTACGAAGGGCAACCTTTTTTTACTATCGGATATAGTAAAACCGATGATGTAATATTTCAACTAATAAAGCAAGACAATGAAACTGCTCAAATAAGACAACAAGAAGTTAATGTTGAAAATAATTCGAACTGGAACTTTAGACTATTTGCTCCTTTAAATATCATCCAAAAAGATATTGAAGGATATACAGGAGTTATCGTTACTAATACAGACTATCAATCTTCTACATTTGGAGTCGATTTAAATCAATGGAACTTATACTGGTTTATTCAAGCTAATTATGAATTACCTTGGGATATTAATTTTGAAATGAGTGGAAATTATGGAACAGGTGCTCTTGAAGGTCAAATAGAAGTTGATTGGTTAGCAGAACTAGATTTTTCATTCGGAAAAAAGTTTTTAGACGATAAATTAAAAGTAAATCTAGGTTTCAATAAAATGCTAAACAGAGGTTTTGTTGGTAATATTGATTACGGAAATGGAGTTGCCGCGGTTGAAAGTAATGGCTCTAGACAAAATATTCAGCTAAGAATGGTGTATAGTTTTGGTTCTAAATTTGGAAAGAAAAAATCTAATCGCGAAATAAATAGAGATGAAGAAAATAGAATACAAGACAATAATTAGAAATTATAAAATTAACAAGAGAGTTTATATTGATTTTGTCAAAAATGTAAAACTATCTCGAAAATCAAAATTATAAATATGAAATTGATAAACTAAGAAAATACATCACTAATTTAAACCTTACATTTTTAAAAAATAAAAAATCGCCTATTTACATAGGCGATTTCTTGTTTTATTCTATTTTGTGATGACAATCCGTTTTGTCATACTCTTTTCTTTTTGTCTTATTCTCAATAAATAAATCCCTCCTGACAAATCTTCTACATCAATTGTCTCTTTGAATGTTAATCCATTTATCTCAAATTCTTTTACAAAAACATTTCTACCTTGTAAATCGTATATCTGAACAGATGCTTTTTCATTTGATTCTGGTAGAAAACTAATACTCATCTCTCCATTTGATGGATTGGGATAAATTGTTAAACCTAATAAATCAAAAGAACCTGAACTTAATGTTGTTGCCGATAAATTTATAACTTGATTTGCCAACCATCCATTTAGTGAATTAGTAATATCTACCTTTAATGTATCTGAAAAAAGTGAACTCTGATTATTTGTGAACGAAATCACTCCTAAGTTTACATCTTCCTGTGTAAATGTATCTCCAACAGATAAGGACACATCCCCTTTCATTAACAAACCTTTTCTAGGTAATTCAACTAAAGTATAAACTTGCTTAGTAGCCTCCTCTGATGAGGTTGATGCTTCAATATCCGTTGATTCTAGTATTGTTGTCCCATTAGCAACAATTTCAATTGTATTATTATTAAAATTTGGAATATCTGTATTTTCTGTTGTTGAACAAAAAGTAATACTAGCAGAATTAATTGTTCCATTATTCCCACTTACGAAATCTGCAATAGAAATCCTCCAAGCACCTTGAACATCAAGTCCTGAAAAGACTGAAAGAGATTCTTCAGGTTTTATACTTCCGTTTAGAGTAGGTGTTGAATCATTACATTGTAGTTCCTCCCCAAAATCATCAAATGAAACACTCAACATATCGTCATTATCTCCACATTTACTATCGATCAAAACATACTTACTAGAACCTAAACTAGCTGGCTCTCTTAATTCGATTTTTAAATCTCCAACTGCCTCGTGTTCAAGATCCAAATTAACAATAGCTCTAGAGACAATTATCGATTCATCTACTGAAACTGACAGAGTCTTTATCCCTGTTGATATCGCATTATTTGTTATACTTGCTTCAAATGATTGTGAACATTGCTCTGTAATCGTTTGAAAACTATAAACTTCTGAATAACTACCTTCTTGACAAATATTTTTCGCCTTTACTCTCCAATAATATATTGTATTTGATTCTAAACTTGGTAAATCATATAACAAACCTGTTTCCTCTACAATGTATAAAACCTCCTGAAAAGATGGATTGTTTGATACTTCTACAAAATAACTTGTAGCTCCCTCAGTCTCATCCCATTCTAATTGTAAGTTATCTAACTCTACTCCTTTTGATTCTTTTTGTGGAGAAACTAATGAGGTCTCAAATCCATCTGTAATTGGTTTGGTTAGTTCTAAATTTACAGTTCTTCGCTCCTCTTTACTCCCATTATCTGCAACTAGGTCCATTGAATACACTCCATCCTCTAAAGTATCTAAATTCCCAAAGGTTACTGTAAAATCACCATCAGCTGATAATGTGTCTGATGAAAATTCCGCTGTTACTCCTGAAGGTAAGTTTTCAATACTCAGTGATGTCGTTGTAGAAATACTTTGTCTATATGAAAAATCAAATGAAGGTGTCTCTGACGAACATACAGATCTATCTAAAGTCCCAGTTGAAGTTATCGTAAAATCCGAAACTATACCGGTAACTACTAATGAAAACTTTTGAGGCCCTTCTGACAAAGTGCCCTTGTGTGATACTGTAATTATATAGCTTCCACTTGCTTGCTCTATATCCACACGCTCAAAGGGATCTACAATATTATCTCCTTTTGCATTACTATCAACACCAGTTAATAACCATGGCAAAAAAGAATCCGTCTCATTATTTACAACAACATCTAAATCATTAACTAATACTGGAGTCGTATCATTTACCCCTGAACTAAGCTCTCCTGGTAAGTCTGTCCAAGATATAGAAGCTAGAAGTGGATTCAGACCATCTGAGGTTACAGTAAAGGTTAAAGTTTCTCCTTGGCTTATCTCTAACTCTTTAATAACACTCTCTAAACCTTGCTTCGTTATTGCCTGTGCTGCTCGTTTAGTATTCATCAACCCCCAACCATAAACAGCATCTGGACCTTCTAAACCTACCGAACCACTTACATCATCCGCAGTGTGCAGTGCTAAACCTTTTAAAGTAGCTGAGCGCATAAAACGACCGTTTAAATTGCTATAATGTTGCTGTAATAATAGCAAAGATCCCATTACGTTAGGTGAGGCCATAGATGTACCGCTTATTGTATTGTATGCATCATCTGAACTCTCATAAGTAGAAAAAAGACCTGTACCATTTCCTGTTATATCTGGCTTGATTCTATAATCATCCATTGGACCTTCTGAACTACCTGAATTGATTACAACAGACAATAAGTCTCCATTACTATCTATACTCGCATCTCTTCCGTTCGCTACTATTAAACTATTTTTTGAGGTTTGCATTCCACTTATCTTATCAAAAGAGGAATTCCCATCCAAAGGATCTCCGTTTGAAGTATTGTCATTTCCGTCATTACCGGCAGCTGCAACTTGCAAATAGTAAGGAGCGTTATACATCAAGGCATCCCAGTCTCTAGATTCTCCTATGTAGGCACCAAACCAAGAATCAGGTATCCCATTTGCTCGATAACCATAAGAATGATTTGACAAAAGCATACCATTAGATGCCGATGCTGCTGCTTCTGAAACATCATTCCCCCAATCAAAACCAACTCCCTTTGCTTGTGGAGCCATACCTTTTGATGAAGGATTTAATCCGGACGATATTATTGTTCCCATAACATGGGCTCCATGAAAATTCAGTGCATCTGAAGAGTCTCCTATAGAAAATCTATTGCTACCTCCCTCACCATCAAACTCTTGATGAGTCAAACGAGCTAAACCACCATCCCACACATATGCAGTCATACCTTGACCTTCTACATTCAATCCTAACCCTCCTCCATTATGAAGCCAGTTTGCTCTTGTTGATATCGCTGCATCTGTATTAAATGTTTTATAATAAATAGGTTTATTATCTTCGGTAACTGATATTAACTCGTTATAAGAACCGTCATCATCTATATAGGTTAGATTCCAGCCCAGTTGCTTTGCAAGAGATTCTGCCCTAGATCTGTTTTCATTATACTTTAACTCAAAATCCTGTTTTAAAATTCTAAGTTCATCTAAGTTTGAGTTTTGTCTCACCTCTTTTATCTGACTCTCATTTTGAGAAGAGAGAGTTGTAAAGATTAAAAGAAATAAGAGTGTAAGAAATGGTTTTAAATAGTTAGTTTTCATAAAAATATTTGAAGAAGTTTACATTTTCTTCAAATATAACAAGCCAAACTTATAAGCTATAAAATTTTAACACTTTATTCTATTTATCTTTAAAGTTTTAACAATACACACCTCTAAAGATTATGTTTGATTATCGTTAAAATTAATCATTCAACTTTAAAACTGCCATAAATGCTTGTTGAGGTATTTCTACGTTA
>JBELHK010000078.1:7353-10538 GCA_042091415.1 Polaribacter sp. | reverse complement strand
ATAAAATAATTAAGCTACATTATTTGGCTTGAAATAATTACAAATTTCTCTGTATCCTTTTATTAATAGAAAGTTTATTTCTCCTTTATGAAATTTATCTATTAAGCTCTGAAAATAATTCAGTCCTTCAAAATCAATTTCTATAATTTGATCTACATTAATTTGTAATGAACCATCTTTTCTAAAAACAGAATTGATAAATTCCTTTATAAATGGTAAAGTTGTGGTGTTAACTTTTCCTATCAAGAAATAAACACCATCATTTTCAAGTATTTTTAATGACATATTTAATAATTTTTGGGTTTTATAGTTTAAAAATATTTATTGATAGTTGTATTGATAGGTATTTATCGATAAAAAACTCATTTCAGAAGATTAATGATTAAAAGCTATTGCTTAAATTGCATTTGAATAAATTTTAAATTATGCCTCCAAAAAAAATACTTATACTCATAAATATTTTTATTGTCTCAATTTGTTTTTCACAGAATATGAAACAAGGGTATAATTATCTTGAAACAGGCAAATACAATCAAGCAGAAGTTTTCTTTAAAGAAACCTTAAAAACTTATCCAAAAAACAAAACTGCCAATTTATGTTATGGAAGAGCTATCGGTTTAAATGGTAAAACAAAAGACGCTTTAAAATTATTCTTCAATCTTTTAAATGATTATCCTAATGATTTTGAAATAAAATTGAACTATGCAGAAGCATTACTTTGGAACAAAGATTTTATTACAGCAGAAACATACTATGAAAATTTATTAAAAGAAAACAATACTAATTTTTCTGCTTTATTAGGGTATGCAAATACACTCTCTAGTTTAAAAAAATACGATAAAGCATTAATTTATATAGAAAAAGCTTTAGATATTTCACCCAAAAACCCAAATGCTTTAATATCTAGAAAGTATATAAAATTAGGGTTAGCTAATTCATACACAAATATTCAGAATTATAACGAAGCCGAAAATATATTAAAAGAAAACCTTCAAGATTTTAAAGATGATACAGAAACTCTTTTAAATTTAGCTAACTTATATCTTATTTCAGAAGCTTATGACAAAGCTGAAGAAACTTACACTAAACTTAGATTAAAAAATGAAAATATCTCTCTGAATGGAGTGTCTTTAGTTTATCATTTAAAAAACAACGATAAATTAGCCTTATTAACTAGTGAAAAATCGTTATCCTTATTGAATGAAAACACAGATAAAAAAATAATAGATCAAACTAAAGAAAGATATATTCAAGCTCTAATTTGGAATAAAAAATATAAAATTGCTGAAAATGAAATTCAAAAATTGTTTGATACAACTGAAATACCTGAAAATTGGATGTTAGGTCTTAGAGCCTCTTTAAATATTTATAAAAGTGATTTTAATAAAAGTTTACAAGATTATGATTTAATTCTTGCTAACGACAGTACTTCTTTCGATGGTAATTTAGGAAAGGCAAATGTTTTAAAAGCGTTAGAAAAATATGATAGTGCTTATAAAAATGCAAACACAACACTTAAATATTATTATAATCAAAAAGATGCTTTACGTTTTATTAAAGACTTAGATAAAATTTTTACTCCTTTTGTAGAAGTAAAAACATCATATTCTTTTGATGGTGATAATAATGATGCATTTATGTATTATATCAATTCTGAGTTTGCATTTTCGACAAGATTAAAATTACTCGGAAGCTATAATCACAGATTTACTAAAAATCCTGTTGCTAATTTAGAGGCTAAGTCAAATAATTTTTTAGTTGGTGTTTCTTATCAAATATTAAATAATATTACCTTAGAAAGTAGTTTAGGATTAAATTCTTCAAAAGCTGACACTAATAATTTCAATCATTTTTTAGCAGATATTTCACTATTCGTTAAGCCAGGTAAACTTCAAAATTTAGAATTAGGCTATAAAAGAGAAATACAAAACTTTAATGCAGAATTAATAAACAGAGAAATAGTTCTAAATAACTTTATTGCGAATTATAACTTAAGTACAAATTTTAAATTAGGTTGGTTTACACAATACTATTACACATCTCAAAGCGATTCAAATATTAGAAACTTACTCTTTACTTCTCTTTATTATAATATTTTAGAAAAACCAATTCTTAAAGTCGGCTTTAATTACCAGTATATGGCTTTTAAAAATCAAGTGCCGACAATATACTTTAGTCCGAGTAATTTTAATGCTTATGAAGTATTTGTAAATCTTTTGAAAGATGAAAATAGTATTAAAAATAAAGAATGGTTTTATGATTTAACTGCAGCTTTTGGTTTTCAAAACATTGAAGACAATTCAACACAAAGTACTTATAGAATTGAAGGTAAATTTGGTTATAAACTATCAGACAGAAGTTTATTTAATATTTACGGAACACAAAGTAATATAGCTTCCACAACGGCTGCTGGTTTTACTTTTACTGAAATTGGTTTAAGATTTAAATGGTTATTTTTAGAAAAACCATATTTTAGAAATAAATAAAATTTTATTTATTTAAAGTCTTCATAACCGTATTTTTTCTATGTGTTTTACCAGATTGTGTTTCTACGAATTTCTTTATAAAATAAACTTCTTTAGGGATTTCTAATTTGGTTAATGAAGAGATCTCAAAATCTACCTTGTAATCATCTCCTTCAATTATCAAAATTAATTTTTCTCCTAAATAATTGTCAGGTTTACCATAGACAAAAAAACGATTCGATATTAATGAACTTAATTTTTGCTCAATAATTTCAGGTTGAAGTTTTACCCCACCTGAATTGATTATATTATCGAACCTTCCTAACCAATTAAATTTTTTGGGCGATATTAAATCAACAACATCATTCGTGAAAATTATATCATTAGAAATCTTTTGAGCATTTATAACCAAACAATTTCTTTCATCTGTATAAATTTTCACATTTGGTAAAACTTCGTAATAATTCGGATAAATAGTATGATGATTTATTGGTTTAACAGCAATATGTGTAATGGTTTCTGTCATACCATAAGTTGAGAACATTCTAGTTTCAACATTTTGAAGTTTCTCTTCTAAAGCACTTGAAATTGCTCCGCCACCAACTATTAGTTTTTTAATTTTAAATATATTAGAGATTGAATTTTCTAACTGCATAGGAGTCATTGCAGAAAAGTCATAGATTTTCGAAATATTAGACAAAGGCTTTGAACTTGGCGAAA
>JBELHK010000078.1:0-7253 GCA_042091415.1 Polaribacter sp. | reverse complement strand
CATGAGTTTTCCTGCAATATATTTGATAGGCAAACACAAAAGAGCATTTGTTCCTTTTTGTAAATTAAAAAATTTACCTGTTGCTTTTGCAGAATTTATTACATGACTTTTTTTTAGAAAAATTTCTTTCGGAGTTCCTGTTGAACCTGATGTATTTACTTTAATATAGTCATTGGAATTGAACCATTCTTGTAAAAAAATGGATATATCCTCAGAAATAGTCTTAGAATAAATAATTAAATCATCTATATTTTTAAATGAATAATCATTTAAGCTGAAATTTTTATTATATCTATTCCATTCCACTCTATTCTACGACTCTATAATTATCTTTTAAGTTTAAAGGCTCTGTAATTTTTCCTGTTAACCTTTCTTTCCAACTATTCCATTTATATTTTTTAGAAAAAATAAAAATCAATATTGGAAAAACAATAAAAACTGGCATATAAACGTCAGCACCTAAAGAAGGTTCAGAAATATCAACTAAAACAGAATCAGTCTGAAAAACAGTCCAGTTCGCAGTTACAAGAAGTGCAGTTATTAAGTTATTCGCTGCGTGAAAACCTAAAGCTAACTCTAAACCTTCATCCATTAAAGTAATTATTCCTAAAAAGAAACCTGTACCAATATAATAAACCAAAATTCCGTAACCAATTTTTGATACTTCAGGATTTGCAATATGTAACATTCCAAAAATTACTGATGTAATAATTAAAGGCATCCATCTATTTTTTAGAGAAACTCCAAGACCTTGCATTAAATATCCTCTAAAAAAGTATTCTTCAAAACTTGTTTGTAACGGAATTAGAAGGATACCAACAATTGCCAATGTTATAAACTTAGTTATATCAAAATTAAATTGATAATCTTCAGGAGTTGTTTTATAATCGATAAAAACAAATATTGCTGTTAAACTTCCCCAAAGTATAAATGAAAAAAATATACGTTGCCAATCTATTTTTTTCCTTGATGTAGTTAATGATGTTATTGTTTGTTTGTGTACAAATTTTACCCAAAAGAAAACAACAAATAACCCTACAGCAAATGGCATTAAACTTTCAATTAAAAATCTAGTTGCGCCTTTTGTAGCTATTTCGTTTTTTATAATTTCATCAACATCTATATCAATAAGCATCATCGCTAAAAAATTTAGCGCCATAAAACCAAAAAATAAAAATGGAATAATTAAGTACTTCCACTTTCCTAATTCTCCTTTAAATCCTTGTTGTATATAATTCATATTTAAAAATTAACATTCCAATTAAGTTCATTATTATAATATAACGCTCCGTTTTTAACTTCTAAAGGACTATCAAAATTATTTGTAAATAATCCTCCTGTTCCTAATCCTTGGGGTAATTTAGAGTTTAATGTATCAGTAAATTGTGCTATTGCATTTAAACCAATATTACTTTCTAATGCAGAGGTAATCCACCAACCAATATTATTATTAGTAGCTAATTTAATCCATTCTTTACTTCCTGCAAAACCACCAACTAAACTCGGTTTTAAAATAATATATTGAGGTTGAATTGTATTGATAACATGTTGCTTATCTTCTAAAGAAAATACACCTATTAACTCTTCATCTAAAGCAATTGGAAGCGGTGTTTTAGAGCATAAATTTGCCATTTCATCTAATTGCCCTTGCTGAATAGGCTGTTCTATGGAATGCAAATCTAAATCGGCTAATCTTTTTAATTTTTCTAACGCATCTTTAGGATGAAAAGCTCCGTTAGCATCAACTCTTAATTCAATATCTCTTGCAGAAAAGTTTTTTCTAATAGATTTTAGTAACTCAATTTCAGTATTAAAATCAATAGCTCCAATCTTCATTTTAATACAAGAAAAACCCGTTTTTAGTTTCTCCTCTATTTGCTTTTTCATAAAATTTTTTTCACCCATCCAAATTAAACCATTAATAGGTATAGCTTTATTTTTTTGAATAAATTCTGATGGAAATAGATTAAAAGGATTATTACTACGTAATGACAAAAAAGCTTGTTCTAAACCAAATTGAATAGAAGGATATTCTTTGCAATTATCTAATAATGATTCTACACCTAAATTGATATTATTGCAAACCCATTTTATCTTATCCTCATAATTTGGAACGTCATCTATGCTTAACCCTCTAAATAAACCTGTTTCTCCATAACCAACTTTATTATCTTTTTTTAAAATGATAAACCAGGTTTCCTTTGTTCTTAAAACACCTCGCGAAGTTCCACTTGGGTTTTTAAAATTTAAGATATATTTTTTGTAGGTAGCTGCTATCACAAATATTATTTTTCTTCAATAAAAACTTTAAAGTTATTTAGATATTGATAATCTTGTTTTTTAAAAGTATTTTTAAAATACGGAAACAAACAACACATAATGTAAGATTCACTCGAACAAGTTGCATTTAAAGTAATTTTAGTGATACCGTTTTCTTCAGAAAAAATATAATCATTCGTTTTTAAGATATTTTCTGCATCATAAAAAAGAGTAACTTTTTCATTTGGAACATAAGCAACAACTTTCTCTGTCGTTATAATTTCTTTTTCTTGATTCTCTAAAATTATTTTAAAAATACTACCTGTTTTTACATAATTAGACTGAATTGTATCAATAGATTTAATTTCAGGAATCCATTTTTTTTTGTTAGTAACATCATTAAAATCATTAAAAACAATTTCTAAAGGTTTGTTTATTTCAATTGAAGTTACATAATTGGTTTCTTTTACAAAAGCACCTGTTAAAAAGAAAATAAGGGTTAAAATTGTAATAAAACCTATAATTATTTTAATTGTTTTCATTTTAATTGTTTTTATAAAATCTGACCAAAAGCAAATAATAAAGAGAATAAAAACGTACTTAATGCTACTTTTTTTAACTCTTTGTCTAATTCTGCTGGTCTTTTATTTTTTAATACTGTTATTACATTCATTATTAATGGGATAAATGCAACCAAAAATAAAAATTGAAGAGGCGATTTATAATTGATTAAGGCATAAACAATAGAAACAAGTAAAGCTCCTAAAATTAATGATGAATGATATTTTTTTGCTTTCTCTACTCCTAATTTTACAACCAAAGTATTTTTTTTATTTAATTTGTCTTGTTCTCGATCTCTTAGGTTATTCAAGTTTAAAACAGCAGTACTTAAAAAACCAATTGCAACTGCTGGTAAAAAAACATCAAAATTAATATTTTTTGTATATAAAAAATAACTGCCTACAACACTTAACAAACCAAAAAATAGAAACACAAAAACATCTCCAAATCCACTATAACCATAAGCTGAATTACCAACTGTATATTTTATTGCGGCAACAATAGAAGAAATTCCTAAGCCAAAAAATAATATTGAATACAAAAAATTCTCTTGACCAAATGCTACATAAATTAAACACAAAGCAATTATTAAAGTAATAATCGTTGTAATTATCATTGCTGATTTCATTTGTTTTGGTGTAATGGCTCCAGAAGAAACCATACGAGTTTCACCTGTTCTGTTTTTATCTGATCCTTTTATGCCATCTCCATAATCATTTGCGTAATTCGATAATACTTGAAAACCAATTGTGGTTAAAATGGCTAGCCAAAAAATTGATGTTTCAAAAATTGATGTTTTTACGCTTGATAATAATGTTGCATTTAAATGTTCATTTCCTAAAAAACATCCAACAACAATTCCTGAAATAGATAAAGGCAATGTTCTTAATCGTGCTGCTTTTATAAAACTTTTTACATCCATTCTTTTGTGCTTGTTTGTACTTTAAACAAAATGTAATCGTAAATTTGAGTTGCTTTAGACATTGGCAAACAAGAAACATAAATTTTACCTGAAGCCGTTTGTAAAACGATGTCTGCTACTTCATTTCTTGCCTGAAAATAAGTTTGTTTCAACTTTACATTTTGAACTTTAAACAACTCTAAATAAGTAATATGTGTTTCTAAAACACCATTGCCAACCAACAACATATCTTCAGAAATCTTGTAAAACCTTTTCTTTAATTTTTTATGAATTAAAAAGACGAATAAAGGTAAAGTTAAAATGATTGAGAGTAATATTTTGGCTTCAAAAAAATAATACAAAGTTAAATAAATTACAACCATAAAAAGTGTGCTATAGGTTATCATCCTTTTTTTATAATAACTATCTGGAAATAATTTTTCTTTATTTTCTAGAGTTGAAAAGTTGAATAAATTATTTTTAATTATTTGTACCTGCTCTTTTTTACATCCTACAATTCTGATTAATTTATCCTTTCCTTTTTTAGTATTTACTTTTCCACTTATTGCTTGTTTAAAAGTTACAAAAGAAATCCCTATTAATTTTTTTAATGGATTTGTAGAAATTGTAATATTCTGTATTTTTTGCTTTTTCAATAATATTGACTTTTTGGTAAAAAGCCCTTGATGTATCTCAAAATCATCTTTATTTAAGTAAGCTGATAAATTAAAGTGAACTAAAAATACTCCTACAAATGATGTTACAAATGCAGTTATTATTAAAAATATTAAAAGGAATAAAATAAATAAAAAACTTGCAGAAAAAACATCGGTACTATTTTCTACAAAACCATCTAGTTTTTCTGTTTCACCAAAACTTTCGGCTATTTGGCTTATTTGTTGATAAAAACCAATTAGAATCGCAAAAAATAAAATTAAGTTTCTAAGATGATTCTCTGTTAAACTTACTTTGAATAAATCTGAGGGTGATATACTTAAAATCGGTTTCTTTACTTCCTGAATTATTTGCTCTACTTTAGTATCAACATTTTTTAAAATATGTTTTTTTAAGGCATTTGCTTTTTCGAAAGAAAGTGCTTTAATAGCTATTTCTGTGCCACTAGAACCAGCAGTTTCAATATTTACCTCGTAAACATTTATAATTTGTTGTAATATATTTTGCTTAAAATTAATATTTTGAATCCTTTCAAAAGGAATTGAAGTATTTGATTTTTTTAATATACCCTGATTTAAAATAAAATTACCTTCCGATATTTTGAATTGGAAATTTTTGAAAAGTAAATATGCCCTAATTAAAAAAAATATTAGGATTGCCCCTAAACCTAAAAAAATATAAATTGAACCTAAACTAGATATTTTAGAAAAGTCTTTAAATATTAAAAATAAAAAGACCCAACTAAATTTTATTGTAGCATAAATCTGTTTAAAATATATTACTAAAATCCCTTTAGGAGACTGTGTTGTAAAATCGTTAAAGTTAAACATTCTAGCCACCTAATTTTACACTAATAAACTCTTTTAATTGAAGCGCTATATCTTTGCTTATTCCTTTTATTTCCAAATCATCACTCGAATCTCCTGCTGTATAAACACTAATTGAAGAAAGATTAAATAGTCTAGAGATTGGTCCTTCATCTAATTCAACATGTTGAATTCTAGAGAAAGGAACCGTAGTAAGTTTTCTAAAAAACAACCCTGATTTATATGAAATGTCTTTTTGTCTTAACGCATACATCCTTTTCGGGAAACTACTTTTTAGGTATATAAAAAGTAATAGAAATAAAAAGAAAAATGAGCTATAAATAATAATGATATATTCTTTTATATTATCAGTAAAAACAAGTTTATGCAATAAAACTAGACCTGTAAAAAGTAAAATAAGAACTAAAAAAAAATTAACAAGAATAACTTTAAAATAACTCTTGTTAATATTTTTAAATTTGATATTTGTAATACTTGGTAAATCTAAAACAATTTCGTTTTCAAAATCACTCATCAATATTATAAATTATTTGCTTCTGCGATTAACTCGGCAATATCTTTAACTTGAACCTGATCTTCTTTTTCATTAAACTTTATTCCGTCTGTCATCATTGTATTGCAATAAGGACAACCTGTAGCAATAATATTCGGCTTTGTCTCTAAAGCATCTTTTGTTCTTAGAATATTTATATCCATATTTCCTTTTTCAGGCTCTTTAAACATTTGAGCACCACCTGCACCACAACATAATGCTGAAGATTTGTTACGTTTCATCTCTGTTAAATTTACGCCTAACCGTCTAATTATATCTCTAGGAGATTCATACACCTCATTTGCTCTTCCTAAATAACAAGGATCATGAAAAGTAACTCTTTTACCTTTTAAAGAAACATCGTCTAATTCTAAACGATCTTCTCTAATTAAACTTTGAATATATTGTGTATGATGATAAACTTCATAATTTCCTCCTAAACTAGGATATTCATTTTTTAAAGTATTAAATGAATGAGGATCGCAAGTAACGATTTTTTTAACTTCATAACCATTCAGAACTTCTATATTCATCATCGCTTGCATTTGAAATAAAAACTCATTCCCTACTCTTTTAGCAGCATCTCCTGTAGAAGATTCTTCTGCTCCTAAAACTGCAAACTCTACATTCGCTTTATTTAAAATTTTAACAAAAGCTTTGGTAATTTTTTTTGCTCTATCATCATAACTTCCTGCAGAACCAACCCAAAAAAGAATTTCTGGTTTTTTTCCTTCTGCAAAATATTCTGCCATTGTTTTAACAATCATATCTTAAGTTTTTAATCTTCTTTAGCCCAGTTTAATCTATCTTGTTGGCTATATTGCCACATTGCTCCGTTATTTTCTACATTTGTCATCATCATATTTAGTTCTTGAGGAGCTGCACTTTGTTCCATTACCAAATACCTTCTCATATCCATAATAATTGAAAGAGGATCAATATTTACAGGGCATTCTTCTACACAAGCATTACAACTTGTGCACGCCCAAAGTTCTTCAGGAGATATATAATCGTTTAATAGTTGTTTTCCATCATCTTTAAACTCTCCTTTGTTTGCGTCTATATTTCTTCCAACCTCTTCCAATCTATCTCTAGTATCCATCATTATTTTTCTAGGAGAAAGTTTTTTTCCAGTAAGATTTGCAGGACAAGAAGATGTACATCTTCCACATTCTGTACAAGTGTATGCATTTAATAATTGTACCCAATTTAAATCTGTAACGTCTGATGCACCAAACTTTTCTGGTTCAGTTTCTTCAGTTCCTTCTTCTGGCATTGCATAAGGATCTGCTGATGGATCCATCATCAATTTAACCTCATTAGTTACTGCTTCTAAGTTGTTAAATTTTCCTTTTGAATCTAATTTTGCAAAATATGTATTTGGAAAAGCTAACAATATGTGTAAATGTTTCGAATAGTATAAATAATTTAGAAAAATTAAAATACCAACAATATGAAACCACCAAGCTGTTCTTTCAATTGTATGCAAAGCTTCAGG
>JBELHK010000077.1:5810-10597 GCA_042091415.1 Polaribacter sp. | reverse complement strand
ACCAAAAAGGTCGACAGATTAGCAATCTGCTGCATTACCACTCTGCCACCTCTCCTTTTATTTCTATCGCTTTACAACGAAATAAAAATTGCGAGTGCAAATGTAATGTTACAAAAACAATTTAGCAAGGTTTTTTTTAATTTTATTCGGGATATTCAACTCTTAGATGATAAATGTTCATTAATTTCTTTTTGATGACTTTTTTTATAGAATTAATTTCTCTAAAAGTTATGTTCGAATTCAAATATTGGTTGTTAGAAACTTGCTTGTTTATTATTTTATCAATCAAATCACTAATTGCTATTGCTGTTGGGGTTTTTAGACTTTTAGAGGCTGCCTCTGCTGCATCACACATCATTAAAATAGCTGTTTCTTTAGAAAAAGGAATTGGCCCTTTATATTGAAAATTTTTAATATCTACATTCGCTCCCATATTAGATTCTAATTCCTTTTTAAAAAAATAATAGGTAGTACTTGTACCGTGGTGTGTTCTTATAAAATCTATAATTCTATCTGGTAATTTATTTTTTTTTGCAATTTCAATTCCTTTTATAACATGATCAATTATAATTTTGGCGCTATCAATTGGAGATAAATCGTTGTGTGGGTTTACCCCTGTATTCTGATTTTCTATAAAATACATAGGATTTGCCATTTTTCCAATATCATGATACAAAGCCCCCGTTCTTACCAACATTGAATTTGCTCCGATTTCGTTAGCAGCAGCCTCAGCTAAATTTGCTACTTGCATAGAATGTTGAAATGTTCCCGGAGCTTTTTCATTTAATTCTCTTAGTAATTTTGAATTCGTATTTGATAGCTCTAGTAAAGTTACATCTGAGACCAATCCAAAAACTTTTTCATATATGTAAATAAGGATAATTGATAAAAATGATAATAAACCATTTGCTGCAAACAACATGAAATACTCCCACTTAATTTGAGATGCATTTCCTTCTTTAATAATTGAAAATGCAAAATAAGTTAGCATGTAAATAATTGTAATTTGAGCAACAGATATAAAAAGATTCGCTCTTTTATATAATTCTGAAACTGTTAAAATAGTTACAATTCCTGCAATAATGTGTAAATAAATAAACTCAAAGCTATTTGGAACAATATATCCTAGAAGTAGTACTGTTAAAACATGAGCAAATAACCCCAACCTTGCATCAAAAAAGGCTTTTAAAACAATTGGTAAAATACTTAACGGAACAATATACAGATAGTCTGAATTAAATTTTATTACAATTGTTTGAATAAAAATGATGGCAATTATATTAAATAGAATAAAAGTGACTTTATTATTATTGTTATAAATATCAATACGATATTTATGTAAAAATAAAAGCAACATTAAAAGGGCAAGTGAAACTAAAATTGTGTATCCGAAAACAATCCAATTATAATTAGATTCTGACCAAACTTGAGACTCAGATTCACTTTTTAATGATTTTAATATCGCTAATTTATTTCCCTCAACAATATCACCTTTTAGAATGATTAATTCTCCGGATGAAACTTTCCCTTTTGTATATGAAATACCACTAAGTTTACTTTCTAAAAACCTATCTGTTAAATCTTTATCATAAGAAACATTTGGTTTTAAAATACCCGTTAAAATATTTAAATACAGACTATTTTTATAGGTTGATTTTACAGAAGGTAATTTTTCGTTAACACTTTTTAAAACATCTTTAGAAGTAAATATATTTTTAAATAAAATTTCTTCAACCTCATTATTTCTTTTTAAAAAAATAACTTCATTTGTTTTATTAATTCTTCCTTCACTTATAGATTCTACAAAGCCATTTTTGTAAATCTCTAACAATAAAGAGTTTCCTATATTTTTAAACGCAATTAAATCGTCCTTTTGAATAGAATCGTTCGATTTTAAAATCAATAATCGGTTATCTAAATCACTTTTAACCTTGTTTACAACATCCTGATTAAAAACAAAATAAAGCTTTGTATTTAATTCAATATCTTTTTTCTCAAAATCTATTTCTTCATCAGATTTTTGTATCGCAAAATCAAAAGGAGCGTATAAATTATCATATTTCCAGAGTTGACCATTTGTAAATTCGTACTTGAATTGACCTCCTTTAGGAAATAAATAAACAATTGCTATTGTGCTTACTAGAAATAATATAACCTTATATATAATGGTATTATTCTTATATATTCTATTTATAAATTCTTTCATAAAAAAACTATCTAAACAAACTTACAGTAAAATAATGAGCATTAAAAATTACAATTCGATTAAGAATTCTTTTTGATATAAATTAGTTATTTTTGTTCAACTATTTTTAATTATTAAACTATAAAAATAAGAATATGAAAGATGTTGTTATTGTAGCTGTTGCAAGAACCCCTATAGGAAGTTTTATGGGAAGTTTATCAAATATTCCAGCTCCAAAATTAGGTGCTATTGCCATAAAAGGTGCTTTAGAAAAAATCAATTTAGATCCGAATAAAGTTGATGAAGTATTTATGGGTAATGTAGTTTCTTCTGGACTTGGCCAAGCACCAGCAAGACAAGCAGCAATCTTTGCCGGAATTCCAGATACAGTTCCTTGTACTACTGTAAACAAAGTATGTGCATCAGGAATGAAATCAATTATGTTAGCTTCACAAACGATTGCTTTAGGAGATGCTGATATTGTTGTTGCTGGAGGAATGGAAAATATGAGTTCAATACCTCATTACTATCATGCAAGAAAAGCAACCAAATTCGGACCTGCAAAAATGGAAGATGGAATGCAGAAAGATGGTTTGGTTGATGTATACGATCAAGTTGCTATGGGAGTTTGTGCTGATGAATGTGCTACTAAGTATGAATTTTCAAGAGAAGATCAAGATAACTTTGCAATCGAATCTTACAAAAGATCACAAGAAGCATGGAACTCAGGTAAATTTAATGATGAAGTTGTACCTGTTGAAATTCCTCAAAGAAGAGGAGAACCAATTCTTTTTAATGAGGATGAAGAGTACAAGAATGTTAAAATGGAAAAAATTCCTGCTTTAAGACCAGCTTTTACAAAAGAAGGAACTGTAACTGCAGCAAATGCATCAACAATAAATGACGGAGGTGCAGCTTTAGTATTAATGTCTAGTGAAAAAGCTAAAGAATTAAATTTAAAACCTATAGCAAAAATTAAAAGTTATGCAGACGCAGCTCACGAACCAAAATGGTTTACTACAGCTCCTGCCAAAGCATTACCAAAAGCATTAAACAAGGCAAACCTTTCTATTGATGATATTGATTATTTCGAGTTTAATGAAGCTTTTTCTATTGTTGGTTTAGCCAATATGAAGATATTAGGATTGAGTGATAGTAATGTAAATGTAAATGGTGGTGCTGTTTCGTTAGGTCATCCTTTAGGTGTTTCTGGAGCAAGAATTGTAATTGCATTAACCTCTATTTTAAAACAAAATGAAGCTAAATTTGGAGCGGCAGCAATTTGTAATGGCGGAGGTGGTGCTAGTGCAATGATTTTAGAAAAAATTTAAAAATAAAAAATTGTTGTCTTACGGTATTTGTAATCTTGGTATTGTTCCTGTTCGTAAAGAACCTTCACATAGGGCTGAAATGATAAATCAGTTATTATTTGGTGAACACTTTACAGTTTTAGAAACAGATAAAAATTGGAGCAAAATAAGCCTAGATTTCGATAATTTTGAAGGTTATGTAAACAACTTACAATTTCAAAAAATATCAAAAACAACATATTTAAATTTACTAGAAACAGAGAATATCTTTTCTAACGAAATAATTGATTTTATTTCTAGCGAAGATCAAAACTTAACAACTATTCCTCTTGGTGCAAGTCTTCCTTTTTTTTCAAAAGGTATTTTATCTGTAAATGAAACTAAATATAATTTTGAAGGTAAAACAACTTTTGGTCAATTATCTAAAAGAGAAATAATTCGTAATGCATTTATCTATTTAAACACACCTTACCTTTGGGGCGGTAGAACTCCTTTTGGTATAGATTCTTCTGGCTTTACACAAATGGTTTATAAATTAAGTGGATATTCGCTTCCTAGAGAAGTTAAAGAACAAGCAAATCAAGGTGAAGTTTTAAGCTTTATTGAAGAAAGTGAAACCGGCGATTTAGCCTTTTTTGATGATGAAGAAGGAGATATTATACATGTAGGTATTATTTTAAATGATTATAACATAATACATGTTCATGGCAAAGTAAGAATTGATACTTTAGACCATAGTGGTATATTTAATTCTGATCTTCAAACTCACACACATAAATTGAGAATCATAAAAAAGTTTATTTAAATAAAAAAACCGAAACATAAATGTTTCGGTTTTTTTATTTGGTAATTGATAATTATTGCCCTCTCATTTCCTTATAAATAGGTCTTAACTCATCTGCTTTTTCTTCCATTAAAAGAACATCATAAATGTTTAGTAAAGATTTCACAGTATCTTCTGATCTTTGTAAACTATCTGCCTTTTCTAAATATGGTAAAGCTTTTTTATACAATTCTTTTTGTTGTTTTTCTAATTCGTCATATTTTTTAAAATTAGACAAATTTTTATTCATTTCTTCTACAATTGATTGCTCTTCAGATAAAATTACTATTGCTAAATTCATGAAGGCATCACCGTAATTAGGATCTAATTCAATAGCTCTATTATAGTATTTGATTGCATCCTCAGTTTTATTTTCATTCTGATTTACAACACCTAAATTAAAAAACAATGTTGGGTTATTTGGGTCTAATTCAATCGCTTCTTTCATTAACTCTCCAAACTTATCCAT
>JBELHK010000077.1:0-5710 GCA_042091415.1 Polaribacter sp. | reverse complement strand
ATTTTCAACTTTACCCGTTTCTTTATTTGTCGCTAAATATTGAGTTGTAATACCTGTATAACCAACTTCTTGAAGTTCTTTATAATATGACAAAGAAGTGTCATAATCTTTTCCTAATGAAGCACTAACTGCTGCATTATATAAAAAAGAGGTATCTGAAGGACTTAGTTTGTAAGTCAAATAAAAGTCTTTAGTAGCATTTTTATAATCTTTATCATTATTATAGAAATTAATTGCTCTAGTAGAAACTTTCTGTATAATTTCATTTAATATTGGCTCTGCCTCTTTAGTGTATTTTGGCTTTCCTACTTGTTTTTCGAATTCAAACAGGGTATTAAAAGCATTTGCAGCTCCTTCTAAATCATTGCTACCATTTAATGTTTGTCCTTTTAAAAAATAATATTGAGCCTTATATTTTGCATCCATTGTTTCAAGCATACCATCTAAAGATTGTAAACTACTCATTGCAGTTGTATAATCATTTTGCTTTAATGCTTTTTCTGCAGATTTTAACTCTTTTTTTTGCGCGAACATTCCAACTGACATTAATCCTATAGTTAGCGCTAATATTTGATTTTTCATTTTATTTACTTATTAATTTAATCGTTTTTTATTTTAATCTTCGTTATTTATATTTTCAATTTCTGTGCCATTTTCAGCATCTTCATTTTCTTCATTTACAACTTTAGCAACTGCAGCAATACTATCTGTGTCTTTTATTTTTATCAAACGAACTCCTTGAGTAGCACGTCCCATAATACGCAAATCTTCAACAGACATTCTAATAACAATACCCGATTTATTGATTATCATTAAATCATTATTATCGTCTACATTTTTAATGGCTACTAAATTTCCTGTTTTTTCAGAAATATTTAAAGTTTTCACACCTTTACCACCTCTATTTGTAATTCTATAATCTTCAAGGCTTGAACGTTTTCCGTAACCTTTTTCAGAGACAACTAAAATATCACTTTCCATATCGTTTACAGACACCATTCCTATTACTTCATCATTTTCATGCTGTAAGGTAATACCTCTAACTCCAGATGCAGTTCTTCCCATAGGTCTTGTTTTACTTTCTTCGAACCTAATAGCTTTTCCTGATTTTAAAGCCAACATTACTTGACTATCGCCTGAAGTTAATTTAGCTTCTAGTAATTCATCTCCCTCTTTGATAGTAATTGCATTTATCCCGTTTGTTCTTGGGCGAGAATATTGCTCTAGAGAAGTTTTCTTTACTTGGCCTTTTTTTGTTGCCATGATAACAAAATGATTATTTACATAATCTTCATCTTTTAAGTCTTGGGTAACTAAAAATGCTTTTACAGAATCATCTTGTTCAATATTAATTAGATTTTGAATAGCTCTACCTTTAGTATTTTTTCCTCCTTCAGGAATTTCATAGACTCTCATCCAAAAAACCTTTCCTTTTTGGGTGAAGAAAAGCATATATTGATGATTGGTTCCAACAAATAAATGCTCTAAGAAATCTTCATTTCTTGTTGTTGCTCCTTTTTGGCCTCTTCCTCCTCTATTTTGAACTTTATATTCATCAAGATTTGTTCTTTTTAAATAGCCTGCACTAGAAATAGTTACTACCACTTTGTGATTAGGAATCATATCTTCAATTCGCATATCACCTCCAGAATATTCTATAGTTGATCTTCTTTCATCTCCATATTTATCTTTAATTAGAAGAAGTTCGTCTTTAATGATTTGATAACGTCTTGATTCATTTGCCAAAATATCTTTTAAATCAGCAATAGTTTTCATTATTTCTTCGAACTCTACCCTAAGTTTATCTTGTTCTAGACCTGTTAATTGACGTAATCGCATTTCTACGATTGCTTTTGCTTGAATCTCTGTCAATTCAAAGCGTTCAATTAGTTTTTCTCTAGCTTCATCTGCATTTTTAGATCCTCTTATTAAGGCAATAACTTCATCTATATTATCTGAAGCAATTATTAATCCTTCTAAAATATGCGCCCTTGCTTCTGCTTTTTTAAGTTCAAATTCTGTTCTACGAACTACAACATCGTGTCTATGCTCAACAAAATAATGAATTAATTGTTTTAAGTTTAGTTGCTCTGGTTTCCCTTTAACTAAAGCAATATTATTTACACTAAAAGAAGTTTGTAATTGTGTATATTTAAATAGCTTATTTAATACGATATTCGGAATTGCATCTCGCTTTAAGATATATACAATTCGCATCCCTTTTCTGTCTGATTCATCACGAATATTAGCAATCCCTTCAAGCTTCTTTTCATTTACTAAATCAGCAGTTTTTTTAATCATATCTGCCTTATTGACTTGATAAGGAATTTCTGTAACGACGATACATTCTCTTCCCTTAATCTCCTCAATATTTGCTTTAGCACGCATTACTACTTTACCTCTTCCTGTATGAAATGCATCTCTTACACCATCATAACCATAAATAATTCCTCCTGTAGGAAAATCTGGTGCTTTAACAAACTGCATGAGTTCATCTATTTCAATGTCTCTGTTATCAATATAGGCAACTGTTCCATCTATTACTTCACTCAAATTATGTGGAGCCATATTAGTAGCCATTCCCACAGCAATTCCAGAAGCTCCATTAACTAAAAGATTCGGAATTTTTGTTGGCAAAACAGTAGGCTCATGAAGTGTATCATCGAAGTTAAGTTGATGATCAACAGTTTCTTTTTCAATATCAGCCAACATCTCTTCAGATATTTTCTGCATTCTAACCTCGGTATAACGCATTGCTGCAGGAGAATCTCCATCAACAGAACCAAAATTACCTTGGCCATCAACCATCATATATCTTACACTCCAATCTTGCGCCATTCTAACCATAGAATCATAAACAGAAGTATCTCCATGAGGGTGATATTTCCCTAAAACTTCCCCAACAATTCTTGCCGATTTTTTATACGCTCCGGTTGCTTTAATTCCTAACTCATGCATTCCATATAATACCCTTCTATGAACTGGTTTTAAACCATCTCTTACGTCTGGCAATGCTCTTGACACAATAACTGACATCGAATAGTCGATGTAAGCAGATTTCATCTGCTCTTCAATATTAATCGGAATTAACTTCTCTCCATCTGTCATATATAATTTATTTGATTTATTGATATTTTTAAAACAAGGCAAGATACTATTTCTAGTGCTTTTTGCAAAAATATTGTCTGTTTGAAGTGGCTATAGTTATTAACATTTTTTGATAATTTTTAACACCATTTTATTTGTTAAATTTCTAATAGTTTTCTAACTTGTACTATTAGTCATTTTGTCATCATTTAAGTAATGGCACTTTTTTTGTGATAGTTAGACTAACTAAATAAATTTACATCAATATAGAAAGAAATATGGACGATAATTTTTCACCAAAAGTAAGAGATGTAATTACCTTCAGCAAAGAGGAGGCATTACGTTTAGGCCATGAGTTTATTGGCACTGAACATTTAATATTAGGGTTAATTAGAAAAGCAGAAGGAAAAGCTATAGAAATACTAACAGCATTTGATGTGGATTTAGCTTTACTAAGAAAAAAGCTAGAACAACTTAATCCTGTGAACCCAACTATTCAAGTAGGAAATAAAAAAAGTTTGCATTTAACAAGACAAGCTGAAAAAGCACTTAAAACCACCTTTTTAGAAGCAAAACTTTACCAAAGTGAATCTATAGATACCGCTCATTTATTGTTATGCGTCTTAAGAAATGAGAACGATCCAACAACAAAATTAATTCAAAAATACCATGTAAATTATGATGAAGCGAAAGCGCTTTATAAAGAATTACATGTTGATGATACTAGTATCGATTTACCATCAAACCCAATTGCAGAAACTCCTTCTGATGATGAATATGCTCCTGAAAAGAAGAATCCTTTTGAGCAACCTTCTAAAGGGAAATCATCAAAAAAATCTAAAACTCCGGTTTTAGACAATTTTGGAAGAGATTTAACAGCTCTTGCTGAATTAGATAAATTAGACCCTGTTGTTGGTAGACAAAAAGAAATTGAACGTGTTTCTCAAATACTGAGCAGAAGGAAGAAAAACAACCCAATGCTTATTGGTGAACCAGGTGTTGGAAAATCTGCCATTGCAGAAGGCTTAGCCTTAAGAATTGTTGACAGAAAAGTATCAAGAATTTTGTTTGATAAGCGAATTGTTTCTCTAGATTTAGCGAGCCTAGTTGCAGGAACCAAATATAGAGGACAGTTTGAAGAAAGAATGAAAGCGTTAATGAATGAACTTGAAAAAAACGAAGATATCATCCTTTTTATTGATGAAATTCATACAATTGTTGGTGCTGGAGGAGCAACAGGGTCTTTAGACGCTTCAAATATGTTAAAACCAGCTTTAGCAAGAGGAGAAATTCAATGTATTGGTGCAACTACACTTGACGAATATAGAACAAACATAGAAAAAGACGGTGCTCTTGAACGTCGTTTTCAAAAAGTAATTGTAGACCCAACATCAGTTGAAGAAACAGTTCAAATTTTACATAATATTAAAACTAAATATGAAGAACATCATAATGTAGAGTTTACAGACAATGCAATTGATGCTTGTGTAAAACTAACTGATAGATATATGACTGACAGGTATTTACCCGACAAAGCAATTGACGCTTTAGACGAAGCTGGTTCTAGAATTCATATTACTAATATTGTAGTTCCTAAACAGGTTTTAGAACTAGAAAATCAGTTAGAGGTTATACGAGAACGTAAAACAAAAGCGGTTAACGGACAAAAATACGAAGAGGCTGCAAAATTACGTGATGATGAAAAAAATATTGAAGCTGCTTTAAACTCAGCCCAAAAACAATGGGAGGATGATTCAAAACTTAACCGAGAAGTTGTCACTGAAGATAATGTTGCTGAAGTTGTGTCAATGATGACCGGAATTCCTGTAAATAGAGTTGCTGAAGCTGAAAGCCATAGATTGCATGAATTGCCAACCTTAATTAAAGGTAAAGTTATCGGCCAAGATATTGCAGTTTCAAAAGTTGTAAAGGCAATACAACGTAACAGAGTAGGTCTAAAAGATCCTAACAAGCCGATTGGATCTTTTATTTTTCTTGGACAAACAGGAGTGGGTAAAACTCAACTAGCAAAAGTATTGGCAAAAGAGTTATTTGATTCTGAAGATTCTTTAATTAGAATAGATATGAGTGAATACATGGAAAAATTTGCAATATCTCGTTTAATTGGAGCGCCTCCAGGTTATGTTGGTTATGAAGAAGGCGGACAACTAACAGAAAAAGTTAGAAGAAAACCTTATTCTGTAATTTTATTAGATGAAATTGAAAAAGCGCATCCTGATGTCTTTAACATGTTGTTACAAATTTTAGATGACGGTTATATTACTGATAGTTTAGGAAGAAAAATCAATTTTAGAAATACAATTATTATAATGACTTCTAATATTGGTGCTCGTCAATTGAAAGATTTTGGAGGCGGAGTTGGTTTTGGTACATCTTCTAAAAAAGAACAAGCAGATGCTCATGCAAAATCTGTTATTGAAGGAGCTCTTAAAAAATCATTTGCTCCTGAATTTTTAAATAGAATTGATGATGTTATTGTATTTAATGCACTTGAACGCGAAGACATTCATTCAATTATAGATATCGAATTAGATAAATTATTAAAAAGAATATCAGATTTAGGCTATACTTTAACCCTAAGTGACAAAGCTAAAGATTACAT
>JBELHK010000076.1:0-10916 GCA_042091415.1 Polaribacter sp. | reverse complement strand
TTAGGTTCTTCTCCATTACTTACTTTAATTGCGTTTGAAATAGGAAATATTAAATAAAAGAAAACTAAAATAATTAAACCTAAAATTCCCAAACCAAAAAATAAAATTAGAGGTATACAAACAATAGCATAAATAAACATTGATATTCTAAAGTTTAAGATTGATTTTCCTGTTTCATTCATGCCTCTAATTTCATCTCTCTTTACAATCCATATAATTAAAGGAACTACAAAACCACCAATACCCGAAACAAAGTCTAATAATTGACTTAAATGTGTTACAACTAACAATTGCTTATCTTCTTTCATCATAAATTTAACTTTCTAAATATTTGACGCTTTAAATTTCATATTGTTACAAAAATTGATAAATAGAAAAGACATTAATAAATATAATTTTAAAAAAATATAACAGCGATTAACGTATGCTTTTTATTTCTATATAATCTTTATGTATTTTTACAAAATGATAAAAAACGATACTATTATTGCATTAGCAACACCTTCTGGAGTTGGAGCAATATCTATTATTAGACTCTCGGGTAAAAATTCTATTGATATTGTAGATTCTTTTTTTACATCAATTCATAAAAATAAAAAATTAAAGAATCAAAAAACACATACAATTCATTTAGGGCATATAACTAATAAAGACGTTATTATAGATGAAGTTTTAGTGTCTATTTTTAAAAACCCAAAATCATATACAGGTGAAAATGTTGTTGAAATTTCTTGCCATGGATCTACCTTTATTCAGCAAGAAATTTTAAAATTATTTCTAGAAAACGGTTGTAGAATGGCTGATAATGGAGAATTTACAATGCGTGCTTTTTTAAATAATAAAATGGATTTATCTCAAGCTGAAGCTGTAGCCGATGTAATCGCATCAAATTCAGTCGCTAGCCATCAAATTGCAATTCAGCAAATGCGAGGGGGAATTACAAATGAATTAAAAGAATTACGAAATCAATTATTAGATTTCGCTGCTTTAATTGAGCTAGAACTAGATTTTTCTGGGGAAGATGTTGAGTTTGCAGATAGAACAAAATTTAAGGAATTAGTATTAAAAATAAGTCAAGTTTTAAAAAAGCTAATAGATTCATTTGCTTTTGGAAATGCTATGAAAAATGGAATTCCGGTTGCAATTATAGGTGAGCCTAATGTTGGAAAATCTACTTTACTGAACACCTTATTAAATGAAGAAAAAGCAATTGTTTCAGATATAGCAGGTACTACAAGAGATGCTATAGAAGATGAAATTAGTATTAATGGAGTCATTTTTAGATTTATTGATACTGCTGGAATTAGAGAAACTGAAGACTTAGTTGAAAGTATTGGTATAAAAAAAGCCTATGAAAAAGCGGAAAATGCACAATTAATTATTTTTTTAATTGATGCAAATAAATACAATATTTCTAAAACTTCATTTTTAAGCGAAATTGAATCGATAAAAAGTCGTTTTCCTAATAAAAGGCTACTTGTAGTTGCTAATAAAGTTGATACGATTTCAGATTCAGATATCGATAATTTAAGAATGGATATCGATAATTTAATTTTATTGTCTGCAAAAAATAAACAAGGTGTTGATGAGCTTAAGGAAGAGTTAACTTCTTTAGTTAACATAGGTGCTTTAAGTAATAACGAAACTATTGTTACAAATTCTCGTCATTTTGAAGCTTTAAACAATGCTTTAGTTGCAATAAATTCCGTGCAGCAAGGTATTGATTTAGAAATTTCTACAGATTTATTTTCAATAGACATTAGAGAATGTCTTAGACATTTAGGAACTATTACAGGAAATTATGATGTAGATAAAGATATTTTAGGTCATATATTCTCAAATTTCTGTATTGGAAAATAAAATTTAGGTTAGTGAGCCAATTACATCATTGATCGAAAAGACATGGCTGAAAATATCTCTTTTACTTCTGTTTGAAAAAGACTTGTAACTGTCTCTATCTTTAGTGATTTTAATTAATTTTTGATCTAATTTATCAAGTTTTTTTAAGTCATTAGATTCTAAAAAAACGATAAAACTAAACTCAAAACTACTATTTAGCAACCTAGTAGCAAGTTTAACAACAGTTTTAATTTTTTTAGGTTTCCGCAAGTTTAATAGAAAAATATTTTTTCTTTCAAATTCAATTTTTCTTAACTCTTGTAAAATTTTTTCATCATTGCTGTTATTAACTAAACAAATTTTACATTTATACTTATCTATAAAGTCTAAAATTTTGGGGAGATTTAAATTTGTAGTATTTTTTGAAAAAACAATTATAACTCCTGAATTCATTTATATAAAATTAAGTTAATAAAACATCATTGTTGACTTCACTCTTTATTTTTGTAGTTTTTTTAATTATCTTTTTTCTTCTGTAAGACCATGAAATTTGAATCAATTGAAAAATTATTTTTAAAGAATCTTTAATAGAAAGTTTAGAATCATCTACATGGATCCATCTTTTTAAAGGCTTTTCACATAATATTTTTTTTGCCTTTTTTAAACCAAATTCGTTTATAATTCTTTTAAAAATTTCTACATCAAAAATCCATTTGGTAATAAATTTATCTTTAAAAGAAACTTTTATAATGTCTTTATGAAAAATTTTAGCACCACATTGTGTATCATTAAAATCTAATGAAAGAATTTTTCTGATAAAATAATTTATAGATAAACTAATAATTTTTCTACCTGATTCTTTGCTAATATTTGCACCCATTCTTTCTATTCTTGACCCACTAACTATTTTATAATTAGAATTTTCAATTGTTGTAACTAAACCATCAAAATCTGCTAAATCTGTTGATAAATCAGCATCTAAAAAACCTATATAATCTAAATCTTGAAATTTAGACATATATAACATACCTTTTCTTACTGCTTCTGCTTTACCACCATTATTTTTACAATTATAAACAGTAATGTAGTCTTCTTTTCCTTTTCGTAAATCTTTCAAAGCATTAAGAGTATTATCTGTACTACCATCATTTACAAAACAAAGATGATATCCAGAATGTTTTTCAATAAAACTTAAAAACTCATTACTTAACAATCTCTTTTCCTCATTATAACAAGGAATTACGACACCAACACATCTTTTTTCTATTATTCTATTTTTAAATTTTTTTCTATTTATAATTTTGTTTGGAGCTCCAATCAACCTTTTGGTTCTTAGGTAAACTTCATTTAAACTTAAGGGTTTTTTCATATAGTCATCTACACCCAACTCAAACGCTTTACTTATAATTTCATTGCTTGTATTACCAGATAAAATCATTATTGGTGTATTTAATTTCTTTTCTTCTCTTATATATTTTACAAGGTCAATACCTGAAGCCTCAGGCATATTAATATCAACAATTACCAAATCTGGATTGAAGTTTTCAAATTGATTAATTCCCTCACTAACAGAAGTTGCAGTTACAACATCATAACCTATTTTTTTTAATCTATTTTCTAAAGGAATCAAAACTAACTTTTGATCATCTATCGATAATATTTTCATAATAGAGGTTTTAAAAACATTATTAAATACATCTTAAAATTACATCTGTTGTTTATTATTTTGATTAAACAAAGACAAAAGCTATATTTATTTAGACGAGCTACCATTTAGTATTGTTCAATAAAATATGGTTTTTACTTTAAAACTTTATATTTAACTAACGATTTTTTACTATGAAAGTAAGAGGAAACAAACTTTTAGTTCTTGCCATTATTATTGGATTAGTCTTTCATGGAACTTGTATGTTTTTTACTCTTGAAAAAACTTACGATGCCTTAATTCATTTATTTTTTGCAGAACATTATACTAATAACTGGTTTGAACCTTGGAACTACAAATGGTATACTGGTTTTACAACACTTAGTTATCCTCCTCTAGTGCATCAGTCAATTGCTGCATTATCTTTATTAGGAGGATTAAAATTTGGTCTATTTGTATTAACTCTTATTATAATTATCTTATTTATAACAGGCGTTTTTAGATTTTCTTTATTGATAACTTCTCATAAAAATGCGGCAGGTTATTCCGCAATTTTAGCAATCTTCTCATCATCATTCTTAGAAACTCTTCATTTATTTGGTCAACTACCAAGTATTTTAGGCATTGCTATTTTATTACATGCTTTACCAGAAATTTATCTTTGGTTAAAATCAGGGAAATATAAATATTTAGCAACTTCTTTATCATTAATAGCTGTAACTGTAACATCTCACCATGTTACTTCTATTTTTGGGATGATTTTTTTTATTGTACCATTAATAGGAACTGTTATTTTAGACATTTGCTACGATGAAACTAAATCATATAAGAACATTAAAATAGGCTTGTTTTTTAAAGTTTTCTTGAATCAATTAAAAAGAAACTTAACTTTTGGAATTTCAGCACTTATTTTAATAATCGTTTGTATTCTTCCGTATTGGATTAACTCTAAAAACAACCCCATTACTCAAGTTCCAATTCCTCATGGTTCTAGAGATAATTTTTTTGAGGTAGCTTCTTCAGGTTTGATTTTCTTTTTAATTCCTTGGGGGATTTTATTGCTTTTTTTGCCTTACTTTTTTTATAGGTATTTTAGTAAAAGATTTATATTCTTTGGGATATCATTTACGATGTTAATGATACTTGGTACTGGTAGTACAACCCCAATAACCAAATTAATACTAGGTAAAAATGCTTTTGAAATATTAACTTTAGATAGATTTACATTTTGGGCATCTATAATGGCTCTTCCTCTTTTAGGAGAATTAGCCTATCATTTTATAAAAGGTGATCTAAAAACATTTATTGTCAATAAATTTGGTAAAGTATATCATAGATTAATAGGTTCGGTTATCATAATAATATTTTTATTTACATCCATTTTTACCGTAAGTCTTGGTTATTTTAGACCCTTACAACCTGAAAAAATAAAAACACTTCCTATTGTTAATTTCTTAAATCAAGATCAACATTATAAGTGGAGGTTTTTAACCTTAGGATTTGGCGATCAAATGGCTTGGTTATCTTCACAAACTCAGGCTTTAACAGTAGACGGTAATTATCATTCTGCAAGAAGACTTCCTGAATTAACTACAAGGCCTGTAGAAAGATTAGAAAGCGCAAAATATCAAGGGGTTGCAGGTATTGGTTCACTTCAACAATTTTTAACAGTACCTGAAAAATATAATTTAAAATTTATCTTTTCTAATGATAAGTTCTATGATCCTATTTTATATTTCTGTGGATGGCATAGAGTAAAATCTTTAGAAGACGGAATTATGATTTGGGAGAAAATTAATGTGCCTCCTCTTTCTGACATATTACCAAAAGAAGAAATAGACTTATGGCAAAAAATATCTTGGGGTATAATTCCGTTTCTAACTATGCTAATTGCTTTTCTAGTTAATATAAAACCTCTTTTTTATAGGTTTTTAAAATCAAAAAAAACTTCTCTCCCTCAATATTTAAAATACAACGATTATAAGAATAAATTTTCATCAATATCTTATATTTTACATATTTGGGGATTAATACTATTAATTTTTATTTCTTTTGGTTTTTACAACTTTATCATTAAAAATGATTCACAAATATCTCCTAAAAATGTAATAATCGCATATTATGATGCTTTAGATTACAAAAATTTTGAAAAAAGTTTTAGTTTAATTGATCCTTATCAAAATATAAAATTATCACAGTTTATGTTAGAGGTTTTGGTTACAGATGGTCTAATAAGTTCATATTCAAAATTAGATTCAATTGATATCAAAACTATTCAAAAAACAAAAAAAATAGCTAATTTAAAAGTGACAACAAAATGGATAACACCACTAAAAAAAGTAGTTAAAACAGACTATGTCACTACAGTTAACAGAAATGGTAAATGGTTTATTAAAAAGGATGAATTAGATACAGACTTAGCGCCAGATCAATTCTACTCACTAAGCGAAAACAATTATTTTAATCAAGGAAGAAGAAGAGTTACAACTGAGCAAACTTACCATGAAGATGTTTTGAAACAACCAATTTTAGAAATTCTTAATGCAAAACTTGTGAAATTAAATTCTAGTTATAGCATTATTGGAGAAATACAAAATATAGATAATGTCCCTGCAGATATTGTTATAAAAGGAACTTTATATAATGATAAAAACAAAGAGTTAGCTTCTTACAATGCTAAAACAGCAATAAAACACAAACTAATGCCTAAAGAAATTAGCTCCTTTAGAATTAATTTTGAAGGAATTGCATGGTCTAAAACTAAAGAATCAATACCAAACACATTTAATCCTGATGAATTTACACCAATAGCATTAAATGAACAACCCACAAAGTTTAATCTTCAAGCTGAAGGAAATGTAACAAATTCAGATTTGTTTAAACGAATTACTATTAGTGATTTGAATAAACAAAAAAGTACAATAAAAGGAACTCTTTTTAATAGTGGTGTTCAAGAAATTACAATCCCCCAACTTTTGGTAACTTACTACAATGACAAAAAAGAGATATTATGGGTAGAAACCTTAATCTTAAATGATGGTATTAAGCAACAGAGAAAACTATATTTTACTTATCCAATACTAAAAAATAAGGAAATAAAAATTATCAATACAGACATGAGTAATTGTTATGTAAATGGTTTACCAAATAATAGTATCTCTGATAAAATTTTAACAAATCGGATTAAAAATCACTATCACAACGAATTACAGAGTATTGATAACGATAAATTATTTAAATTTATTAAAATTGAATTAAATTCATACATAGGAAACCCCAATTAATGTTTAGAATATTTTTTTACTTCTTATTTTTTCTATTTGCTGTATTACAATCTACATTCAGTCAAAATGATGATGGTATAAAACTTATCAATAAAAATTCTATATATAAAGCCGGAGATAAAATAAACTTAAAGTTCTCTTCTGTTTCAAAAAAGAATCTACAATTATATGTTTCAAATAGTTATGGCACTTCAGTAATAGAACCAATTGTGTCTAATAATACTTATAAATTTATTGTACCTGAATACTTAAGTAATATAAGAGGAATTTTAAACTGGAAACTTGTGGGTAGTAAAAATATAAAAAATGGAAAAATAACTATTCATCCTCAAGAAAAACCAACTTTAATGGAGACTTATTTAGGGCCTCCAAGTATAATATCAGGAGGTAAAGACTTTTCAATGCTAGTTATTATTCCCACAGATAGTTTAGATAATCCTTTAAAAGATAGTACAGAGGTTTTTATAAAAACTCAGTTTTTAAAATCAGAAAATATCGTCTTAGAAAAAACAGAACACTTATTTGCTCATAAAAATATATTCTCTCCCAATAAAAGAGGTCGAATGATCATTTCATCAGAAGCAAAAGGATTAAATTCCAATGAATTTGATGTAAATATTAGACCTAATAATGCCTTAAACTTTACTATTAATTACGAAAGAAATCATGATTATGCTGATGGAAATCAAATAATAACATTTACAACTTCTGTAATAAAAGATAAATTTGACAATATAGTAAGTGACGGAACCTATGTGTTATTTTACATAAAAAACAAAGAAGGAAATATTATCAGAACTTCGGGTAGTACTATAAATGGAATCGCTAAAGGAATTTTAGTTCATCCTGAAAAAAAAGAAGAATGGCAAATTAAAGCCTATATTATTGGTTTTTCAGAAAGTAACATATTAAAAGTTTCTTTTAAACAAGTTATGAGAGAAATTAATGTTGTGTTTGATAATAATAACAGAACTCTTAAAGTTGGCCCTTTAAAAAGTTTCTTTAATCAAATGATTCCTGATGGTCTTCGAGTGAAACTAACAATAAAAAAAGATAATATACAGTTAAATGAAATTGTTAAAACATCTAAAAGTGGCTATGTGACTTTTATGTTAGATGAAAATTTATATCCAAATGGTAATTATGATGTAATTATTTCCTCCGCTGGTATTTCTAAATCCTTTGAATTATTAAAATTATGGTAAAAACAAGCAAACATATAATTCGCTTTATCTATTTTCTGCTTTACATTATTGCTATATCTATACTATTATTTTTAATTAGTTCTCTTTACTCCTATTTAAATACAGGTGCAGACAGAAGTAAAATGCTTCATTTAGAAGTAAAAAAGATAGAACAATATTTACCAAAAATTAATTGGAAAGAAGATGGAAATATTGGAAGAGTAATGGATGATGAAACTTTAAAAAATCTAGAGAATGATTATTTAGACGCATGGTATGTGTTGCATACTTCTCAGAATTCAAATACCAAAAATGGCTTAAAAGATTACTACACTAAAAACAGCAGAAAAAAAATTTACAATAATTTAGAATTTAACAAAAAACAAAATATCACTATTGATGGTACAACTATTTCGCATAATCTTGATGTACTTTTCTTTAGTGAAGATGGTCAATTAATTGTTTTAGAAGACAAAAATGTTTTAGAGTATAAAAGTGTTTACAAAAAAGAAAATTTTCAATTTGATACAAGAGAATTATCCGATTATAAAGTTATGCTATTGCTAGAAGATGGTTTTTGGAGGATTAGACACAAAGTAAAAGAAAATGTTACTAATCCAGAAAAAATAGAAAGTTTTGTAAATATCGATAGCTTGAATATAAAGGGTATTAATTATTACCCTCAAAAAACTCCTTGGAATACTTTTGGAGATCAATTTGACTCTAAAATAATTGATGCAGATTTTAAATTGATTAAAAATGCAGGATTAAACTCCATAAGAATATTTATTCCTTATGAAGATTTTGGAAAAGCAAAAGTTAAAAATGAAAAGCTAGAAAAATTAAATACACTTTTAGATTTGGCTGAAAAAAACGAGCTTAAAGTAGTCATTACTTTATTCGACCTTTATGGAAATTATAATGTTTTAGATTGGACATTAAATCATAGACATGCTGAAACTATTGTTACTAAATTTAAAAATCATAATGCGCTTCTTGCTTGGGATTTAAAAAACGAACCTAACCTAGATTTTGAATCTAGAGGCAAACAAAATGTTTTAGCTTGGCTAGAACATTTATCAATTATTGTTAAAAAATTAGATTCAAATCACCCTGTAACTATTGGTTGGTCTAATATTGAAAGTGCGTACTTACTAAGCGACAAAATAGATTTTATTAGTTTCCATTATTATGATGAACTTAAAACATTAGAAAAAAAGTATAAAGATTTAAAAAGTAAAGTAAATTCGAAAAGAATAGTTTTAACAGAGTTTGGCTTGTCTTCATATTCAGGGTTTTGGAAACCTTTTGCTAGCTCAAAAAATAAACAAGCAAAATATCATGAAGAAATTCAAAAGATTTTGTCTAGAAATAACATGTCTTTTATGGCTTGGACTTTATATGATTTTGAATATATTCCATCAAATATTGTTGGTAGTCTTCCTTGGAGAAGAGCTCCTCAAAAGAAATTTGGTTTTATTGATTCGAAAGGGAGAAAGAAACCATCATTCAAATATATTTCTAGATAATAGAAGGTTTACTAATGGTTTTGTTGATACTTTTTTTTTGAATGATTTTACTAAATTCATTCAAGTACATTTTTGTAATTCTTTCCATAGGAAAAGCTGTTGCAGCTTTATAATTCGCTTCTCCTAAATCATTTCTATATGCATCATGTATTACAACGTTTTCTATTGCATCTGCCAAACTCTCTATATTTTCTGGCTCAAAAAATTCAGCCCTATAACCTTCTTCATCAATTAGAATAGAAAGATCTCCTAAGTTTGGCATAATTACAGCTTTACCATAACTTCCTGCTTGATGCAAAACCCCAGAACTTCCTGTTGTTGATGTATAAGGAAAAACGACAACAGCACTATCATTAAAGATTTTTTCAACATCCTCCTCGTGAACATAACCTGTAAAAGTTACGTTTTTAATATTACTGTATTTTTCTTTTACATTGTCTAAATAACCTAAAGCATTAGGGTTATCTGTACCTGCAATAACAATTTCTAAAACCTTATTTGTTCTTTTTCGTACAATTTCAACAGCTTCAATTAAATATTCTACTTTTTTATAAGTCCCAAACTTACCAAAAGTCATTATTTTTAAAGGATCATGAATCAATTTAGGCGAAGGTTTTGGTGGTAACTCAAAAGTTCCATGCGGAATTACTTTTACATTTTTACACTTATATTTATTTGACAATGTGGTTGCATACTTATTCATAGTAACAGCAACTAAATCTACTTTCAAAATTAATTGAGTCAGTTTTGTGCCAATATAATTATATAAATATTCTAAAGTATTATTTGATGTAAATCCTGCTTTTTTTAAATCTACTAGCTCTAATATATTATGTAATAAAACAATGGTTGGTATTTCTTTTATTTTACAAATTAATGGTAAACACAAACCGAGAGCAGCTGGTAGCTTATTATCACCAAACTTCATAAATTGTAAGTTAAATAAAATTGCATCTGGTTTTACTTGGTTTATTGCCTTTAATATTGAAAATATATTTTTATAACTATTAAAACTCCAACATTCTTTTACCGTTACTTTACAACCTTCTTCTTCAAAATTCAAATCTTTTGCTTTAGAGGTTCTATCTGTTAATAAGATAAGTTCTGTAAGTTCATTTTGTTTTCTAAAACTTTTTACTAAATGAAAAGCATACTCATTCAACGTTACCTTACTTGGGGGATAAGATGTTACAAATGCTAATTTCATAAGTTTATTTTTTATGATAGACAAATATCATTTAAAACTTTTCTATTTAGTAAAAACTACGATTAACTGCAGTTATGTTTGGTTAAACACGATTTATGTTTAGATTTTTTAATTCATTTTTATTAGAAATAAAGAAATAGCTTAACTGAACAATAAATAACAGAATCATTGCTATAATTTGAACTTGAACAACTTGTAGTAATGATTTATGAAAGAAAACAACTAATA
>JBELHK010000075.1:0-11149 GCA_042091415.1 Polaribacter sp. | reverse complement strand
TTTGAGTCTTTGGCTATTTTATCAACCAAAGTATAACTTTCAGGGTGAACTCCAGAATCATCTAAAGGATTTTTTGCATTTTTAATTCTTAAAAAACCAGCAGCTTGTTCATAAGCTTTTCCTCCTAAACGCGCTACTTTTTTAATTTCACTTCTTGATGAAAAAGGCCCATTATCACTTCTATGATTTACAATATTTTCTGCAAGTTTTGGCCCAATTCCGGAAACATAACTCAATAAAGGTTTACTTGCGGTATTGATATTTACCCCAACTTTATTTACACAACTTTCTACAGTTGTATCAAGAGATTTTTTGAGTTTACTTTGATCCACATCATGTTGATATTGCCCAACTCCAATCGATTTAGCATCAATCTTTACCAATTCTGCTAAAGGATCTTGAAGTCTTCTTCCGATAGAAACAGCTCCACGAACAGTAACATCGTAATTAGGAAATTCATCTCTAGCTATTTTTGAAGCAGAATAAATAGAAGCTCCAGCTTCACTAACAACAAAAACATCAATATTTTGCTTGAAATGTGTTTTTTTGATGAGTTGTTCAGTTTCTCTTGAAGCAGTTCCATTTCCAATAGCGATGGCTTCAATTTTATATGCTTCTGTTAAAGAACTAATTTTTTTAATTGCATCAAAAGATTGATTTTGAGGAGCATGTGGAAAAATAGTTTCGTTGTGTTGTAAATCTCCTTGTTCATTTAAACAGACTATTTTACATCCAGATCTAAAACCAGGATCAATAGCTAACACTCGTTTTTCACCTAAAGGAGCACCTAATAATAATTGCTTTAGGTTTTTCGAAAAAACATTGATAGCTTCATCATCAGCTTTTTCTTTAGCAATAGATAATGCTTCATTTGATAAAGAAGGAAATAACAAGCGTTTAAAAGTATCTTGAATTGCTAATTTTATTTGTGATGAACATTCGTTTTGTGAACGAATAATTTTATCTTCCATTTTTTGAAGTACTCTTTCTTTATCAATGTCAATTTTAACTCGAAGAAAACTTTCTTTTTCAGCTCTTAAAATGGCTAATAATCTGTGTGATGGAATTCTGTTTAAAGATTCTTCCCAATCAAAATAATCTTTAAATTTTTGTGCTTTCTCATCATCCTTTTTTGTTTTTATAATTTTTGATGAAATTCTGCCAAAACGTTCAATTTGATAGCGAATCGTATTTCTAATATCAATTCTTTCATTTATCCATTCAGCAATAATAAAACGAGCACCTTCTAGAGCTTGTTCTACTGTTTCAATTTCATTTGAAGTATATTTAAAAGCGGTGTATTCTAGGTCATTTACACGTTGACTCATAATCATTTTTGCCAAAGGTTCTAAACCTTGTAAACGTGCTGTCTCTGCTTTAGTTTTTCGTTTCTTTTTGAATGGAAAGTATAGGTCTTCTAACGCAACTAAATCCTTAGAATTATTTATTTTTTGAGTTAGTTCAGAGGTTAGAATATTTTGTTCTTCTAACGACTTTAAAATAGCTTTTTTACGCTTTTGAATTGTTTCAAAAAGTTCTTTGAATTTTAGAATTTCTCCAATTTCAATTTCATCTAAATTACCTGTCATTTCCTTTCTATATCTGCTTATAAAAGGAATTGTAGCATCATCATTTAATAAAGAAATAGTGTTCTTTATAGAGTTTTCTGATAATTGTGTTTGTTGTTGTAAGTAGGAGAGTAGTTGCATTTTTGTTTTTGTAAAATCGAATCAAAAAATAACCTCATAAAGTTATTTTTATGAGGTTGCTAATATAGTTTTAAATTACATTATTATTCTATAGTTTTCTCAAAAGCTAAACGTTTTGCTCCGTAACTAGTGTAAATAACTCCACAATATTTATATCCTAGATTTTTTATCAAAGATTGCATTCCTAAATTATCTTCATGTGTATCAATCTTTAAACTTTTAATATTTTGAAGTCTCAATTTTTGATGTAATTCTTTGAATATAAATTTAGCAATTCCAAAGCCCCTATATTCTTTTGCCATTGCTAATCTATGAATAACTCCATAAGGAGAAGACTCATCAATTATCCAAGTGCCATTTTCGAGATTTTTATAAGTGGGTTCAGGTCTTGTTGTAAACATTGTTGTGGCCATAATTTGATTTTCATCATTTATAACAACATAACTTTCATTATTTTGGATGTCATTTTCTATTTGTTCTTTATTTGGATATCCATTTTGCCATTGATCGATATTCAAAGATTTTAATAAAGCCTTTGCATCATTAATGATTTCCAATATTCTTTCGATATCGTTTGTTGTTGAGCGTCTTAATTCCATAATTTAATAAATAAAAATAGCCACAAATTCATTTGAAATTGTGGCTAAAAGTAATTTATTATTTTTAATATTTAAATAGAGACTTCCTCTTTAATTTCTTTTTTGACTGGTAATTCTACAACTTGTTGATTATGAAGAATATCTTCAATTGTTTGTCTTTTTCTAATCAAATAATCTTTTCCATCAACCAACATTACTTCAGCAGGTAAATATCTAGAGTTGTAATTAGAAGCCATTGAGTAACAATACGCACCAGCATTGTGGAAACATAAAATATCTTCTTCAGAAATTTCAGAAATTCTTCTATTAGAGCCAAAGGTATCAGTTTCACAGATATAGCCAACAACAGAGTAATACCTGTCTCTTCCTTCAGGATTTGAAATGTTTGTTATATGATGATAAGAATTATACATCATTGGTCTTACCAAATGATTAAATCCAGAGTCTACGTGAGCAAAAACTGTTGAGGTTGTTTGCTTTACAACATTTACTTTTGCTAAGAATACACCTGCTTCTGAGACTAAAAATTTACCTGGTTCGAACATTAAGGTTAATTTTTTTCCATATTCATTACAAAACTCATTAAATCTTTCAGAAAGTTGAACTCCCAATTGTTCAATATCAGTTGAAATATCACCTTCTTTATAAGGAACTTTAAATCCGCTACCAAAATCTATAAAATCTATATTATCGAATTGTTTTGCAACATCAAATAGAATTTCTGTGGCACGTAAAAAAGTATCTATATCTAAAATATCAGAACCTGTATGCATGTGAATTCCGTTAATGTTCATTCCGGTATTTTCTACAACTCTTTTAATATGTGGTACTTGGTGTATTGATATCCCAAATTTAGAATCTATGTGTCCTACAGATATTTTAGAATTTCCACCTGCCATAATATGTGGATTTATTCTAATACAAACAGGTATTTCCGGATGTTTTTGACCAAATAATTCTAAAATAGAAAGATTATCTATATTTATTTGAACTCCCATTTTTGCTACCTCTTCAATTTCCTTTAGAGAAACACCATTTGGAGTAAAAATAATATCTTGAGGATCAATTCCAGTTGTAAGTCCTAATTGAACTTCTTGAATTGAAACAGTGTCTAAACCTGCCCCTAGATTTTTAAAAAATTTTAAAATATTGATATTAGATAAAGCCTTTACAGCATAATTTAATTTTAAATTTTCGACATTACTAAAAGCATTTGTTAATCTATTATATTGAGAGGTGATTTTCTCTGTATCATAAACATATAAAGGGCTTCCATATTTATTTGCTAAATCTAAAAGTTGTGTTCTATCCACGATTAATTTATTTAATTTTAATCAAAAGTAATTAAAATGTGTATTTTTTAATCATTTGTATAAGAATATAACATATTGTTTTTTTTTGTGTTTTTTATAGTTGATTTAAGTTGAAATCCTGTTAATAACTTCTCAAGAACAGTATTTCATTTTTAGAAGGTTAATTCTATATTAGCAAGTACTTCAAACCTAATAATAGTAAGCTTTTACATGAGTCAAGAAACTAAATATACAGAAGATAATATTAGATCATTAGACTGGAAAGAACACATTAGAATGCGTCCTGGAATGTATATAGGAAAATTAGGTGATGGTTCTTCGGCAGATGATGGAATTTATATTCTTGTTAAAGAAGTTCTAGATAATTCTATAGATGAATTCGTAATGGGAGCTGGTAAAACTATCGAAATATCTATTCAAGGTAATAAGGTTACAGTTCGCGATTATGGACGAGGAATTCCTTTAGGAAAAGTTGTAGACGTTGTCTCAAAAATGAATACTGGTGGTAAATACGATTCTAAAGCATTTAAAAAATCAGTTGGTTTAAATGGTGTAGGTACAAAAGCAGTAAATGCATTATCAGCTTATTTTAGAGTTGAGTCTTCAAGGGAAGGGAAATCTGCTTCAGCAGAGTTTGCGAAAGGGAACTTAGAAAATCAAGATTTTTTAGAAGAAACATCTAGAAGAAAAGGAACTAAAGTTTCTTTTATTCCAGACGAAACTATTTTTAAAAATTATAAATTTAGGAATGAGTATGTTGCTAAAATGCTTAAAAATTATGTGTATTTAAATCCAGGTTTAACTATAATTTTTAATGGAGAAAAGTTTTTTTCTGAAAATGGTTTAAAAGATTTATTAGAAGATAATAATAATATTGATGATATGTTGTATCCTATTATTCACTTAAAAGGAGACGATATAGAAGTTGCAATTACTCATAGTAAAACTCAATATTCTGAAGAATATTATTCCTTTGTCAACGGACAAAACACAACACAAGGAGGTACACATCAATCTGCATTTAGAGAAGCGATCGTAAAAACTATTCGTGATTTTTTTGGTAAGAATTTTGATGCATCAGACGTTCGTAAATCAGTCATTGCTGCTATAGCAATAAAAGTAATGGAGCCTGTTTTTGAAAGCCAAACAAAAACTAAGTTAGGCTCAACAGAAATGGGAGGTGACCTACCAACAGTTAGAACTTATATAAATGATTTTGTAAAAAATAAACTTGATAATTTTTTACACAGAAATCCAAATGTTGCAGAAAAGCTACAAAAGAAAATAATACAAGCAGAAAAGGAGCGAAAAGAACTCTCAGGAATACGAAAACTTGCAAGAGATAGAGCTAAAAAAGCGAGTTTACATAATAAAAAATTGCGAGATTGTAGAATCCATTTAGGAGACACAAAAAAAGAAAATTATTTAGATACCACATTATTTATAACGGAGGGAGATTCTGCTTCCGGATCTATTACAAAATCCCGTAATGTAAATACACAAGCTGTTTTTAGTTTGAAAGGAAAACCCTTAAACTCTTATGGATTAAGTAAAAAAATTGTTTACGAAAATGAGGAATTTAATCTTTTACAAGCAGCATTAAATATAGAAGACGGCTTGGAGGATTTGCGTTATAATAATATTGTAATAGCAACAGACGCAGATGTTGATGGTATGCATATTCGATTGTTATTAATTACTTTCTTTCTACAGTTTTTCCCTGAATTAATTAAAGAAGGTCATTTATATATTTTAGAAACCCCTTTATTCAGAGTTCGTGATAAAAAACAAACTTTTTATTGTTATTCTGAAGAAGAAAAAAGAAATGCCATTGAAAAATTAAGAGGTAAACCAGAGATAACAAGATTTAAAGGTTTAGGTGAAATTTCGCCAAATGAATTTGTACATTTTATTGGAGATGATATTCGTTTAGATCCTGTAATGTTAGATAAAGAAATGTCAATAGAACAAATGTTACAATTTTATATGGGTAAAAATACTCCAGATAGACAGAAGTTTATTATAGAAAATTTGAAAGTTGAATTAGATATTGTTGAGGAAGTTTAGAGTATGAGCAAAGAAATAAACGAAAGCGAACACGAAGAGGAATTGATAAATAATGAGGCAAATATTGCCCAAGAAGAAACCATTACTAAAGTTACAGGAATGTACAAAGAGTGGTTTTTAGATTATGCTTCTTATGTAATTTTAGAAAGAGCTGTACCTGCCTTGTTAGATGGTTTAAAACCTGTGCAACGTAGAATTATGCATTCTATGAAAGATTTAGATGATGGACGTTACAATAAGGTAGCGAATATCGTTGGTCATACAATGCAATATCACCCTCATGGAGACGCTTCAATTGCAGATGCTATGGTTCAAATTGGTCAGAAAGAATTACTGATCGATATGCAAGGAAACTGGGGGAATATTTTAACAGGTGATAGAGCTGCGGCATCAAGATATATTGAAGCAAGATTGTCAAATTTTGCGTTAGAGGTTGTATTCAATCCAAAAACAACAAAATGGCAAGCATCTTATGATGGACGAAAAAAAGAACCTATAAATTTACCTGTAAAATTCCCATTATTGCTTGCGCAAGGCGCAGAAGGAATTGCCGTTGGTTTAAGTACTAAAATTTTACCTCATAATTTTAATGAGTTAATTGATGCATCAATTAAATATTTAAAAGGAAGAAGTTTTAGAATTGTACCTGATTTTTTAACAGGCGGTATTGCTGATTTTTCAAATTATAACGATGGTAAAAGAGGTGGGAAAGTTCGAGTTCGTGCAAAAATTTCTCAACTCGATAAGAAAACTTTAGTTATAACAGAAATCCCTTTTTCAACAACAACACAATCTTTAATTGATAGTATATTAAAGGCTAATGATAAAGGAAAAATAAAAATTAAAAGAATAGAAGACAATACAGCAGCGAATGTTGAAATTTTAGTTCATTTACCACCAAATGTATCTCCAGATAAAACCATAGATGCTTTGTATGCTTTTACGAATTGCGAAAGCTCAATTTCTCCTTTGTGTTGTATAATTGAAGACAATAAGCCTTTGTTTATAGGCGTTTCACAAATGTTAAAATATTCTACAGATCACACTGTTAGTTTATTAAAATTAGAGCTTCAGATACAACTCGATGAGTTAGAAGAGCAATGGCATTTTTCTTCATTAGAGCGTATATTTATAGAAAACAGAATTTATAGAGATATTGAAGAAGAAGAAACTTGGGATGGTGTAATTGCAGCAATAGATAAAGGTTTAAAACCACATACAAAGCATTTAAAGAGAGCTGTTACAAAAGAAGATATAATTCGTTTAACAGAAATTAGAATTAAAAAGATTTCTAAATTCGATATTGATAAAGCTAAACAGTTCATAGAAAGTTTAGAAGAGAAAATTGAAGGCGTAAAATATCATCTAGCAAATTTAATTGATTATGCGATTGATTACTTTAAAAACTTAAAAAGTAAATTTGGTAAAGGCAAAGAAAGGAAGACAGAGATAAAGGTTTTTGATGACATTGTTGCTTCTAAAGTTGCTATGAATAACGCAAAACTCTATGTAAATAGAGCAGAAGGTTTTATAGGAACTTCTCTAAAAAAGGATGAGTTTATCTGCGATTGTTCTGATATTGATGATATCATCACATTTAGAAAAGACGGAATAATGATGGTAACAAAAATTGACTCTAAGACTTTTGTTGGCAAAGATATCATACATGTTGCTGTCTTTAAAAAGAAAGATAAACGTACTGTATATAATATGATTTATAGAGATGGTAGAGGTGGGCCAAGTTATATGAAACGTTTTACAGTAACGGCTATAACAAGAGATAAAGAATATGATTTAACAAATGGAAATAAAAGTTCAATCGTTCATTATTTTTCAGCAAATCCAAATGGTGAAGCAGAGGTTGTAACAATACATTTAAAAGCAGTTGGCAGCGTAAAGAAATTAAAATGGGATATTGATTTTGCTGATTTAGCTGTTAAAGGAAGGGCTGTTCGCGGAAATACTCTTACTAAATTTGCCGTCAAAAAAGTAGAATTTAAAGAAGCTGGAGTATCTACTTTAAAGCCTCGTAAAATATGGTTTGATGATGCTGTTCAAAGATTAAATGTAGATAATAGAGGCGAGTTATTAGGAGAATTTAGGGCTGAAGATAAACTCCTTATTATTACTCAAAAAGGAAAAGTTAAAGCAGTTAAGCCAGATTTAGCTATGCATTTTGATAATGATATGATTACTTTAGAAAAATGGATTCCTAAAAAACCAATTTCTGCTATTTATTTTGAAGGAGAAAAAGAAAAATATTATATAAAGCGATTTTTAATTGAAACTACAGAAAAGGAAGAAAGTTTTATTTCAGATCATATAAAAAGTCAATTAGAAATTGTTGCAACAGATTATAGGCCTTTAGCAGAGGTGGTTTACTCAAAAAGAAGTATAGACAATGAAAAAATCAATTTAGAAGATTTTATATCTATAAAAGGAATCAAAGCTCTAGGGAATCAGTTAACAGCAGAGAAGATTAAGCAAGTAAATTTGTTAGAATCTTTACCTTATGATGAACCTGAAGAAGAAAAGGTAGAAGAGGTAGAAGTTGTTGCAGAAGAAATTATTGAAGATAAGTTACCTTTAAAAGTTCCTACAATTGAAAAAGCATCAATTATAGAATTAGATAGCAAAGAAGATAAAAAGGATGCTTTATTAAAACAAGCAATTAAAAAGAAAAAAGATAATTCAGATGATTCTCAGCAATCATTATTTTAATATTCATGAAATTAAAACATTTTTACATACTGCTTTCTATCCTAGGAATTTGTTATACATGGTATTATAATATTCAGTGGTTTCAAACAACGGAGGAACCAACTTTTCTAAAGTTTTTCCAAGATGCTCAGCTAAATTTTGCAGGAAAATCTTTTGGAGCAGATTTAACGGTTGTTTGCATTACGTTTTTCTTTTTTATGATTCCTGAATCATTACGTTTAAAAATTAAACATTGGTGGATTTTGATTCCTCTTACTTTCCTTGTTGCGATTGCATTTACATTCCCTTTATTCTTATACATGAGAGAAAAAAGGTTGCAAGAATTAAATGGTGAAAAATGATTTATTTCATTTTTTCGAAAAAAGTTAATTCGTAGTTAGGTAATAAATTTGGATTGGTAATTTTAATTAAATCTTTTAATACTAAATCTGGTCTTGTAGGTGCTAATTCATAGTACATAACGCCTCCTGTTTCACCTTTTTTTATTGACGGAGAGTAGATTGTATTATTCTTAAAAGAATTAAATTTAGAATATAATTTATTACTATTTATCATTTGTTTTTTTGAAGAAAAATAGCCTGGAGCAATCCAGAAATCGGCATTTATCCCTTTTTCAAATACACTCTCAAAACTCAAAGACAGACTTCCTTTTCCATCTGTATTTCTCCATAAATAATCAAGATTGGCATCCTCTAATAATTTAGCAACAAAGCTTTTTCCAGCAGGAAGATTCCAAATATCTTTACTCATAATTGCTCCTGATAAAACTGAGTATTTTTTATTGGATATTTTAGCAATTTTTTTAGCGTTCAAGTAATCTTTCTCAATTGTATTAAAAATGCTGTCAGCTTCTTTTTCTTTATCGAATAAAACGCCAAAAAATTTAATCCATTCAGCTCTTCCTAAAGGTGTTTCTTCAAGCCAATCGCCATTATAAACAACTTGTATATCAGCTTTTTTTAAAGTTGTTAAGCTTTTATTAGCAGCAGTTACACTATAGCCAACAATTACTTCTGGTTTTAGATCTAAGAGTATCTCTGTATTTAAATCATTTTCTCTCCCAATTTCTGTAATTTTATCATCATCTATTAGCTTTCTTGTTTTTGAAGATGATACATATCTCGTAAAAGGAAAGCCAACTATTGATTTTTCCTCATTCAATAATTCTATCATAGGTATATGTGTAGTCGATGTTACTACTATTTCCCTAACAGGAACTTGAATACTATTCTTTTTGAGGTTATTTGATTTTAAATTAGACTTTTTGATAATTATATATTCAAAAACTTCATCTGAATTTTGATATGCTGATTTTATGATTAGTTTTTTTACATCATCATCTTTAATAATATCAAATCCTTTGGCATATTTGACATAACTATGTGTGTTTTCAGATTTTTTTTTGTTTTCGAGTTTTTCTTTTTTGCATGAAACAATTAACAATAAAAAAGGAATTATTAAATAGTAAATTCTAATCATAAACTTTGATTCTTTATTAGCTTTAAAATGTGTTTACTTATTAAATATTTAATGAAAGTAAATAAAAGTTATAATAAATTCAAAAATATTAAATTTATTGTTCTTTTTATTGGATTATTATAAATAATGAATTTATCTTTGTTTAAGATTTTTGGTTTTAATGTAAACACCGTTTATATTAAATTAAAAGGGAATTTGGTGAAAAACCAAAACTGTACCCGCAACTGTAAGCTAATAAGCTTGTAATTAATTCTTTAACCACTGACGTAAGTTGGGAAGGTATATTGCAAGACGCAAGTCAGGAGACCTGCCAAAAATTTAAATGAGTAAAAAGCTTTCGGGATAAAAGTTTTTGTACTAAAGAAATTCTGTACAAAATATTTACCTGATTTAATGTATTATTTAAATCGTAAAAAATGAAAAAACAATTTTTAATTGTAAGTGTATTTTTTTGTGTTCTTTTGAGCCAAAAAGTAAATTCTCAACAAAAAAACAACGATGTTGAAGAATTAGATGAGGTGGTTTTTACTGCCACAAAATTTGAATTGAAAAAACAAAATACTGGTAAGGTAATTCAAAAAATTACTCAAAAACAATTGCAACAAAATGCAGGTAAAAATGTCATTGAAATTTTAAATAATGTTGTAGGTATCGATATAAGAGGTATTGCAACAAACGCATCTGAACCTAGAAGTATTTATATTAGAGGAGGTAGAAGTAGACAAGTTTTGGTATTAATTGATGGAGTTCCTGTAACAGATCAATCTGCAATAAACCAAGAATTTGATTTACGTTTATTAGCAGTAAGTCAAATTGAAAGTATTGAAATTTTAAAAGGAGCATCATCAACATTATATGGTTCTGGTGCTGCAACTGCAGTAATTAATATCAGATTAAAAAAATCATCAGAAAATAAAATATCAGGTTCTTTAGAAACCAGTGTAGGAACAAATAAAACTGCAACAACACAGAGTGGTTATTCTGCTGATAACAACCAAAATTTTAATGTTAACGGAACAATTGGTAAATTAAATTTTCTAGGAACTTTAAGCTTATCAAAATTAGAAGGAATGTCTGCTGCGAAAAGTAGTGACGCTACTGAATTTGAAGAAGATGGGTTTTATGGTAAAAACGCGTTACTAAAATTAGGATATAAATTTAATAACAAAATATCTATCGAATCTTTTTTAAATTATGATGATTTCGATTATGATTTCGATTCTGGTGCAAATAGTGATAGTGAACTAAATTTCGGAAATAC
>JBELHK010000074.1:0-11175 GCA_042091415.1 Polaribacter sp. | reverse complement strand
GTTGTTGTGAGTTCAGTAGGGTATTCTTTCATAAATCAATTGTTATGAATACATAGATGGAAACTTTTGGAATAGACATCCCTAAAGATGTTTTTGATTGTTATGGCAGTATTCAGGGGCACCTGCAATTTAAAAACAGTGCAGTAGGTTTTAAAATGTTTCTAGAAAAAGTGACTAAAGATACCTTGGTTGTAATGGAAGTTACGGGGTATTATCATTACCGATTGGCACAGTATCTATTTAAAATGAAACTATCTGCAAACCAATTATTTTCATATTGAAATCAGTATTTCTTTTTTTCGGTATTTAGCTAAATTTTATTATTTTTGACCGCCCTAAATTTATTGAAAAATTTGCGGGTTTTAACATAATTTAATTTGTAAACAACACTCTATGAAACGTCTACTATTAGTATTACTAGTGTTGCCTTCGTTTTTGATGGCCCAAGAAAAAATTGGTAACAAAATTTATAAATACGGTGACCTCTACCACTCCATAGAAGGGGCTACCCTCATTTCATTTGATGAGGCAAAGGCAAAATTGATGAGTAAAACGCTGGAATACTTCTCTGATGCCGGAGCAAATATAAAATCGTATAATTCTCTTTTTCTTCCAGGTACTGAAGTATCTGAAGATACTTTTGCAAGTACCCTAAATACAAATACTATCCAAACCTTAATCGTAGTTGAAGTTATTGATTCTTCGGATGCTACGATGAGCAGAACCACGGCCACGGCCTATTCTTCAGTAAATGAAAAGAGAGAAAGATCTATCTCTTCAACAAGATCAAGATGGTCCGGAACATACAAAGATAAATCTAACGCTTCGTCTGGTTCTGTGAGTACTACAAAAAGTGTTAATTATATTACCGAAATGAGTTTGCGTTTAACTATTTTTTCCAAAAAAGATAACTTTGGTAAACCTGTTGCTGTGGTTGAAGGAAGGGCGACAAATGAAAGCCCAGACATGAAGCCCGATCAGCTAGCTAAGAGAATTGTGAGAAGGATGGTAAAAGCTTTAGATAAGCAAAAAGCCTTTTAGCCTTTGATTTATAGTTTTTTTATCTCCTTCTGGTGTTAAAGAAAAAATAATTCACGACGCCGCTATTTCTTGTTTCCTTGCGAGTTTGGACTACGAGTAATCAAAGCAAGAGTAGTAAAAAGAGTATACCATATAAAGAGAAAACAGCACCGTAAGGTGCTGTTTTTTGCTTTAGTGCTATGTGTTGTTTGTGCAAAGGTTTCTCGCTTATTTCTTAAGGTAATTATTCTACTTTTAAACAGTTCGATTTAATGGGAAGCGTACATATCTACCTACTTTTAGATTTTGTTTTTCAAATTCCATGTTTAAGGATTTGATCAACTTTCGAACTCCTTCTCTAGGTAAGGATTTGCGTCTTTTTTTAACAATATGAATGATTTTCTGCTCTATTATCATAGGTTTATCAGCGCTGTTTTTGTATTTATAATAAGCATCTCTTTTGAGATTAAAACAATCACAAATGGTAGAAATTGCTGCAAATCCTTTGTTCTTATCTACTGTAATAACTAGGGCTAAATATTTAGCTTTTTTTAAGCTCTAATACATTTTTATAACCTAATTTTTGGGCTGCAACTTCAAGGTAAGATTCATCAACCATTTGATCTAAGTCTTTTTTAAGAAGTAGTTTTTTAAGTTGTTTAATCTCTTTTTGAAGTACTTTGATGCGTGATATTTCATCATTAGTTTCTACCATAACTCTTGTATTCATAGGGTTTTTACGGTCATACTTTCTAATCCATTCATTAATGGTGGTAGGAGCAATTCCATAGCGCTTACCTAGTTGATACTTATTGTACTTTCCAGTACTAAGTTCGGCTAAAATTTTTAATTTGAAGGGTTCGATGTAACGTCTGGTTATTCTGTCATTTTTATACATAATGTTTAAAATTATGTAGCCTTTATTCAGGGCGGGTCATAGTAAGCTACAACGTACCTTAACAATTAATGCTACCAATGGTTCGGTTAGTACCAATCCAAATCCAACAGCTGGAACATACGATGACGGAACCAATATTGTATTAATAGTTATACCAAATGCTGGATATCTATTTGATGGTTGGAGTGCAGATGCTACAGGAGCTACGAATCCATTAACGATTATTATGGATGGTGATAAAACAGTTACGGCCATATTTAGTCAAGTAACAGCTAGAATAGAAGATGAAAAATTGTTAAAAGATTTTACTGTATACCCCAATCCAGTTGGAACAGTTTTAACTTTAAGATTAAATGAACAGATTAAAAAGATCACAATATACAGTATTCAGGGACAAGAAGTAAAAGGGGGAAAGAAAAATAGATAAATATTAGTGATTTATCTCCTGATATTTATTTAATAAAAGTAGAAACTAACCATGATAAAATAGGAATCAAGAAGTTTGTTAAAAAGTAGTGTTATTTAAAGCTGTATGAGATATTTATTGTTTTATACAGTTTTGATTTAATTTATGTTGAGGTTATGCTTAAACTACATTTAAAAAATGTAGTTTTAAGGCATTATGTATAAAATCAGCCTTTATTTTTTTTTATTTTTTTTTAGTGAGTTAGCCTATACCCAGCACCCAGTATATAATCACTTAACAGAAAAAGATGGTTTACCGGATATTGAATTTTATGGAGTTCTCGAAGATAACGATGGTTTTGTTTGGTTAGCAGCCGATAAAGGTCTTTTTCGATATGATGGCAAAGAGTTTATAAATTATTCGCATCCTGATAAAAGAGATTTATCAGTTTTCGGATTGAAATTAGATAAAAAAGGAAGGGTATGGTGTAATAACATTTCTGGACAGTATTTTTATGTAGAGAATAATAAGTTAAACTTGTACACAGATATTGAAGAATATGCAAGTGGTCAATTAGCAAGTTTCTTTTTTTATAAGAACAGTTTAATTACATCTAGCTTTGGGTACGTAGCTAAAATAGAGTTGGACACAAAAAGAATGAATGTGTTGGAAGGTGGAGGTGATTTAATAAGTTCTGTTTTTAGGAGTAATGATTCTTTATTTCTAATAAGTTCCAAATACTATAGATATAGTCTTTCTGGAGATAAGTATTTTGATAAAATCACATTAAATGATGATATTTCTGTAGATGGTTTAACAGATTATTTTACCCATAAAAATAAAGATTTTATTTATTCTTTTGATTACCAAGCTGATGGTGTAGAGTTAGAGAAAGGGAGAATGCTGATGAAGAATGGAAGATCTTTCACAAAGATAGTTTTACCAAGTATTTTAAGAGGAGATACAACAATAAAAAGTTTTTATAATGCGGGTAATGAGTTTTGGTTTGGAACTAATAAGGGAGTAGTAGTATGTGAATACAAAAAAGGAGAGTTTTTTTATAAAAGAACAAATTTTAAAGGAAAGTATATTACTGGTTTTTTAAAAGATAGGTACAACAATTATTGGTATACTACACTTAGAAGTGGTGTTTTTATAGTTCCAAATTCTTATTTAAGTAAATATGAGTTAGATGAGAATAAGAAGAATATAAGCGCTATGGATAGGATAGGAGATAACACTATATTGTTTGGTGCTACTAACGGAGATTTAGGTATTATTGATATAAAAAAAAGAACTTACAAGAATTTTAACTTAGATGATAATCAAAAAGTGTTTGCTATTATAGGATTGTCTGAAGAGCTAGCTTTAATAAGTTTTGGCACCTATTGCTCTATTTTTAATATAAAGTCAGAAGAATATAAAAAAATACCAAGAAATGGTAATGTAAAAGATTATTCACTAATTGATCAAAATAAGGTGGTTATGGCAGCTTATTCTTCAGCCTCTATTGTTTTTGTAGATGACTCAAATCATAATATAAGGATTGGATCTAAAAGATCATATTCTACCTATTACAGTAAAAAAAGTAAAAAGATTTATGTAGGGTATGTTAATGGTGTAAAAGAATACGATGTTAACTTAAAAAGTAAGATAATAACTTTTAAAGATAGAAAAATTTTTGCAGCTGATATTGATGAAACGAATAATGGTGTAATTTGGTTTTCTACATTTAAGGACGGTATAGTTGGTTTGAGAGAAGATGGAACTAAAGTTGATTATACTAAAAAAAATGGGTTACTTTCTAATTTAACAAGCGTTATAAAAAGTGATGGAGATTATTTATGGATTTCTACAAATAAGGGGGTGCAGGTATTAAATACAATCACTGGAGAATTTAGAAATTTAACAAGGAGGCATGGATTAAGTTCTTTTAATATTTCTGATATTTCAATTTTTGATAATACAGTTTTTCTGAGTTCTAATAAAGGAGTTTTTCAAATAGATAAAAAAAAGGTTTTTACCAATACTGTTCTTTTAGATTTCTATTTTACTAAGATATCAGTTGAAGATAAACAGGTTTCAATAAAAGGAAATTACACGCTTGCCTCCGATACAAAAAAAATTCAGTTTAGTTTTCATACTAATGGGTTTTTAGCTGAAGATAACATTGAATATAAATACAGACTATTAGGTGCTTCAAAAGATTGGAACTCTATTTCACAAGGAGTTAATCAGGTTACCTTTAATAACTTGGCAGCGGGAGCTTATACTTTTCAATTAAAGGCAGTTCAAATAAATGGAAAAGAAGAAACCTCTTTAAAAACTATTAAATTAAAAATTAAGCCACCTTTTTATAAAGAATGGTGGTTTGTCGTAGGTGTTTTATTGTTGTTATTTGTATTTGTATGGGTTTATTTTACAAATAGGATAAAGAGTATACGGATAAAACAAAAACAATTGTTGGAAAAAGAACGAATGCAAAAACAATTGGTTTCTTCTAAATTAGAAAGCCTTCAGTCTCAAATGAATCCCCATTTCACATTTAATGCTTTAAATTCAATTCAAAATTTAGTGTTAAAAGGAGAGAGGCATCAGGCCTATGATTATTTAACTAAATTTTCATTTTTAATTAGAGAAAATTTAAATATGAGTAAGAAAAGTTTTGTTCAGTTTGATAATGAATTACAATTGTTGATTAAATATTTAGAGCTAGAAAAACTAAGGTTTGGAGGAGAGTTTACTTATGAAATTAAGGGAGATACTATGATGGAAGATATAAAAATACCTACAATGATAATTCAGCCGTATCTCGAAAATGCTTTAAAGCATGGTTTATTACATAAGAAAGGAGATGATAAAAAATTAATTTTAGAATTTTCTCAAGAAAAAGGTGTTTTAAAATGTATTGTATCTGATAATGGAATAGGGGTAGAAGCAGCTAAAAAAATAAAAAAAGAAAGTAATATTATCCGTGAATCATTTTCTACAAAAGCAATAAAAGACAGATTGGCCTTTTTGAGGGATTATTATAAAACAGACATTGGTGTGGTTTATGAAAAAGTATCTGTAGGAACTAAAGTTGTTATTAAAATTCCTTTTTCAAAAGGATAAAACAATCATTTGGAAACTAATTTGATTAATTAGGAAAAAGATTTAAGTTATCGAAAAAAATAAAAATAGATTACAGGAATATTCTTTTTAAAAAAAGTGTTTTTCCTTTTTTTTTAAGATTTTAAAATCCAATGAATTCTATTATAAAAAAAATATTGGATACAGGTATACAATGTGCTGAGGGAACAAAAGAAAATAAAAAGATAAAACTTTTAAATATATTTTGTTTCACCTGGTTTGCAATGATTCCTGTAATAACTATTTTTGATGTTCTTTTTAAAAGAAAGTTGGAGGGCAGTTTAATAATGCATGGTGTTTCCTATGTTTTAATTGCTGTTATTTTTTATTTTCAAAAACAACAACGTTACACATTAGCAAGAGTCTTATTTTTGGGGTCTATAATAGGTGTTACTTTTGTGTTTGCAAATTATACTACACCATTAAATTTAATTGAGAATTTTTATTTTATTTATCCTTTAATAGCTTTATTATTAGTAGATAAAAAGTGGATTAATGTAGCTATTCTTATAATATGTTTTCTGTTATATTTTGTGCCAAATTTATATTACGAACACTATCCTAAAAATACAATTGTACCAGTCTTAGTGTTTTCGGTATTTGTGGCTGCCTTTGTGATTTTAAATTATGCTGAAACATTAAATAAAAAACATGAAAAAGAATTACTATTAAATAAAGAAGAGTTAATGCACGCATTTTTAGAGTTAGAAGAAAGAAAAAAAAGTGAGTTGGCTAGTTTACAGCTAAAAGCCCTAAAAGCTCAAATGAATCCACACTTTTTATTCAATGCTATAAACTCAATACAAAACTTAATACTTACAAATAACAAGGAAGAAGCATACAAGTATTTAACAAAATTTTCTTTGTTAATGAGGGAGAGTTTGAAGACAAGTGAAAAAAGTTTCATAGATTTTGATCTTGAATTATCAATGCTAAAAAAATATTTAGAATTAGAAAAACTTCGGTTTAGAGATAATTTTGAGTATGAAATAAAAGGAATTGAATCTATGGAAGATATAAAAATACCTTCTATGATAATTCAGCCTTTTGTAGAAAATTCAATTAAACATGGATTACTTCATAATGATGGGTTAAAAAAGTGAGCATACATTTTTATCAAGGTGAAGTTTTTAAATGTGCGATAATAGATAATGGTATTGGAATAGAAAAATCAAAAGAGATAAATAAATCAAATACTAAAGTAGCTTCATTTTCAACCAAAGCAATATAAGAACGATTAACTTTTTTAGAAGATTATTATAAAAGTGATATCGGCTTTGAATATAAAAAAGTAAATAAGGGAACAAAAGTGGTTATTAAAATTCGTTATGTAAATAAAGATGACGAAGAATGACGATACTGTAGAACAGTATTATTATTTTTAGAATAGTAAAAGAATTAATAAAAAGAAATTAAATTTTTAAACACCAAAGAAGCTTCTTTTTCATCCAAAGCTATTCAAGAATAACTAATTTTATTGAACGGCTGCTATAAAACAGATATAGGTTTTACGTGCAAAAACAATAAACGAAGGAACGGAAGTAATTATTAAAATACACTGTGTAATAAAAATGAAAAAAATACAAGCTGTTATAGTCGATGATGAATTAAATGCAAGAGAAAATCTAAGGTACTTATTAAATACATTTTGCAAAGAAGTTGAAATTGTTTCAGAAGTAGCTAATGTAGATGATGCAACTACTGCAATTAAAAAAAATAAACCACAATTAGTTTTTTTAGATATTGAAATGCCTAGAAAAAATGGGTTTCAATTATTGGATGAATTTTCTGAAATTGATTTTCAAATTATTTTTATAACTGCTTATGATATGCATGCAATAAAAGCTTTTGAAGTAGCGGCAATTGATTATTTATTAAAACCTATAGATATTGAGCGTTTACAAGAAGCTGTTAGAAAGGTAAAAGAGGCAATTAAAAATACTGAATTTTTAAAAGAAAATTTAAATGTTTTAAAAGAGAATAAAAAAGCATTACAAAAAATTGCGATACCTTATAAAACGGACTATGTAATATTAGATATTAATAATGTATTGTGCATAGAAGCAGATAGAATGTATTCTATTGTTTATACAAAAAGTAATAAAAAGTACATGGTAGCAAAGAAATTAAGCTATTATGAAAACTTATTATGTAATAAAAAAGATTTTGTGAGGCTCCATCGTTCCTGGATTGTAAATATTAATAAAATAGAAGTATACTCTAAAAAAGAAAAAGAAGTGAAGTTATAATCTGATTTCAAAGTCCCAGTAAGTAAAAGCTATAAGGAGAGTTTTGAAACACTTTTCTATATATAAAAAAAGAAGTGTATCGTTCATTTGGAAAATAAAATACTTCATTCGGAAGTAAAAAAGAATTCTTCTAGTTAGGTTAAACTTTCTTTGTTTAAGAAATAATTTAAAATTCTTTAAACTTAGAGATGTTATGGTAAAAAAAATACTATTCATATGTTTGTTTGTAACTAGTGTTGTTAATGCACAATTTCCTACGAATAACTTAATTGTTCAATACGGATTCAATAATGGAAGTGTTCTGGTTGACGGGGTTAATGGAGGGTCGCTAATAGCTTCGGGTACATCCTATACAGAAGTAAATGACAGGTTCAATGTTGCACCAACTAGTGCTGTTAACTTGAGTGGTAGTTCTTTTAATACTAATTATACAACTGATAATTCAACTGCAGATACCAGTATTAGTTTTTGGTTAAAAACGAGTGAGAATTCATCAGATTCGAAAATAATTTTTGAAAAAAGCTCAAGAAGTAATGCTGCTAGCTCATCTAATATGTTGGGGTATTCAGTAAGATTAGAAAGCGGTAAAATACGAGTAGAAAACGGGTATGAATTTACTTTTTATAATGGTTTAAAAAGATTAGATATACATTCAGCTATATCAAGTAGAGCTTTAAGTGATGGTGAATGGCATCATATAGTTGTTTCAATATATAATAGATCAGATAATATTGGTGCAAATAAAGGAGTAGATAATTTTATAAAAATTTATGTAGACGGTGTTTTAGATACAGATCATAAAAGGAATAAAAGGCCAAATACGTTTTTAAACAGGCAGTTACAGGTAACTAATGGACATTCTCAGAATACTCGTAAATTTCAAATAGCAAATTTACATGGAGAAAATGCTGATGCTAATTTAATGTATACTGATGTTATTGATGATGTCCTGGTGTATGGAAGATTATTAAGCGCAACTGAGATTAATACTATAGGCTCTTACAATAATTTTTGTAGATCTATTTCAACAGAAATTTTGTCTGTGACTAATGCTACAGAGAGCAATATAGATATAAATATTTCTGGAACACAGGCTATAGATATTGCTTATCACAAAATAGGTGAGCCCTTTTCTGCAGCTACTATTGTAACTAATGTAACTGGAGTTGTAAGCATAAATAGTTCGTCTCCTGAAAGCTATAAAGTTTATTTAAGAAGAAATTGTGGAACTAGTAATTTATCACCTTGGTCAGATTATAAATTATTTAAAAACGAAGGACTTCCTGTTTATGTAAATAAAAATGCAACAGGAAATAATGATGGTTCTAGTTGGTCAGATGCTTTTATTAGTTTAAATGATGCTTTAGTTGAGGTATATGAAAATAATGAAATATGGGTGGCGAGTGGAACTTATTTACCAGCTACTTCTGGAAGATCAAATTCTTTTACGATTTCTAAAAAAGGAGTTAAAATATATGGAGGTTTTATAGGTACAGAAACAGAAGTGTCTCAAAGAAACATAAATGCAAATAGAAGTGTGTTATCTGGTGATTTAGCTAGTAATGACAATACTACTCTAGAGTTTACTAATACTTCAAGAAATGAGAACTCTTATCATATTATAAAAATTACGAATGATGATATAATTATTGATGGTTTTACTATTCAAGGAGCACATGCAAATGGAAGTTTTACAAATGATAAATCGGGAGGAGCTATTTTTAAAGATTTTACAGCAGTAAATTTAGAAGTTGTAAACTGTATAATAGAAAATAATGTTTCAATTACCTCTGCAGCTGCTATTTATTCTAAATTTGACGAAACTGGTTATTTAAAAATCAGAAATACAGTGATCAGAAATAATTTATCAAGGTACGGTACAGCCATATATAGCTATACTGGAAACAATAAAATAGCAACGATACAAATTAAAAATTCTGTATTTGATACTAACATTGCTAAAGATAATGGTTCAGATATGGGATATGCTGGAAGTGCAGGATGGTTTAGAGCTTATGGTACTGGGTCAACAATGAATTGTGATTTAATTAATAATACGTATGCTAATAATATCAATACAGGAACAGCTATTGGTTTAAATAATTTTAATAGGTCAGCTGTTGGAATGGGTAAAACGAATGGTACATTTAATGGAAATGTAGCTAATTGTATTTTTTGGAAAAACACAACTACAGGAGGAGTTGTTAGTAAATCTATAGCTGAAGTTCATACAACGTTAGGACAAAATATTACTGTTAAAAACTCAATAGGAGAAGATAGTTTTTCAAATCTTCCAAGTTTAGGGATGTCAAATATATCTAATTTAGATCCTTTATTTACTGATTTAGCAAATAACGATCTTTCTTTAACAACAACATCTCCAGCTAAAGATAATGGAGATAATACTGCAGCTATTGGGGCTTCTGATGTAATAGGTAATGTAAGAATTTATAATGCTACAGTTGATATGGGAGCATATGAATTTGGATCTTCTACTTATGTTGGTAGAATATTGAAAATTAAAGTTGAAAATGGAAGTGTTACTTCAAACCCAGAAGCTATTGATGGTGGATATAGTCAAGGAACAATTGTGGTTTTAACTGCTACTCCTGATGCAGGATATCAATTTGATGGGTGGAGTGGTGATACAACCGGTACTACCAATCCATTAACAATTACCATGAATGCTAATAAATCGATTACACCAACATTTAGTCAAGTAACTGCACGAATAAAAGACGAACAAAAGTTAAAAGATTTTGTTTTGTATCCAAATCCAGTAGAATCAGTTTTAAGCTTACAATTAAATGAACAAATTAAAAAGGTAACGATATATAGTTTTCAGGGTCTAGAAGTAAAAGTATCAAAAGAAAAAGAAATAAATATTAGTGATTTATCGTCAGGTATTTATTTAATAAAAGTACAAACGGAGAATGAAAAAATAGGAATCAAGAAGTTTGTTAAAAAGTAGTGTTGTTAAAAACTGTATGAGATATTTATTGTTTCAATCAGTTTTTTTTTAACCAAAAAATAATCAAATGAAATTATTATCGTATCCACAATTGGAGCAGTACTATTCAATTCACCAAAAGAAGAAGGTGTTTTTAAAAGAGTAAAGACAGAGAAATTAGCTGGAAGCAGTTTCTCTTTAATAAATGATACTAAAAGTTAAGTATCAATGTATACAGGAACTAGTTTTGTTTCTTTAAATAAGGGGTCCAAAACAAGTATTTCATGTAAAGTGGGAAAAGAAGTCCGCTGGGCTAAAAGTGGAAGAAAAAGAAAAGTTATATTTAAAATACAAAGTAAGAGTTGTGGTAAGGTTTTAAACTTGTCAAAATTATTATAATGTAAATTTTTAAATAGATTAAGAAGAGTCAAAACATTTTTTGTTTTGGCTTTTTTTATTTGGATGATGTAAGCTTCCCTTCAAATCGAACTGTTTAAAAGTAGAATACTCATCTTAAATT
>JBELHK010000073.1:0-11515 GCA_042091415.1 Polaribacter sp. | reverse complement strand
TCGGAATTTACATCAATAAAATCAACTTTTAATCTATTATTATTTAGATTTAAATTTTTATCAATATTTTTTGTAGCTTCTTTTTCAGAATTTGAAAAATAAAAGTTATTAGTTTCTGTTTCAATATTAAAGCTTTTTTCGACTGCAGTATTCTTGCTAATACTATAGTCTAGGTAAAATAAACCTGTAATATCTTTCTTAATTTCGAATGATTTTAAAAGTTTAGGTTTTTCGATTGTTGACTCTAGTCCTGACTCATCTGAACATGAACAAAGGAAAGTCGAAATGAATACAATAAGTATTGCAATAATTTTGTTTTTCATGATTTGGGGTTTTAATTGGTTATTATTAGAAAAGTAGACCTGCAATGTATCTATCACAATTTTGTTTTTAGGGTTAATTAACAAAATCTTTAGGGGTGAAATTAGATATCATCTAAATTAGATGTTACTAAAAAATGGGGGACTATATTACCTTATTTTTAATAGCATACATTGCTAAGCCTACTGAATTTTTAACTTTTAACTTTCTTAATAAACTTTTTCTATAAGTATCTATTGTACTAATACTTAAACATAAAATATCTGCAATTTCAAATGTACTATGTTGTTTAATGATGAGTTTTAAAACATCCATTTCTCTTTGTGTTAAGGAATCCAATAAAAATGAATCTGGAGCATCACCAACAGGAATTTTCTTATCTACATAATATTTTAATAAGTCTTTTTGAATATCATCACTAAAATAAATTTCACCTTCTACAACAGTTTTAATAGCTGTTATTAAATGTTCTCCTGCATTACTTTTAGTAATATACCCCTTACAACCGAGTTTCAACATTTCTTCTACAATCCTTACATCATTGTAACTTGAAAGTATAATAATATTTGGCATTGAAACATTCTTTCTCAAACGTTTTAAAACATCAAAACCATCTAAGATTGGCATATTAATATCTAAAATTAAAACATCCGTTTTATTTTTCTTATTATCAAACCAATCAACAACTTCTTTACCTGTTAAAAAATATCCTTTGACTTCTATATCCTCGTTATTATTAATTACAGCAATAATTCCTTCAATAACGATTTTATGATCTTCGGCTATGTGAACGTAAATCTTTTTATTCATAATCTATAATTCAAATTTAGAGCCGAAAAAGCTTTTTCACAAGCCCTATTTACAATGAAATTTCAATATAACCATTTACAACTAAAAAGATCCCTAAAAACAGGGAGAACAAAAAACATAAAACACTCAATACAAGTAATTTAACTTTTTATAAATGATAACTATTTTTAGTAAAATTAAAAGCATGAATTATTATTTTAATCTAAAAAAACTCTAGAAAAGCAAAAAACCGAGAAAATTTCTCGGTTTTTTTCGCACTAAATATACTATTTGTTAAAATTATCGCAACCTATCTACAGATTTCACAAGATTTTCATCTCTCTTAATAGCCTTATTTGCTAAAACAATAAGAAATATTGCTATAACAGGTAAGAACATCCCAATACCTTTCTCAGAAACAGAAGCTTCTCCAGATAAATTTAGAGATAAGTAAATCAATAATCCTAATAAAAAAAGATTAATCAAAATAATAATACGTCCTAAAACAAATTGTAGTTTTCTATTTTTAAAAATAAAAATTGTTAGAAATGATAAAATTGAGGACGTAAAGAACATAAGAGGAACCAACTTTAAAATAGTTTCTTCCTCTGTGAACAAATTTACAATAAAAATTTCTTCTTTTGTGGTTTTCCACAAGTTTATAAATAAAATTAAACCACCCGAAACAATAGATGTTAAGAATAAATATAAGGTTTGAACTCTTTGTATCATTTACTAAAATATAGGAATCAAAAATAAAACTTCTTTTTTAACTAGGAAAACAAGAATCTAAAAAAAAAGAAGTATCTTTGAATAGTGAAACTTCACAAATTTATTGTATAAGACTATTTACAATATTATAATTTCAAAAAAATTTCAAAATATCATCTTTAAAAAGAAGATTCAAATTAATTAATACATTATATAATGTTCGAAATTTCAGAACTGAAAGCAAAAACTCTTGCTGATTTACAAGTAATTGCTAAGACTATAGGTTTAAAAAAAACAAGTCAATTAAAGAAATTAGATTTAGTGTATCAAATATTAGATACACAAGCTACAAATCCGGAAACTAAAAAAACAGAAGATAGTAAACCTGAAACTGTAAAATCTGAAACTACTAAAGTTGAAAAACCTAAAAGAAAAAGGGTTGTTAAAAAAGTAACAAAAAAAGTAGAACAACCACTTATATCAGAAAAACCAATAGAAGCTCCCAAAAAAGAACAAAAAATAAGTTCAAATTCTGATAAAGAAAAAGCTTCTACCGAAATAAAAGAAGTTAAAAAAGAGGTTGATGCAAAAGTGGATGTTAAAAAAACACACAATAAAAATCAACAAAGAAATAACAATCAACAGAATTTAAAAAATAAAGGAAAAGACAATAATAACACAAAAAATAATCAGAGAGGTAACAAATCTAATAATAGATATAAAGATCCTGATTTTGAATTTGACGGCATTATAGAAAGTGAAGGAGTTCTAGAAATGATGCAAGATGGTTATGGTTTTTTACGTTCTTCTGACTATAATTATTTATCTTCTCCTGATGATATTTATGTATCTCAGTCTCAAATAAAGTTATTTGGGTTAAAAACAGGAGATACCGTAAAAGGTAATGTAAGACCTCCTAAAGAAGGAGAAAAATACTTTCCTTTAATTAGAGTATCAAAAATCAATGGATTAAATCCAAATGTAGTAAGAGACAGAGTCTCTTTCGAACACCTTACACCTCTTTTCCCTCAAGAGAAATTTAATCTAGCAGAAAAAGGGAGTTCATTGTCTACAAGAATAATTGATTTATTCTCCCCGATTGGTAAAGGTCAAAGAGGTATGATTGTAGCGCAACCAAAAACTGGTAAAACGATGCTTTTAAAAGATGTTGCTAATGCAATAGCAGCAAATCATCCTGAAGTATATCAAATTGTTTTATTAATTGATGAAAGACCTGAAGAAGTAACTGACATGCAAAGAAGTGTTCGTGGTGAAGTTGTTGCTTCTACTTTTGATGAACCAGCAGATAAACATGTACGTGTTGCTAATATTGTGTTAGAAAAAGCGAAAAGATTGGTAGAGTGTGGACATGATGTTGTGATTCTTTTAGACTCAATTACTCGTTTGGCAAGAGCTTACAATACTGTTGCTCCTGCATCTGGTAAAATTCTTTCTGGAGGTATTGATGCAAATGCACTTCATAAACCAAAACGATTCTTTGGAGCTGCAAGAAATATTGAAGGCGGTGGTTCTTTAACAATAATTGCAACAGCCTTAACCGAAACAGGTTCAAAAATGGACGAAGTTATTTTTGAAGAGTTTAAAGGAACAGGTAACATGGAACTTCAATTAGAACGTAATATTGCAAATAGAAGAATTTACCCTGCGATAGATTTAATTAAATCTTCAACAAGACGTGATGATCTTTTATTAGAGGGTAAAAACGTTCAAAGAATGTGGATTTTAAGAAAATATCTTGCAGATATGAATCCTATTGAAGCAATGGAATTTATCAATGAAAAGATTAAATTTTCAAAAAATAATGATGAATTTTTAATTTCAATGAATGGTTAAAATCATTTAAAATAGAAACATAAAAAAACCTTTTAGAAATTTCTAAAAGGTTTTTTTATTACACGTGATGTTGCTATTTAATTAGCACCATACATAACTGATCTATTATCTTCAATATCAGAAGCTTTCTTAATTGCTTCATACATTTTAAAAGAAGAACGTTTTCTAGATTCCGAAATTCTTTTTCTACTACTATCGTAATTTGGCAAAGCAGTTGGAAGCTCTCTTTTTATAACTTTAAAACTATAAACTCCTTTAGTACCTTCTATTGCAGTGTAAAGCTTATTAATTTCTGAATTATACATTGCACCAACAACTTTCGGTTCAACACCAACTCCAGATATTGTAGGACTCTTTAAAGTAATATTAGATGCAGTTCTTACATTTGTATTATTACTTTTTGCTATTTCCTGTAAATTTTCACCTTCTAATTTGTCTTTGATCAAAGAAGCTTTTCTTTCATTTATTAAAATAGGTCTTATTCTATTAGTAGCTTTTTCAACAGACATTAAACCTTTATCAGCAGAAGATGTAACAAATGCAACAACATGACTACCTTCAAGATCAAATCTTTTAAAAGTTCCAACACTAGTTTCTTTATTAAATGCCCAACTAACAATTTGTCTTTGATTTCCTATACCTGGCACATTTTCATCTAAAACTTTTAAACCAACAGCAGGTCTTGTTTTGTAATCATTATTTTTAGCAGTTTCAAAATAATTACTTCCTTTAGAAATCTCTAAAGCAAATTGCTCTGCTTTTCTAAAAATATCATTTTCAGTATCCTCTGAAGCGATGATTTTTCTACTAAACGTAGCTAATTTAATCACCTTTTGATTATTTTTTTGATCATCAATTCTAATTATATGAAATCCGAATGGAGATTTAACAACATCAATATCTCCTTTTTTGTTATTGAATGAATAATCTCTAAAAGCAGGAGTCATTCTATTATAAGTAAACCAATCTAAATCACCTCCTTTAGCTGCAGAACCTTTATCAGAAGAAAATTCTTGTGCTAAATCTGCAAACTTAGATTTTTTTCTTTTTACAACTTTAAATATACTATCTGCTAATTTTTTTGCTTCTTCTTCAGTTCTTGTTACATCTGGAGTAGCTCTTTGTGAACCAACAAAAGGAATTAAAATATGACTTGCTCTAACAGAGTCTGGCATTTTTACAACTTCTGTAACTTTAGATATTTTATAGAAACCTTTATCTTCATAAGGACCAAATACCTCTCCTTCTTTTAATGCATAAATTTCATCTGCAACATCTTGATTGATAAAATTCTTGTATTGAAAATTAGAATTTATATTAGTGTCCGAATTATTTTCTGAGATAAAAACTGAAGGATCTGTAGCAATTTTTAAATCTTCAACATAAGATGCTACTTCTTTTTGAATCGCTTCTTTATCACCTTGTGTTGGATTAATATCAAATTTCACATAAGAAATATCTCTTGAAGCTTCTACTTGAAATAGGTCTTTATGATCATTTATATAAGATTGTATATCTGATTTTTTAAGTGTTATAAGACTATCTGCAACAGAAGAATATGGAACATACACAAACTGAGTGTTCATCTTTGTATTATCTGTAAAATATTGAAACTCTCCTTCTTTTAAAGAAGCGCTTAACCCAGAATTTACAAGATTATCGTAAGTAGTTTTTTCGATATTATCTTTTATTCTACTCATATAATTAGACCACTGAGCCCAAAGTTCTGTTTGATTTTCTTTTTCGTTTGCCAAAAATTGCTTGAATTTTGACTCATCAAACATACCTAATTCATTCTGGTATTGTGGATTATTTTGAACAAAAGATGCTTTTAATATTTCATTCCAAACATCAGCTTCGCCAATTGTTATACCTGCCTCTCCTAATTGTTTTGCATATAGTTTTTTTCTAACTATGTTATCCCAAACTGTTTTAGCAGCCTGCATTTCAGAAACTCTACCTCCTGTTTGTTGCTTATAACTTTCTAATTCATTAGCAAACTCTTGTCTAGATATAGACTCTCCGTTAACTTCCCCTACTTCATTAACTTTACTAGAATTAAAAAAATCTCCTAATGTAGAAGGGTCTAATACAAACGCAAATAATGCAAGACCAATTATAATGATTAAGAACATTGAACGTTCTCTAATTTTTGATAAAACTGCCATATGTAATCGAATTTATTTCAGTGGGCGAATATACGATTTTTGGTTTTAAAAATCCAATGTATTAATTAGTTATTCTAAAAGGGATATTAAAGTATTTTGTAGTAGAAACTAAGCTTCCTTTTTGAGTATTTTTAATGAAATCTTATCGATTCTTGCTCCACTAATTTTAGTTATACTAAATCTAAAGTTTTGAATTTCTATAACCTCTCCTTCACTTGGAATATTCTCTGTAAACTCAATAATAAAACCTCCTAAGGTTTCGTATGCTTCAGATTTTGGAATGTTTAAATTGTATTCTTCATTGATGTAATCTATCTCTAATCTAGCCGAAAAGTTAAACTCTGTATCGTTAATTTTTTCATCTAAAAATTCTTGAGAATCATGTTCATCTTCAATTTCTCCAAATAATTCTTCGACAATATCTTCAACAGTTATCATACCAGAAGTGCCGCCATATTCATCAACAACAATAGCTACACTTTTTCTTTTTTTTATCAATGAATTTAAGACATCATTAATCAACATTGATTCTGGAACAATTTCTATGGGAAGTAAAATTGATTTTATTGTTCTTGGCTTCTTAAATAATTCGAATGCGTTTACATAACCAACAACATCATCTAAAGAATTTTTATAAATCATTACTTTAGAAAGGCCTGTTTCAACAAATATATTCTTTAAATTATTTACAGTTTCATGAATTTCTAAGGAAATAATATCTGTTCTTGGCACCATAATTTCTCTTGCTTTTACATTTTGAAAAACAAGTGCATTTTGAAATATTTGGATTTCAGAATCTCTTTCTTCACCTTCGTTACCTGTATCTAATTGTTCATTTATATAATAACCTAGTTCTTCTTTACTGAATTCTATTTGTTTTTCTTCTACATCTGTTTTAAAAAATGTTTTCAATAAAAAATCAGATATTAGTGTAATAAACTCAGAGAATAAATGAAATAAATTGAAGAAAAAATAAACTGGTAGAGCAAATATTTTTAAAACTCTGTTTGAATAAATTCTAAATATAGCTTTTGGTAAGAATTCTGCAGTTACTAAAATAACTACGGTAGAAATTACAGTTTGTAAAATTAAAGTAGAAAAGTCATTAAGATTATTTGTAGGTAAAAATCGCAACAAAAAGTTACCCGTATAATAACTGTAAATCACCAAAGAAATATTATTACCAACAAGCATGGTGGTTATAAATTTTGACGGCTTGCGAGTAATTTTAGAGAGTATCTTAGAAATAAATCCGTCTCCTTTTTTTTCTAATTCAATATGCATTTTGTTAGCAGAAACAAATGCAATTTCCATACCTGAAAAAAAAGCAGATAATAAAATAGAAATAATTATAATGATAAGTTCAACTTCCATTAAAAACTAAAATACTATTTTTTTCTGTTATTTGAGTTTTGAATTTTTTTTCTAAAATGTCTTTTAAAGAAAAATACTAATGCTATAAATATTGAAAAACCTAGAAAGAAATAAGCCTTTTCTCTATTCGAATTCCATCGAATAATTCCTTCTATCAAACAAATAATAGCAACTATTAAATAACCATATTGAAAAAATTTCCAAATTTTATTCATCTTTTTAATTTTCTGTTGTTTCTAATTTCCCTGTTGTTTTCTTTGCTAAGTGCTTTGTTAAATCATCTTTAGATTCAAAACCAACTCCGAAAATTGTATCGTTTTCTTTTGTAAGCTTAAATGATTTTTCAGATATGAAATAATTATTTTTTTCGTCCCAAAATAATTGCTCAGTCTTCAATGTAGAATTGTCTGTATGGTTTACAACTACAACATTTCCTCGTATTTCTGAAATAGAAGTTTTTGAATAATTTAACGCATAATTACCTATTATAGTAACAGAATCAAATTGATTATCAAAATTTATGATTTTTATTCCGTTTGGAAATTCGCTATAAGGATGTTCTTTTCTATTTGAAAAATCTAACATTAATGGAGATATTAATTTTGAAGTAATTCTCCCCGAATCTTTATAAATATGATAAATATTATTTGCCTTACCAATTGGCAAATTTTTATCAATCAAAAAATCTCTAACTTTTTGAGTACTATTTGAACAAGAAAAAAACATTCCTGCAATAAGAATTACAGGAATGTTTTTACTAAATATATTCATGTGAAAATTCATTATTTTCCACTTGATTGTATTTTCACATTTTCATTAATCCAACACTTAATAGAATAAGTCTCACCTTCATTTTTATTTGCTGTAAAAATTACTTTTTTACTTGGTAAGTTTGCCCTGTAACTTCTTATATATTTAGGAGCTACAGTTGCTACACTTGGATCAACAGATAATGCTTTGTTGGCTTGTCTTAAAGCTGCAGCATATACCATTCTTTTTTCAAATTCGTCAGAACCACATTTATTAACACTTGATTGATATAACCTTGCTATAAATAAATATGCTTTACCAAAATTAGGGTTAAACCTTAGTGCTTCTCTAGCAAGACTTCTAGCCTTACTTAATTGACCTCGGCTTTTTGATGCCTCAGCAAATTTTAATTTATACTTTGCCTTTTTTAAAGGATCTGTTTCTAATTCAAACGCTTTTTGTCTCATTTCAGCTGCGCCAGATTTATCTCCATTTTTCTCTAAAATCCCTGCATAGAATGAATATGAATCAGGAGATGGTGTTGCTTCTGCATATGCTTTTGCTAAAGTTTCAAATAATGGTTCTTCTTGACAGCCTTTGTTAAACATTCTTGATACAGCTCTTCTTAACCAAACTGAATTGTTTTTATTTGCCTCAAAATCTCTTTGATATAAAGGAACTAATCTTTCACATGTAGCAATTTCAGAAATTATAGCATCTAAACCACCTTCAACTTGACCTAATGCTTTTGAGTTAACTGTGTATATCTTTAAGTTTCTCTTTTCTTTTTTATTTAAAACTTTAGTCGAATCTTTAGTTAAGTCATTAATTTTTTTCGTGTAATAATCTAATTTTCCACCAACTGATTCTACTACATCATCATAAGTATCAAAAACTTTTTGCGGATTAGTGTCTTTGTTTTTAGCGGTAACACCTTCAAAATATCTATAGATATTTTTCACACTCATATCTTGAGGAGAAATTTGATATGCCTTCTCTAACAAAGAAAATATCTCACCTTCTGATGCTAAGTTATTTTTGATTAAATAAGTAGCGTAATCACTATGAACTTTTGCAGGCTTGTTATCAGGGAAATATTGCAATCTTTGCTCATATACTCTTTTAGCAAGAGTAGGATCTTTTTTAATTTTTTCTGATAACGTTGCTCCATACTTATATATATTAACAGATAAATCTTTACAATTATCCATTAAATACATCCAATTCTCAAAAGATTCATCATATTTTTTTGACAGATAATCTCCTTTAAACAAGTTATATTTTATAACACATTCTTGACTGTCGTCCTGCGCATTAGTTTTTGCAGTTGCTATAAGTATTAAAACTGCTATTAAAAACTTAATTTTCTTCATTTTAAATATATTATTAATCGATTTTTCGCTTTACAAACCAGTTTGTATCTGTTAAAGACAAACTTATTCTTACATTCAGATACTTCTCTTGTATCAAATTATTTTCAATAGTACCTCTTTCTCCATACTCTACACCAATATTCGCTGTAGAGAAACCTTTTATTGGTAAACCTACACCAAAAGATATGCCATAATCATCAATTGAGGTAAAATTTGAATTCGAACCTGTACCATCTATTGATAATCCTGTTTTTTCAAATCTTAATCCAGCTCTATAAGTTACTCTATGCCAATAACTTGATATTGAGTTAATTTTAGGCAAATAAAAACCTCCTAAAGAAATTCTGTTAGAAGAATCATATCTATAGGCACTATTTTGATTTACTAAATCTCCTGAAGTTGAAAAAGCTTCTTGTGTTTCGTACTCGAAACCAGCATACCATTGATCAGTTTTACCTACTCCAAATCCGAAATTAGCTTGAAGTGGTAATTTTAATTTTCCGTCTATAATTGATGCAGATAATGTATCTCTTGGACTTTCTACTCCAGAACTAACAGCAACAGAATAAAGATACTCATCACCTTTTAAATTCAAATTATTTTCTAACTTAACAGTAGAACCTAGATTTACAACCAATTTATTTTTTAATTCTTTTTGATATTGTAACCCTAATTTTACTGAACCTCCTGTTATGTTTGTTACCTCATCGTATTTTGTAGCTAAAGAAACATCTCTTCTTTGAGAAAGTATTTGATTGTTAACATTACCAAAACTAAAATCAGCTTCAATACCTAAAGACAAGTTTTTAAGGGGCGAAATACCAAAAGCTCCATAAAGTCTATTAACCCCTCCATTACCTTCATAAGAAGTTAATTGAGTTAAATCACCATTTGAGTCTTCAACAGAATTTATTAAAGAGTAACCTACAGAGGAAAGCGGTTGCATTCCAAGAGAAAAACCAGCTTTTTTACCAATAGGAAAACCCAACGCAACATAAGATAGACTTGTAGAAGTTGATGACTGAGACGATGTGCTTGTATTTACTTTTAAATCTTTATTTAAAACCGCTAATGAATACGTTGTATATCTTAAATTAGCATATGCTGCAGGATTCGTGAAATTTAAATATTTATAATGGCTAAATGCCACACCTATACCTCCCATTGCATTTTGCTCAACAGTTCTTTTGCTAAATTCATCACCCACACCGAAATATGAATATGGAGAAGAATTTGTTCTTTGGGCATTAACTATAAAAGAAGCAGACAAAAAAAGAGTTATTAGAATCTTTCTAATCATTTGTTTTATTAAAAATCAATATTTCATTTAATCCTTCTAAGAGAAAATTTTGATTGGCAAATATGCTACTTTTTAATTGTTCTGACAAAAATTTTGTGTCTCCTCCTGTTAAAACTACTGTTAAATCAAAAAAAACTTTTTTATATTGATCAATGACACCACAAATTTCTTGAATTAAACCGTTTACAACTCCTGAATGAATACTTTCTAAAGTTGAATTACCGACAAATGTCTTCGGATGTTTAGGAGCTAATTCAGGTAATTTAGAAGTAAATGTATGTAATGATTTATATCTCATAGATAAACCGGGAGAAATTGCTCCGCCTTTATACTCTAATTTATCATTAACAAAATCGTATGTTATGCAAGTACCTGCATCAATAACTAAAACATTTTTATTGTAAAAGTTTTTTACTGCTGCTGTAGCTAAGGCTATCCTATCTAAACCTAATGTACTTTTAGTCTTGTATAAGTTTATGAAAGGAATTTTTGTAGTGTTATCTATAAGAAGAAAATTTGTGTGAAAACTTAATTCTTCAATAATATCTTTAGGCAGATCGGTAACTTTAGAAACTATTGAATCTTGAATATCAAATTTTTCAAATAAATTTTTAATTAATTTATGCAAATCACTCATTACAACAATATTTAAATCGACCAAGTTATCACGCTCAAAAACAGCTACTTTGGTTCTTGTATTCCCTACATCAATGACTAAATTCATAAATTTTAAGTTCTGTTTTCAAAAATACAATAGATTTTTTTTAAAATTTATTTAGCAGATGTAAAAAAACATATTATATTTGCATCCGCTAACGCGATGGTGCCTTAGCTCAGTTGGTAGAGCAAAGGACTGAAAATCCTTGTGTCCCTGG
>JBELHK010000072.1:0-12181 GCA_042091415.1 Polaribacter sp. | reverse complement strand
CGACCTGCTGATTACAAATCAGCTGCTCTAGCCAGCTGAGCTACATCGGCTTTTTGCTATAAAAAAGCAATCCGCTTTTTCTAACGGATTGCAAATGTATAAAGTTTTTTTAATTTGTAAAACTTTTTTTAAATTATTTTTCAATTTTTAAGAAATTAATGAATCTCTCAACTTTTCTTTATGTCTTTTTAACTGTCTTTTTAGGCTATCAACAGCTATATTTAGTCCTTCTTCAAAAGTTCTTGTTTCCCTTTTTACAATTAATTCGTGCCCAGGAATATTGATTTTAACTTCTGTAATCTTATTTTCTTTATCGCTTGTATTCTGAACTTTTAAAAAAACCTCAGCATCAACAATTTTATCATGAAATCTTTCGAGACTACTTATTTTTTCATCTGCATAATTTATTAATTTTTTGTCTGCATTGAAATTAACTGATTGTGTGAAAACTTTCATATAGTATTATTTTTTTAAACTCCTAGGGTGAGCTTGGTTGTAAACTTTTTTAAGGGTCTCAAGGGTATTATTAGTGTACACTTGAGTGGAGGCTAAACTTGAATGCCCTAGCAATTCCTTAACCGAATTTAAATCAGCTCCTTCGTTTAACAAATGAGTCGCAAAAGAATGTCTTAATATATGCGGACTCTTTTTAACTTTAGAAGAGACTCTACTAAAGTATGAATTAATTACCCTATAAACAAGTGTTTCATAAAGTTTGTTTCCTTTTGCTGTAATGAAAAAAACATCTGAACTGTTTTCAATGTCTTTTTTCAATTTAAGATATTTTTCAATTAAAATCTTTACTGAATCTAAAATTGGAACATACCTTTCTTTATTTCTTTTACCTAAAACTTTTATTAGCTTCCCTTCTAAATTTATATCTATTTCTTTTAAATTAATGAGTTCTATTCTTCTTATACCTGTTGAATATAAAATCTCTACAATCAATCTATTCCTAATTGAAATAAATTCGTCATCTTCATCAATATTTAAAATAACATCATTGATTTCTTTATAAGTAAATGGGATTTGAATTTTCTTTGGAACTTTGAGAGCCTTGTGATTTGATAAAGGGTTTATTTTTATTTGTTCACTTTTTTGCAAAAACTTATAAAATGATTTTAAAGAGCTCATTTTTCTATTAATTGTTCTGTTAGAAATGTCAGCTTCAACTAAATCAACTAACCAAGCTCTTATTTGGCTATAATTAACATCAAGTAAATCGTTTTGAGAATAGTTTACAGCAAGGAATTCTTGAAAATAGCTTAAATCTCTTTTATAAGCTTTTACGGTATTGGGAGAATATTTTTTTTCAAGTAAAAGATATTCTAAAAATTTCTCAATTAAATCCAATTAAATCACAAATTAACATCTTCAATCAAATGTAGTAATTTTGAAGCAAAAAAAAATCTCATACTAAATTTAGTATGAGATTTATAATTTAATAAAAGCATTTTAACCTACTTCCTCTTGAGTTCTTAATCTCTGGATGTAAGATGCTTTGATTTTCTGAGCTCTTTTTGCTACTGAAGGCTTTGTGAAGTTCTTTCTTTCACGTAAATTCCTCATTGTTTTAGTTCTATCAAACTTTCTTTTGTAACGCTTTAAAGCTCTATCTATATTTTCTCCTTCTTTTACTGGTATTATTAACATGTGATTGCACCTCCTCTCATAAATCTCTTTATTTTTTTAGTAGTTTAACTACTGATTTTTATTTTTTTGGATTGCAAAGATACTTATTATTTATAATATACAATATTAGAAGTCAATTAATTGTAAAATAAATTTATTTGGTTAATGCATAAGTTGATTAAGTAGCCGGTTTATATTCTTTCTTATCAATAATCATTTTAGCAATAATTTCTTTAAGTATTTCAGAAGTACCTCCTCCAATAGGGCCTAACCTACTGTCTCTTAGTAAACGAGCCATAGGATATTCTTCCATATAACCATAACCGCCTAAAAGCTGAAGAGCGTCATAAATAACTTCATCAGCCATTTTAGTTGATAACAATTTAGACATACTAGCTTCTTTTACCACATATTTACCATCAATTAAACGTTTAGTTATGGAATAGTTATATTCTTTGCACATATCTACTCTACTTGCCATTTCAGCTATTTTGTGCCTTAAAACTTGAAACTTATCTAAAGATTTACCAAAAGCAATTCTTTCTTCCATATATTTAATCGCATAGTCTAATGCATATTCTGCTCTTGCATGTGCATTAACCCCCATTAATAATCTTTCTAAAGCAAAATGTTGCATTATATAAGGAAACCCTTTTCCTTCTTCACCTAATAAATTTTCTTCAGGTATTTCAACATTATCAAAAGCTATTTCCCCTGTGTCTGAAGCCCTCCAACCTAGTTTATCTAATTTGGTTGCAGAAACTCCATTTGAACTTCTATCAACTATAAAAATACTGATTCCTTTATATTTATCTGAAGGATCTGTTTTTGCTGCTACAATTAAATAATCTGAATAAACTCCATTAGTTATAAAAGTTTTAGAACCATTTAAAATGTATTTATCTCCTTTTTTAATTGCCGTAGATCGCATGCCTGCAACATCACTACCTCCAAAAGGCTCGCTTATACATAGACAACCAATCATTTCTCCTTCTACACTTGGAACTAAATATTTTTGTTTTTGATGATGATTTCCTTCTTTATTTAAATGCGTCATTGCTAAATATTCATGAGCCCACATTGCCGCAGCAAATCCTCCTGAATTTATTTTTTGCATTTCTTCTAAAAATACGACTGTATAGAACAAATCTAAATCCATACCTCCGTATTCTTCTGGAGTAGAAAGCCCGAAATAGCCCATCTCTCCAAATTTTTTCCAAATAAAGCGTTCTATTGTACCTGTTTTTTCCCACTTTTCAATATGAGGAACGACTTCTTTCTGTAAAAAATCTTTAAAACTTGCACGAAAAAATTCGTGCTCTTCAGTAAAATACATACTGTTCATATGTTTCGAATTTGAGTTGTTTATTCTGCTAACAAATATAAAACTATTCTATCATATTTTTCTAAAGGAAAATCCTTGATATTTTTTAATTCTGAGATATCTTGAAGCTCAGCAACCTCATCTCTATACTCAAAAATCTTCTTACACAATTCATAATCTATGTAAGGATTTTTCAATAACTGTTTGAATTCTATTGTATTTACATTATTTTTTTTGATGATTGGCTTCTCTAAGATTTTAAATTTTGATAAGATTCTTTTACTAACAATATTATCTAAACCCCAAACTTCATTTAATTGACTTTCGTATGAAAAACCTTTTAATTTAGAACGATACTTAATAATTCGATCTGACAACGTACTCCCAATACCTTCTATATTTACAAAGTCTGCCTGAGTAGCCTTATTAATATCTTTTGTTGAAAATTTATATTTTGATTGAATTAATGATTCTCTTTCAATACCAGTATAACTTCCTCTATTTAAACTCTTTTTAGCATTTATTTTATTTTGTTTTACAACCCAATCTGGAAATTTAAAATATGGCGCTATTTTATTCAATAAACTATCTGAGACTTTTGTAACGTTTTGAAAATCTTCTTTTGAGTTGATAAATTTACCTGTTTTTCTAAATGCTAAAAGTCTATCAATTTCTAAAATAGACATCCCTAGTTTTTCTCCTCTATAATCCGTTATATAATTCGGGTTAAAAGGATATATTTTTGGTTTTCTATTCTCAAGTTCTATTACTTTTAAACTATCAATTTGTTTTTGAAATCCTAAAAATTCAGAAGAAGTTAAGTTTACATTTTCATTAAAAGAAAAAGGATTGATAAAAATAACTACTTGTAAAACAACAATAATTATCACCAAAATAAAAACCCCATTTCTTTGGCTTTTTGAGTACCAGAAATGGGATTTAAATATTTTCATTTTTATAATTTATGCTTTATTTGCTTTTATAGCTCCAATATACTTTTTCATTTCCTCTCTTACTTTTGGAAACAAGAAGAATAAACCTATCATATTAGGGAATACAAGAGCTAAAATCATTGCATCAGAGAATTTAATAACAGCATCTAATGTTGCTGCTGCACCAATAACAACAAACAATAAGAATAAAATTTTATAAACTAAATCTGCCGTTTTACCTTTTCCAAATAAATATTTCCAAGACTGTAATCCGTAATAAGACCAAGAAATCATTGTACTAAAAGCAAATAACACTATAGCTATTGTTAATATATATGAGAAACCAGGTATTACAGAATCAAATGCCATAGAAGTTAAATCTACACCTCCTATTTGTTCTCCAGTAGCATTTATAATAACATTACTACCTTCTACCGCGCCATAATTAAAAACACTTTGCAAATTAGCACCGTCTATATTAAAGAATATAATTACTAAAGCTGTCATTGTACAAATTACAACTGTATCAATAAAAGGTTCTAATAACGCAACAACTCCTTCTGATGCTGGATATTTTGTTTTTACAGCTGAATGCGCAATTGCAGCAGAACCAGCACCTGCTTCATTAGAAAATGCTGCTCTTTGGAAACCTACAATTAACACTCCCATAAGACCTCCTAAACCTGCCATAGGGCTAAAAGCACCTTCAAAAATCAAACTAAATGCATCTCCAATATATTTAATATTAGCAAAGATTATTATTAAGGATGCTAGTACATAAATCCCAGCCATAAAAGGCACTATCTTTTCTGTTATACTTGCTATTCTTTTAATCCCTCCAATAATTACAATTCCTACTAATATGGCTAAAATAATTCCGATGAAAAACCCCATAGAACCACCTTGAATTCCTAACATAGAGGTAATTTGAACTGTTGCTTGATTAGATTGGAATGCATTACCTCCACCAAATGAAGCTCCTACACATAAGACCGCAAAAACACCTGCTAAAACTTTTCCTATTCCAGAAAAACCTCTTTCTTTTAGTCCTTTTGATAAGTAATACATAGGTCCACCATAAATAGTACCATCTTCTCCAACGTCTCTATATTTGACACCTAAAGTACATTCCACAAATTTTGTAGCCATACCAATTAAACCACAAATAATCATCCAAAATGTTGCTCCAGGACCACCTAAGGCAATTGCTACTGCAACACCCGCAATATTACCTAAACCAACGGTTCCGGACACTGCTGTTGCTAAAGCCTGAAAGTGAGAAACTTCTCCCTCTTCACTTTCATCTCTTATAGTATCTTTTATATCTCCGTCTACAGATAATTCAGTATCGCCAGAAGAATGTCCTCCTTCAATATCGTCATATTTACCTCTAACAGTATTTATCGCTAATGGAAATTTTGTAATACTAGGTAGTTTAAAATAGATTGTAAATAATGTAGCACCAAATACCAATAGAATAACAACGAAAGGAACATCATACTCTCCCACAGGAACCGATGTTAAAACTAAATCTTCCCACCAAGTTGCAAATGGCATAAAAGCATCATTTATCTTTTCGTCAATTCCTTTATCTTGTGCTGTTACTAAAAATGGCGCTGCAAAAAACAACAATGAAAGAAGTTTTTTCTTCATAATATAAATTAAGTTAATTTTTAAATTTTTAAAATCGCAATATCTTAAAAAATTGAACTTTTGACAAGTTTTAGAGGTTAAAAGTTTTCTTTAGTTTAAGCAATCTTTAAACCTCTGCAAATCTTCCTTAAAAGAGTTTGGATGAAAATTTAAGTCATTTTTTGTTTTAGTCAAATCAAAACCTGTTTTTGCTGGTCTTGCTGCTCTTTGATTTAAAATTGATGAAGAAATTGGTTTGATATATGTTTTATCTAAACTAAATACTTCTGCGATTTGATTAGCTATCTCAAAAATACTCAATAATTCATTTGATGAAATATTATAAATACCTAATGCTTTTTTATCCATAGCAATTTTACAAGCCATCGCTAAATCCTTCACATAAGTGGGCATTCTATATTGATCATTTACTATAGTAATTTCTTTTTGTTGTTCTAGCATAGATTTTACCCAAAGTACAATATTACCTCTACTCATATTATGTACTTTACCAAAAACTAAAATTGTTCTTAAAATTGTAAAATTGATAGTTGATTCTTGTAGAACTTTTTCCGATTTTAGCTTAGACAATCCATAATAACTTAAAGGATTTGGCTCATCTGATTCTTTATAGTATCCTTTTAATCCATCAAAAATAAAATCTGTTGAAATATGAATGATATGGGAATTTAGTTCTTCTGCAATATCTTTCAACCATTTTACAACCTCTACGTTAATCAAATCACAATCGTCTTTGTAGACTTCACAATCGTCAACTTGAGTCATTGCAGCTGTATTAATTATAAAATCTGGTTTAATTTTTCTAAGCTCTTTTTTGAGATTGTCCTCTTGAGAAATATCTATATTAATGTAATTGAAATCAGCTCTTCCACTTCTATTTTCTCCTCTCGAAAATCCGAAAATATCATACTCTTTTTTCTCTTTTAATAACAAGTCTAAAAGTGACTGACCTAACAATCCGTTACTTCCTGTTATGACTACTTTTATCATAATTTTAAAATAATTCTCTAAGTTTTACAATTTGTTCTGGCCTACCTAAAACAATTAGGTGAGCACCACTTATTAATACCGAATTTGCTTCTGGGTTTATTATGTAATCTCTATCTGGATGCCTGTAACCAATAACTGTACATCCTGTTTTTTTTCTAAGATCTAAATCTAAAATTGTTTTACCTTGATAATTAACAGGAAGTTCATCAACATCAATTTCTTCTAAATTAGCAGTAGTTTCTCCTTCAATTGTTAATCTATCAACAAATTCAATTACATCGGGAGTAGTTACCAAAGAAGCCATATGATCACCTCCTAATTTATCTGGCATTATTACATTATCTGCACCTGCAATTTTTAATTTACTGTAAGAAGATTCATTAGAGGCTCTACTAATAATTTTAAAATTGTTATTTAGTTGCCTCGCTGTTAAAACAACAAATAAGTTATCAGCATCAGATGGTAATGCTGTTATTAAATTATCAGCCTTATGAATTCCTGCGTTTATAAGGGTTTCATCTAAAGTTGCATCACCTTGTATACACAAATAATCGTTTAATTCTAGACTTTCAATGATATCTTTATCTCTTTCAATTATTACAAATTTTTTATTATAATTTGTTAGTTTTACAATAGCCTGTTTCCCATTTCTTCCATAACCACAAACTATTGTATGGCCATTTAACTCTGCTATTTTTTTCTCCACTTTTTTATGTTTAAAATAATCAAATAGTTTCCCACTCACCAAATACTCAGAGAATGTTGATATTGCATAACCAAATAAGGTTATACTTGTTAATATTAAAAAGATTGTAAAAACTTTCTCTTCAGGCGTAAAAGGCTTTACTTCACCAAAACCAACAGTTGTAACTGTAATTACTGTCATGTAAATCGCATCGATTAAAGAATAGCCTGAAATAATCATATAACCAGAAGTCCCTATTGTTAAAATAGAAATCACTAAGATTATAATTTTGTTGATTTTTGAATCTAAAACACCCATAACTACAAATCAAAAACGGAACTTCTTTTGGTATAAATTAAATCTTTCAATTTTATTAAAAAAGCAAAAGTTAGGTAAAAACCAAAAGATAAACCTACAGTAAAAAATGTAACGTAAATAAAGTATATACGTACATTTTTGACGCGCATACCTAACCTGTCTGCAAGTCTTGTAAAAACACCAAAACCATGTCTTTCAAAAAAATAACGAATAGAAGTTACTATACTTTTCATTTAACATTTATTACCTGCAAGATAACAATATATACTTATTTGTTATTCACATTTCAACTAAAAATGAATCGTATTGATTAACTTTGCTTTTTTCCAAAATTTAGCTTTTTTGAATAATCAAGAGTATATTGAAGTTTACGGAGCCAGAGCGCACAATTTAAAAAATATTGATGTTAAAATTCCTCGAGAAAAACTTGTAGTAATAACAGGTTTAAGTGGCAGCGGAAAATCTTCTCTTGCTTTTGACACAATTTATGCAGAAGGTCAAAGAAGATATATTGAAACATTCTCAGCCTATGCTAGACAATTTTTAGGCGGTTTAGAACGACCTGATGTAGATAAAATTGACGGGCTATCTCCTGTTATTTCTATAGAACAAAAAACCACAAATAAAAGTCCTCGTTCAACTGTAGGCACAATTACGGAAATTTATGATTTTTTAAGACTGTTATTTGCAAGAGCTGCTGATGCTTATTCTTACAATACAGGTGAAAAAATGGTAAGCTACAGCGACGAACAGATTCGAAATTTAATTTTAAATGATTTTGATGGAAAACGAATAGCTGTCTTGGCTCCTTTAATAAAATCTAGGAAGGGACATTACAGAGAATTATTCGAACAAATTTCAAAACAAGGTTTTGTTAGAGTTCGTGTAGACGGAGAAATTAAAGAGATAGAAAAAGGGATGCGCTTAGATAGGTACAAGACGCATGACATAGAGGTTGTTGTAGACAGAATAGTTGTAAAAAAAGAAGCTGAAAAAAGACTTGAAGAATCTATCAAAACAGCCTTATATTCTGGAAACAATATTTTAATGGTAATTGATATTGATGATAAAAAGCCTCGTTATTTTAGTCGAGAACTTATGTGTCCAACAACAGGCATTGCTTATCCAAATCCTGAACCGAATACATTTTCATTTAATTCTCCTAAAGGAGCATGTCCAAAATGTAACGGACTAGGAGTTACCAATGAAATTAACATTAAAAAAGTAATTCCGAATGACTCTATCTCAATTAAAAATGGAGGTATAAGTCCTTTAGGCGAACAAAAAAATAGTTGGATTTTTAAACAACTACAAAATATTGCAGAACGTTATAAATTTAAACTTTCAGACCCAATTAAAGACATACCTAAAGAAGCTTTAGATATTATTTTAAATGGTGGAAAAGAAAGTTTTGAAGTCACCTCAAAAACCGTTGGAGTAACTAGAAATTACAACATCGATTTTGAAGGTATTATAGAATTTATTCGAAGTCAATACAACAATGCTGAAAGTAGCTCTATAAAGCGTTGGGCAAAAAACTACATGGATGAAGTGGTTTGCACTAAATGTGAAGGGAAAAGATTAAAAAAAGAAGCCTTACATTTTAAGATTTTAGATAAAAATATTAGTGAACTAGCTCAATTAGATATTATTGAGCTAAAAAATTGGTTTCAAAAAATTGAAGATAAACTTTCTTCAAAACAAGTTATAATCGCCTCTGAAATCTTAAAGGAAATTAGAACTCGAATTCAGTTCTTAATAGATGTTGGTTTAAATTATTTAACATTAGACAGAACCTCAAAATCACTTTCTGGAGGAGAAGCACAACGCATTCGTTTAGCAACTCAAATTGGATCTCAACTTGTAGGCGTTCTTTATATTTTAGACGAACCAAGTATAGGACTTCATCAAAGAGATAATCAAAGGCTAATCGATTCTTTAATAAAACTAAGAGATATTGGCAATTCTGTTTTAGTCGTTGAACACGATGAAGATATGATTAAAAATGCCGATTATGTCATTGATATCGGACCAGGTGCTGGAAGATTCGGGGGGCAAATTGTAAGTAAAGGTACTTTTAAAGAAATTAAAAAAGACAATACTTTAACCACAGATTATATCTCAAAAAGAAGAGAAATAAAAGTTCCTGAAAAACGAAGAGAAGGGAATGGAAAATCTATTATCTTAAAAGGCGCCACAGGAAATAATTTAAAAAACGTAACTGTCGAATTTCCTCTTGGAAAAATGATTTGCGTAACAGGTGTTTCTGGAAGCGGAAAATCAACCTTAATTAATGAAACTCTTTATCCTATTTTAAATGCTCATATTTATAGAGGAGTTAAAAAGCCAAAACCCTACAAAAAGATTGAAGGATTAGAAAACATAGACAAAGTAATTGATATAGATCAATCTCCTATCGGCAGAACCCCTCGCTCTAACCCTGCCACTTACACAAAAACATTTGACGAAATTCGAAGTTTATTTGCTAAAACTCCTGAAGCTTTAATTCGCGGTTACAAACCTGGCAGATTTTCTTTTAATGTTAAAGGAGGGCGTTGTGAAACTTGTCAAGGAGCAGGTGTTCGTATTATAGAAATGAATTTTTTACCTGATGTTCATGTAGAGTGCGAAACTTGTCAAGGAAAAAGATTTAACAGAGAAACTTTAGAAATTAGATACAAAGGAAAATCTATTGCTGATGTTTTAAACATGACCATTGAAGAAGCAACTAGTTTCTTTGAAAATATTCCTAAAATTCATCGAAAATTAAAAACCATAAAAGATGTAGGTTTAGGCTACATAACACTTGGGCAACAGTCAACAACTCTCTCAGGAGGTGAGGCTCAAAGAATTAAATTAGCCTCAGAACTCTCAAAAAGAGACACTGGCAACACTTTTTATATTTTAGATGAACCTACAACAGGTTTACATTTTGAAGACATTAGAGTTTTAATGGAGGTTTTAAATAAGTTAACAGATAAAGGAAATACTGTCTTAATCATAGAACATAATTTAGACGTTATTAAACTAGCAGATCACATAATTGATGTTGGAGCAGAAGGTGGAAAAAAAGGTGGAAAAATACTTGTCACTGGCTCTCCTGAAGAAGTAATAAAGCATAAAAAAAGTTATACTGCTCAATTCTTAAAAAAAGAACTAAATTAGCTTTCACTTTAAAACTATTTTATTTATGAATCATGATGACAGAAAAATTAGAGAAAAACTTCAACAGAAGACTTGGAACGAAATAAAAACAAATGATTCTTGGGCTATTTTTAAAATAATGGCTGAATTTGTTAATGGCTATGAAAGATTAAGTAAAATAGGCCCTTGTGTTTCTATATTTGGTTCTGCTAGAACGAAACCAGATCATCCTTATTACAAATTAGCCGAAGAAGTTGCTTACAAATTAACTCAAAGCGGATTTGGTGTTATAACAGGTGGCGGACCAGGAATTATGGAAGCAGGAAATAAAGGAGCAAACAGAGGTAAGGGAGTTTCTGTAGGTTTAAACATAGAATTACCTTTTGAACAACATGACAATCCTTGGATAGATCACGGAAAAAGTTTAGATTTTGATTATTTCTTTGTTAGAAAAGTAATGTTTGTAAAATACTCTCAAGGTTTTGTTGTTATGCCTGGTGGTTTCGGAACTTTAGACGAATTATTTGAAGCAATTACTTTAATTCAAACTAAAAAAATTGGTCGTTTCCCAATTGTTTTGGTTGGAAAAAAATTCTGGGGAGGTCTTTTAGATTGGATAAAAAATACGCTACTAGAAGAAGGCAACATAAGCAAAGAAGACTTAAACTTGTTTAGAGTTGTTGATACTGCTGATGAAGCTGTAGAACATTTTAATAAATTCTATTCTAAATACAAGCTAAAACCAAATTTTTAAAAGTTTGTTTCAGAAAAGAATTATTCTACTCTTGTTGATTTTTGGTTTTTCATTTTTAATGGGCAAACGAGAATTAAAATAATGTTTTATAATATTTTAAATTATAATTCAATCTATTTTTGGAATAATAGCTTTTTTGCTGATATTCAGCCAAAATCAACAAGAGTATCACAATCAAATGGTGGTGATTCTAGAGACGAAATGGATAATATTTTTGATTCTATTATACTTTCTAAAAATTTCACAACTAGTTCTGATTTTTATTATATGAAAGTTAGTTACAAGACAGTTGGAAAAAATAGCAATTGTTATAACTACTATGTAAGTAACACCTCATATTCTAAGGAATTTTCTCAAAACCTTAGAAAGGTATTTTTTAATTTTAGCGATCATTTACCCATTCCTATAGAAACAGAAAGCAAATAGAATATTCTAAAAACAGACCCTTTAGAAACTAACACTTTAGCAGTAACGAAAGACTCATTGAAATTAAAAAGCATAAAAAATATAGACAAAATAATTATTTATAATATTTTAGATAAAAGAATACTCAACAAAAAAAATATAAATACTAACATTTTTTACGGAGGTAAAATCTTTTGATAGATAAATTTATTTCTTGAAAACAAAACACCATAACCCTACAAAATTTTTTATTCAGTAAATTGAAAATACACCTCAAAATATTATTTTATTTTATTGTCTCTTGTCAAGTTTTTTGCCAAAACAACACAATAGATATAAAGGCT
>JBELHK010000071.1:9669-12372 GCA_042091415.1 Polaribacter sp. | reverse complement strand
TTAGCAATGAGAAGCTTTTATCAGCAAAACCTTGTAAAAACTTTTTTAAAGTTTGTTTTAATAAATCTAAGTTTCATTTTTATTGCAAGTATTGGTTCGGTTATTCTCGTATTTGTGTCATTTACATTTTTTTAAACTAAAATGAACATTTAAGTCACGAAATCGTTTGATTTAATATTGTAACTTTGTTCACTTATTAATTAGTCTAATAAATTTAAATAAGTAAAAATGACACGAGGATTTTTTAATGTACCAGTTGCGAAAAACGAACCTGTTAAAGGCTACGCTCCTGGCTCTTCTGAAAGAGAAGAATTACTAGCAACTTATAAAAAAATGTATTCTAGTAATATAGATGTTCCTATGCATATTAATGGCAAGGAAGTAAGAACTGGAAACACAAAAAACATAACACCACCTCACGATCATAAACATATTGTTGGGCAATATCATACGGCCAATAAAAACCATGTAAATGAAGCCATTGACACAGCTTTGGCTGCAAGAGAAGCTTGGTCTTCTGTATCATGGATGGAGAGAGCTTCAATCTTTTTAAAAGCTGCAGAATTATTAGCAGGGCCTTACAGAGCAAAAATGAATGCTGCAACTATGATTGCACAATCAAAAAATGTTCATCAAGCAGAAATTGATGCAGCTTGTGAAATGATTGATTTTTTCAGGTTTAATGTGCAATACATGACTGATATTTTTAAAGATCAACCAGCATCTGCTCCTGGAATTTGGAACAGAGTTGAATATAGACCTTTAGAAGGATTCGTATATGCAATAACGCCTTTTAACTTTACATCTATTGCAGCGAACTTACCTGCAGCAGCAGCATTAATGGGCAATGTAGTCGTATGGAAACCTTCAGATCATCAAGCTTATTCTGCACAGGTAATTGTTGATTTATTTAAAGAAGCCGGATTACCTGATGGAGTTATAAATGTTGTTTACGGAGACCCTGTAATGATAACTGATACAGTTTTAGCATCAGCAGATTTTTCTGGTTTACACTTCACAGGATCAACATACGTTTTCAAAGAATTATGGAAACAAATAGGAACAAACATACACAATTACAAAACTTACCCTAGAATTGTTGGAGAAACTGGCGGTAAAGATTTTATCTGGGCTCACAATTCAGCAAATCCATTACAAGTAGCAACTGGAATTACAAGAGGAGCATTTGAATTTCAAGGTCAAAAGTGTTCTGCAGCATCAAGAGCATACATACCTGCTTCAATTTGGAATGATGTAAGAACACATTTAGAAAAACAAACTTCAGAATTAAAGATGGGTTCTCCAGAAGATCCTTCTAACTTTATAAATGCTGTTATACACGAGGGCTCTTTTGATAAAATTGCAAAATATATCGACAACGCAAAACAAGATGAGAATGCAGAAATAATTATCGGTGGTGGATATGATAAATCTAAAGGATATTTCATTGAACCTACTGTAATTCTTACAAAATCGGCTACTTACTCTACAATGTGTACAGAATTATTCGGCCCTGTAATGACTGTTTATGTTTATGAAGACTCAGATTGGGAAGAATCTTTAAAATTAGTTGATGAATCTACAGAATATGCATTAACTGGTGCTATTTTTTCTACAGATAGATATATCGTAGAAAAAGCTTCTAAAGCTTTAGAAAATGCTGCCGGTAACTTCTATATTAACGATAAACCAACAGGTGCTGTTGTGGGGCAGCAACCCTTTGGAGGAGCAAGAGCTTCTGGAACAAATGATAAAGCGGGTTCTGCACAAAACTTATTAAGATGGACTTCAGTTCGTTTGATTAAAGAAACATTCGTAACTCCTGAAGATTACAAATATCCTTTTTTAGGATAGATAAGACTATATTTTAAAAAAAACCTCATCAAAAAGATGAGGTTTTTTTGACCTATTTAATTACAAGTTTTCTTGTCGTCTGTTTTACTCCATTTTTTATTCTAAGCAAATAAATTCCTTTAGATAATTGTTTGAAATCTATACTTTCTTTAAAATTTAAATCTGATATAGAAAAAATTCTATTAGTTATAACTCTTCCGTTAAGATCTAAAAGCTCTAAAGTTGTCTTACCTAGACTATCTGCTTCAAAAGTTAAAGTGAATATCCCCGAATTTGGATTAGGAAATAAGTTAAACTTATTAAATGAAACATCTTGAACAGAAGCAGTTGCTTCTTCAATATTAAGTGTATAATCTTCTACCTCTCCATCAAAACTCAACTCACATGAAGTTGGATATACAATTGAAACTGAAGGAGTATATTTAGTAGAAACACGCATAATAGTATTTCCTAATTTAGCATTATTAGGAATTGTAATTGAAAAAGGACTTTCACTAGTAGCTCCATTATCAACATTAGAAGCAGAACCTAAATCATACTCTTCTGTTACCTCATTAAATACACAATCTCCATCCCAATCAATCCAAACTTTTGTTTGTGTCTGATATCCTCCATCAGTATTTACATTTATTGTTAAATCATACACTTCATCCACCTTAACTGTCGTTGATAAATCTGTATAATCAAAATAACCTTGTTCTACATCATTAGCATCCCTTTTCGTTGAAGAATTTTGTATGGTATTAAATTCAACTAAAGTTGTACTTGTTTCGTAACTTGTATTTCCTGATGAGGAACAAATTACACATTCTTGAGTTGTAAATGAAAAAGTCGAAGAATAACTTCCTG
>JBELHK010000071.1:0-9569 GCA_042091415.1 Polaribacter sp. | reverse complement strand
TGATGTTAATTGAAAAACGGCATCTATATTTTTTGTTATTGAATTTGAAACTCCCTTAACACTAATTACATAATTAGAAGGAGTCAAACCATCAAAATTACTGATAGTCATTTCGATAGTTCCATCAGAATTAACTTCACTCGGATTAAAAGTCACTTGAGCGCCCTGTGGTTGACCACTAGCTGAAAAAGTAACATTTTCTGAAAAACCATTTACAAAATCAATATTCAAAAAATAATTTACTGATTCATTTCCTGAATTACAAGCAGATTGACTATTTGAAGTATTCGTTAACACAAAAGTAGGTGTAATTGAATTAATAATTATATTTCCAGAATTAAGATTATAAAAAACATTACCGACTGCTTCAACCATTATTCGAGCATCAGAACTTGGTTCGTCTGGTATTACTAGATTTTCTGAACCATCATTTGGTGTATTAGATTTTAATAAGATTGGAAATGTTAAACCACCATCTGTTGATAGTCTTATATTTACAAAACTACAATTTATTGGAGGCAAATTTGTTTCTCCAACATTCCATGTAATAGTTTGAGTTGAACTTGTGTCCCATGTTATGTTATTTTGCTGAGATGTTACAATAAAAGGATCAGAATTAACAACGGTGAGTTTCATATCATCTCTAGCTGTACTTCCTCCTCCTTGGTGATTATCTCTAACTGTAAAAGCAAAATTGAGTTCTCTTTCAACAGAAGGCAAAACTTCCCAAGTATTGGAATTACCACCTCCTATAACAGTAGACAAACTTGGAAAATATCTAACAGGAGTCACCTTAGATGGCAAAGATCGAAACATTGGTCCAAATGTATTTGTTGATGAAGGTGGCATTGAACCAATTTCATTATCTATTTGCTCCCAATTATAAGTTAATGAATTTAAACCATCTGCATCTGTTGCTACACCTGTTAATTTGAAAGGAGTTGATTTAGGTATACTAAAGTCATCACCTGCATTGGCAGTTGGAGTCGAGTTAAACGTATCTGTAAGCTCAGCACAACTTGTAGATGTGGTAATAAAATCTTGCATTTCAGCAATACTTACAGTATGAAAATAATCATCGCTATTTCCTGTAGAATTGCCGACTCCAATTACATTAGGAGCACATATACCAGCATAACCCATAATAGTAGAACCACTACCAACTTCAATAGCTGTCGAAAAGTTACGATTACAACTGTTATTTTGAGTATGGTTTGCACCAAACTGATGTCCAATTTCGTGGGCAACATAATCTATATCATAAGGATCACTTGTAGGAGATGAAATTCCTGTAACTCCCCTTGCTTTTGAACCTGTTTGACAAACAACTCCAAGACCTGCCAAACCTGAACCTCCGATGCTAAAAATATGTCCAATATCATAATTTGCATTTCCAATCTGCGAATCACAAATAGATTGAACTTGATTAATCATAGTACCTGCATTACCGTCTGTAATTCCATCTGTTGCAGAATCTAGATAAATTAATTTATCATTATTATCAACAATAACCATCTTAACTCCTAAATCTTTTTCAAAAACACCATTTATTCTAGTCATAGAGGTATTCATTGCAGATAAAACAGCTGCCTTTTTTACTTGATCTGACTCATTTTCGTCAACATTTTGTCTATTTAAATGAAATTGAGCATACTCACCGCTACAAACAATAGCTAATCTGTAAGTTCTTAATTTCCCATCGTTAATTAGTTTATTTGAAGTTTTTTGAAAACCTTGCGACTTTGCATTAGCTTCAACTTTACACTGAAAATCTTTTTCAATTTTCGGCAAATTATTTCGATTGTAAATTATATAATCGTTATTGTCTTTACTGTAAGGATCTATGTAAGTTGTAGAATGGTTTTTAGAATATATTACTGCATGAAAACCATCTTTACCAATACTTATTCTTGCTACTTCTGAGGAATCATCAATTCCCTTTGCGATGTATGATTTGATTTCTGGAAACTTTTGCTGCAGACCAAATTGAAAATTTGATGTTTCTTTTACTAAAAACTTTTTTAGCTTACCATTTGAATCAGGAAGATCAATAATTTGATTTCCTTTCTTCGCTCTTATACTTAACTTTTGAGTGAAAGCATTTAAATTTAAGGAAACTAGCGAATACTTCGTTGGAAAATTCTCTATCAAATAAACTTCCTTTTCACTTTTATTATACTCTGAATTATTTAGTTCTATCCATTCTTTTTGAGCATAAAAATTCATTCCCCAAAAAATAAATAGAATTAATAAAATTGGGGATCTTTTTATTATCATCTGATTATATTCAATTTTCTACTTCATCAAAGATAATGAATTCTTACCTTTGTAAGGATTATGAATAAAACTGTTTTACTAGAAGATTTATCTCTTAAAGATTATAAAGAAACTTGGGATTATCAATCTCAATTATTGCAAAATATTGTTGATACAAAAGTTAAAAACAGAAGAGAGAATTTAACTGAAATAACTAAAAACCATTTTTTATATGTAGAACACCCTCATGTGTATACACTAGGCAAAAGTGGAGATATTAGCAACTTACTTTTAAATGAAAAACAGCTTTCTGAAAAAGGAGCTTCTTTTTACAAAATAAATAGAGGTGGCGATATAACTTACCATGGTCCTGGGCAAATTGTTGGTTATCCTATTCTAGATTTAGAGAATTTTTTTACTGATATTCATAAATATCTTCGTTTGCTTGAAGAAACCATCATTTTAACTATTGCAGAATATGGATTAAAAGGAGAGAGAAGCAAAGGAGAAACTGGAGTTTGGTTAGATGTAGGAACTCCTTTTGCACGTAAAATTTGTGCAATGGGTATTCGATCTTCTAGATGGGTTACTATGCACGGATTTGCCTTAAATGTTAATACAGATTTAGGTTATTTTGATAATATTATTCCGTGTGGCATTCGTGGAAAAGCAGTAACCTCTATTGAAGCAGAACTGAACCAGAAATTAGACATAAAAGAGATTAAAGAAAAAATATTAAAACACTTTCAAAATTTATTTGAAGTGGAGGGTTTTGTTACTTCTCCTCATTAAAATAAACTTTATAATATTTCATTTTTTTCTCTTCATCAAAACCTCTTTCCAAATATTCGTTTGCTGCATCTGGAGCATCAACGTCTAACTTTATACTAATATTTGTATCTAGTTTTATTTCGGTTTTTAGTTTACTTTTTTCTTTCTTTAAAACAACTCCAGAAACATCAAAATTATTTCTGATTAACACATCATTTAAAGTTTCGTAATGCTTTTTATAATCTTCAAAAAGATCTTTATGCTTGTCTTCTTCAAAAATTTCATCCTTAAAATCATGGTAATCTATAGATTCATGTTCTTTGAAATAATCTACTGTATTTGCTAAGAAATTACCTTGTTCGTGTTTACCATATTCTGGTTTAATAACCTCTTCTGAAAACTCTTTACATAATTCTAAATAATTCTGTGTATGAGAATTATAATCATCTGCAAGCTTAACACTTAAGAAATTCTTAATCCAATATTGAGCATCATAATTATTATTATCTACTGAAAAAACAACGGTTCCTTCGGTATCTGAAGTATTTAAAATCAGACAACCTTTATCAATTTTTCTTGCAGAAATACCTTTTTGAACAACCACATCAAAACTATCATTATCATCTAAATATGTCTGAAAAAAATCTACCTTATTTTCAATTTTAAAAACACCAATAGCTTCTGTTAAAACATCTTTATATTCAATACCTTCAATTAAAACAATAATTACATCACCTGTTTTAATTTGAGCAGAATTTGATTGCTCGTATAAATGATTTACAATGTTTTTCGAAAACTCTATGAACTTATTTTCATCAGAAAAAATTTCAGACGCATAATTATTCATTTCATTTAATCGAACATCTGCATGATGCGAAAAACGATAACTTTGAGATAAATTGCCAAATGGTTTCAGTAGAAAGTTTTTCATTAAATCATACGTTTCTGCATCAAAACGAATTAAATTTTCTGAAAATGCATTTTGCCCACTATTAAACTTATTGGCAACTTTATGTAATATACATTTTGTAATCTCTGCTCTTGTTTTTTTTATCATCAGAATAAAAATTTGGGCAGTAAAAGTATAAAATTAGAATTTTAATTTAAATTGTTCTGGTAATAATTTAAAAGATTTTCTGTGATATTTAGTGATACCAAAATCTCTTATTGCTTGTCGATGTTCTTTGGTTGGGTAACCTTTATTTTTCTTCCAATTATAATTTGGGAATTCAAGATGAATTTTCTCCATATATTCATCTCTATATGTTTTTGCTAAAATAGAGGCTGCAGCAATACTAAGATATTTAGAATCGCCTTTAATAATTGTTTTATGTGGAATATTCTTATAGTTTTTAAATTTATTTCCATCTACAATTATAAATTCTGGTTCTGACTGTAATTGCTTTATAGAACGATGCATTGCAGCAATTGATGCTTGTAAAACATTAATCTCATCAACCTCATCTTGCCAAACAAAAGAAACGCCAAAAGCCAAGGCTTTATCTTCAATAATCAACTTTAATTCATTTCTCTTTTTTTCTGATAATTGCTTTGAATCATTTAAAAAAGGATGAGAAAAATCTCCTGGTAAAATTACAGCCGCAGCAACAACAGGGCCAGATAAACAACCTCTGCCAGCTTCATCTGTACCTGCTTCTAATTTAAAACCACTAAAATTTAATTTTAACATAGTACAAATTAAAAGATTTCACTTTAATATATTGCATCAATTTTATTTTAATTATTCTATTTTTGCCAGCGATATATTATTTATATGAGTAAGTATAATTTTTCTTTACTTTTTGCTATTTTATTTTCTTTAAACTTAACTTCTCAAACAATTAGAGAAGCTGGTAATTTAAATCAATTTGGAGGTTTTCAAAATGATTCTATATCAAACAAAGGAAGAACTAAAGTTAAATTATCTGGTAAAACTAAATATACCGATTATAAAATTATTTCTCATCAGAGAGACACCTCTTTTATTGATACAACACTAACAATTAAGAAGCATTACAAATTCAATTATTTAAGAAAAGATAATTTTGAATTACTTCAGTTTCATAACCAAGGGCAAACCTATAACAATTTAGGATATGGTTTTAGCAATATTGATAGATTACCTGATTTTGGTTTCTCTGCAACACAATTTCCTTATTTAGAAATTGATGATATAAAATATTACGAAGTTCCGACTCCGACCACAGAAATAACTTATAAAACCGGTTTACAACAAGGTCAGTTTGTTGATGCAATATTTAGTTTAAACTTTTCAAGAAGATTAAACGTTTCTTTATCATATAAAGGCTTGCGTTCTTTAGGTGAATACAGAAGGTCTTTAGTGAGTAGTGGTAATTTTAGAAGTACGTTTCATTATAGAACCAAAGAAAATCAATATGAAATTAGAGGACATTTTGTAACTCAAGACTTTTTTCATCAAGAAAGTGGTGGTCTTACAGAAAGTGCTCTAGAAAATTTTATAAATGAAGACCCAAACTTTGACCAAAGATCTAGGCTAGATGTAAATTTACTAGATGCAGAAAACCAATTCGATAGCAAAAGATTTTATTTAGAACATAGTTACAAATTACTATCAAGTAAAGACACATCATCAACAAAAGATTTTTCGAATCTAAAAATTGGCCATGTTTTTAATAATGAATCTAAAGAATATAATTTTATTCAACCAACAATAACAAATGAAATTTTTGGAGATGAAAACTCTACAAATCCCAATAACAATAAAGCTAAAAGTAGAATAACAGATAATGAATTGAACTTAGAGTTCAACTCAAAATACATACTCGGAAAATTTAAAGCTAAACTACATTTTACAAGTTTTTCTTACGGATATGATACCATTTTAAACACAACATCAGATATTAATAATTTAAAATTAGAAGATAATACTATTTCATTTGGAGGCTCTTGGAATGGAAAAATTAAAAACTTTAAAATTAATGCTGATGCTGAAATTACTCCTGGTTCTAGTATTTTATCTGGTAATTATTTTAAAGGAGAAGCTGCATATAATAAGAAAAATATTTTTGATCTAAAAGGCACTCTTTTAATAAGTTCAAAATCGCCAAACTTTAATACTTTATTACATCAAAGTAAATATGATGATTACAATTGGGAAAATAATTTTAGCAATGTAAATACTCGAGATTTAGGATTTGCGCTTAATTCAAAATGGGTTAACGGTTCTGTAAACTTTACCAACATTGATAATTATACTTATTTTGATGAAAATAATACTCCACAACAATTTGCAGATCAAATAGCATATTTAAAAGTTAAAGCCAATAAAGAATTTAAATATTGGAAATTAGCATTAGACAATACATTAATGTACCAAAATGTAAGCAGTGGAAGTTCGGTTTTTAGAGTTCCTGAATTTGTAACAAGAAATACTTTTTACTACACAGATGATTGGTTTAAAGGAAAACCTATGTTGGTTAATATTGGTGTTACATTTAAATATTTTACAACATATCAAATGAATGCTTATAATCCATTATTAAGTGAATTCACATTACAAAACACAGAAGAAATTGGGTTTCCTACTTTTGATGTTTTCTTTAACGCAAGAGTGAGGAGAACTCGCTTATATTTACAAGTAGACAATGTAACTTCTAGTTTCTCTAAAAAGAATTATTTTTCTGCTCCTAATTATCCTTACAGAGATTTTACAGTACGATTTGGGGTAGTTTGGAATTGGTTTATTTAAACAAACTTATACAGAAGCAACTTTACTTAGCTGTAGAAAGTTGCTTAATCTTGATTTTAAAAGCCGCAAAAAGCAATGTCATAAAAGGACTTAACCAATTGAAAACAGCATAAATAGCATAATCAAAAACAGGAACACCTAAAACTCCTGAATGATAAGCTCCACAAGTATTCCAAGGAATTAAAACCGAAGTTACAGTGCCTGAATCTTCTAATGTTCTACTTAAATTTTCTGGCGCTAAACCTTTATCTTTATATGCTTTTGCATACATTTTTCCTGGAACTACAATGGCTAAATATTGATCTGAAGCAGTAAAGTTTAATCCAATACAAGTAAAAACTGTACTTGCAAATAATCCGAAAATAGAATCGAATAATGTTAACATAAAAGTACTTATTCTTGCCAAGGCTCCTATTGCATCCATTATACCACCAAAAACCATCGCGCATAAAATCAACCAAATAGTACCTAACATTTTAGCCATACCTCCTGCTGTAAATAAATCTGCTAAAGCTTCATTTTCTGTTGCGACTTGTGTTTCAACAGTAATTGCTTGCATAATACCTTTATAAGCCGAATTAAAATCTAAATTATCTACACCTGCAATTTTAGCAACAACTTCTGGTTGAAAAATTAAAGAAAATATTGCACCTAAAATTGTTCCTGCTAAAAGAGCAACCAAAGGAGGTGTTTTTTTAACAATTAATATGATAACAATTATTGGCACTAAAAAAAGTAATGGAGTAATATGAAAAGATTTTTCTATGTCTAACAACAATTGATTGGTGTTAGCCTCTCCATTTGTATTCTGCGTAAAACCTAAAATAACAAAAATTATTAGTGTAATAACAATTGTTGGCACAGTTGTATATGCCATATATTTTATATGCGTAAACAAATCTGTACCTGCCATTGCAGGAGCTAAATTTGTAGTATCTGACATTGGAGACATCTTATCTCCAAAATAAGCACCAGATAAAACGGCACCTGCAGTCATCCCTAAAGAAATACCTAGAGCCTCTCCTATTCCGATTAAAGCAATTCCAACTGTAGCAGCAGTTGTCCAAGAACTTCCTGTAGCTATTGAAATAACAGCACATATAATTAAACAAGCAGCTAAAAATATAGTAGGATTTAAAACTTGTAATCCATAGTAAATCATTGAAGGAATTACACCACTAATCAACCAAGTTCCCGCAAGAGCACCAACCATTAACAATATAAGAATTGCTCCTGTAGTTGATTTAACATTCTCCGCAACCTCAGCCATCATTGTTTTGTAAGAAACTTTATTTTTAAAACCTACGATTGCTGCAACTGCCGCACCTAAAAGTAAAACAAATTGATTACTACCACTTAACGCGTCGTCTCCAAAAACGTAAACATTATAGGCCAAAATACCAACCAAAACAAAAACAGGAAACAGAGCTTCCCAAATACTCAATTCTTTATTATCAACGATTTTTTGATTTTCAAGTTCTATTTCTGATAGATTTTTATCCTCTTGCATTCTAATCGATTTTGATTTGTAATGTTACAACTTTAGAGATTGTTATGCAAATCGGAAAACAAGACTTTAGATTTAAAAATAAAAATGATTAAACAAATCTAATCCGAAATCATTTTATAAAACTCCCACTTTTACCATACACTCTTTCATCATTTTATAAGTTCTTTCAATATCGTTATCTAAGCCAATTGAAAAACGGATTAATCCATCAGATAAACCCATTTCTTTTTGTTCTTCTTCTGGTATTTCTGAAGAAGTTGAACTTCCTGGAGCTGAAAATAATGTTTTGTAAAAACCTAAACTTACTGCTAAATAGCCAAGATTTTTGTTTTGCATTAATTCCATTAATTCATTTGCTTTTTCTAAAGAACCAGCATCAATAGTTAGCATTCCTCCAAATCCATATTCTTCATTCATCATACTTTTAAATAATTGATGAGAAGGATGAGATTCTAAACCAGGATAAACCGTTCTTAAACCATCATTTTCAAACTTCTGTGCTAAATATAAAGCATTATGACTGTGTTGTTTCATCCTGATGTGTAAGGTTCTTAAATTTTTCAAAACCGAGGATGCTCTTAAACTATCCATAGTAGAACCCAACAACATACTTGCTCCATCATTAACGTTTCTTAAGTCATTTATAAACTCTTGCGTACCACAAACTACACCTCCTACTGTATCTGAAGAACCATTAATGAACTTTGTTAAACTATGGCACACAACATCTGCACCAAGTTTTGCTGGAGTAATAGATAATGGAGAAAAGGTATTATCTACAACTAATTTTAAATTATATTTTTTTGCTAATAAAGAAAGTGCTTTTATATCTGCTACTTCTAATAATGGATTACTGACAGTTTCACAATATAAAACTTTGGTGTTTTCATTAATTGCTTTTTCTACAGCATCTAATTTTGTAATATCTACAAAACTTGTCTGAATATTTAATTTTGGAGTAAAATTCTTTAAAAAAGCATATGTACCTCCATAAATAGTTCTACTTGAAACAATATGATCTCCAGCATTACAAAATTGAAGAAGAACTGGTGTAATTGCCCCCATTCCTGAAGCGGCAACATTTGCAGTTTCAGTACCTTCCATAGCTGCTAAAGCTTCTCCTAAATATAAATTTGAAGGAGATGTATGACGAGAATACAAATAACAACCATCTGCATTTCCTTCAAAAGTATCGAACATTGTTTTTGCCGATAAAAAAGTATATGTTGATGAATCTGATATTGAAGGATTAACTCCTCCGAATTCTCCAAAGTATTGTAAATCTTGAATATTATTTGCTGG
>JBELHK010000070.1:3061-12525 GCA_042091415.1 Polaribacter sp. | reverse complement strand
AAAAAGTAGAAGAAAACAAACGACTTATTCAAGAAAGAAAGTTTTGGTTTTCCTTAGGTACAAGTTTTGTAATCATTATTTTTCTCACTTTTTGTGTAATGTTTTACCATCAAAGAAAGAAAACATTGGCTTTACAACTAGAAAAAGCAGATTTTATTCAAAAACAGAAAATAGATACATATAAGTCTGAATTACAAACAAAAGTTTTAAACGCAACTATAGATGGTAAAGAGTCCGAAAGAAAGGAAATTGCGGAATCATTGCATGACAATGTTAGTGCTTTGTTATCATCTGCCAATTTACATTTACAGGCCTCAAAAAAACATTTTGATGAAAAAATTCCAGAGGAAATATATAAAAGTCAGCAAATTATAAATGAAGCTTCAAAAAAAGTAAGAGATTTATCCCATAATTTAGTTTCATCAATTTTATTAAAGTTTGGGTTATCTTTTGCAATAAGAGATATTGTAGGTAAATATTCGAATTCTTCTTTAAAAATTAACTCAGATGTAGAAAATGTAGGAAGATATAATCAGAAATTTGAAATAAAAACATTTAATATTATTCAAGAGTTTTTAAATAATATACTAAAACATAGTAAAGCCAAAGAAGCAAATGTATGTTTAAAAGAAGAAAATAATAATATTATAATTAAAATTTCTGATAACGGAATTGGTTTTGATAAATCTAAAATAACAGAAAAGGATGGTGTAGGAATAAATCAAATAAAAGCAAGAATTAAAATTATGAAGGGTAACTTTTATTTACAAACAAAAAAAGGTTCAGGAACCGAAATAAAAGTTGTATTACCTGTTCAAGAAAAAATGGAAGAAGTTAGCGCTTAGCCAATTCAATAATTTCCATGTTTTTTATATCTTTATTATGTACTTCAAAGCGAAGCATTGTTCTTATTTTATGAAAACCGTGTTTTCCTGCAGCTCCAGGGTTTAAATGCAGTAAATTTAATTTTTTATCATACTGAACTTTTAAAATATGAGAATGACCAGCAATAAAAATTTTTGGCGGATTTTTCCTTATTTCTTCCCGAATTCTTAAGTTATATTTGTTAGGATATCCTCCAATATGAGTTATCCATACCGAAATTCCTTCAATATAAAATTTAAGATCTAACGGAAATTCAGCCCTCGCTTCTTTATCGTCAATATTGCCGTAAACAGCTCTTAAAGGCTTTAGGTTTTTAATGGTGTCAGTAACTTTTAAGTCGCCAATATCTCCTGCATGCCAAACTTCATCGGCTTGCTTTACAAATTTTAAAATTTGATCATCGATATAACTATGCGTATCTGATAATAATAAGATTTTCTTCACATTTCAAAAGTAATGATAACAAAATAAATTCCTTAATTTTGAATGTTTATAATATTACTTTTTTGAGATACTTTATAGAGCTTTCTTATAACGGCAAAAATTACCATGGTTGGCAAATACAACCAGATGCTATTTCTGTGCAAGAAAAATTAAATAATGCGCTGAGTACTATTTATCAGACAGAGATTCAGGTGGTTGGTGCAGGAAGAACAGATACAGGAGTACATGCTTCTCAAATGTTTGCTCATTTTGATGTTGATTTTAAAGTGGATGATAATTTAGTATTTAAGCTAAATTCTATTTTACCAAACGATATCTTTATTAAGAATATTCTTTTGGTTGATAATCAAAAACACGCGCGATTTGATGCTCTTGAAAGAAGTTATGAGTTTAGAATTTGGTTAGGGAGAAACCCTTTTTTGTTAGACTTTAGCTGGCAGATTCATTCGCAGAAACCAGATTTAGATTTGATGAATCAGGCAGCAAAACTTCTTTTAGATTATGATGATTTTGAGTCTTTCTCAAAAGTAAAAACAGATGTATATACCTTTAATTGTAATGTTACAAATGCTATTTGGGTTCAAGAAGAAGAGATGTTAACTTTTCATATAACTGCAAATCGGTTTTTAAGAAATATGGTGAGAGCAATTGTAGGGACTCTTTTAGATGTTGGTTTAGGTAAAATTACTGTAAATGATTTTAAAAATATTATAGAAAGTAAGAATAGAGGCAATGCAGGGTTATCAGTACCTGCAAAAGGATTATTTTTAACCAATATAAAATATTAAGTTTTGTCAGAAAAATCAGGAAACGCTTTTGATGTAAAAATATTTTCAAGACTTATGAGTTTTGCAAAAAAATATAAATTATATTTTTTTATTGCTGCATCCTCAACAATATTTTTGGCATTATTTTCCGTTTTATCTCCCTACATTTTAATTAATACAGTCGATGATTATATATTGTCTCGTGACAAAGTAGGCTTATTAAATTATACACTATTATTGTTGGGTATTTTAATAATAGAAGTGCTTTTACAGTTTACTTTCATATACTTTGCAAATTGGGTTGGTCAGCATATTATTAGAGATATTAGAACTAAAATATTTCGAAAAATATCACAATTCAAAATGTCTTATTTTGATAATAATTCTGTTGGAAAGTTAGTTACAAGAGTTGTTTCAGATATAGAAACTATCGCAGCTTTTTTTTCAAACGGTGTTTTTACCATTTTGAGTGATATTTTAAAAATGCTTGCCGTGAGTATTTTTATGCTAGTTTTAAACTGGCGATTGGCATTGATTACATTTTTAGTGCTATCTATTTTAGTGTACGCTACCAAATTATTTCAAGTAGCAATAAAAGCAACATTTCAAGAAGTAAGAAATCAAGTAGCAAATTTAAACGGATTCGTTCAAGAACGAGTTACCGGAATGAAAATTGTTCAGCTTTTTAATCGAGAAAAGATTGAATATCAAAACTTCAAAGAAATTAATAACAAACACAAAAAAGCCCATGTAAAAACTATTTGGTATTATTCTGTTTTCTTTCCAATTGCAGAAATTTTATCATCAATAGGTGTTGGTTTAATTGTTTGGTTTGGAGGCGGCGAAGCAATTCAGAACTCTGATATTTCTGTTGGAATGATTATCGGTTTTATTCAATATGTACAAATGTTATTTAGACCTTTACGTCAAATAGCAGATAAATTTAATCAATTACAGATGGGAATTGTTGCCGGTGAACGTGTTTTTAAAGTAATTGATACTGAAAGTAGTATTGATAAAAATGGAAAAATTATCGCTAAAAATTTAAAAGGAGAAATTAAATTTAAAGATGTAAGATTTAGTTATATACCGAATGAAGAAGTCTTAAAAGGAATTTCATTAGAAGTAAAAGGCGGACAAACTGTTGCAATTGTTGGTGCAACTGGCGCAGGAAAATCAACAATTATTAATTTAATAAATCGATTTTATGAAATTGATAGTGGAACAATTTCTGTTGATGATGTTTCAGTGAATCAATATACATTAGAAAGTTTACGAAATCAAGTAGCGGTTGTTTTACAAGATGTATTTTTATTTTCTGATTCGGTTTTGAATAATATCACCCTAAAAAATGAGAATATTTCCTTAGAAGATGTCGAAAAAGCTGCAAAGCAAATCGGTATTCACGATTTTATTATGACGCTTCCTGGAGGTTATCAATATAATGTAAAAGAAAGAGGAGCAATGCTTTCTTCTGGGCAAAGACAGTTGATATCTTTTTTAAGAGCTTATATGAGTAACCCTAGTATTTTAATTTTAGATGAAGCCACTTCTTCTGTTGATGCACATGCAGAACAAATGATTCAATATGCAACAGAAACTATCACAAAAGATAGAACATCAATTGTAATTGCACATAGATTAGCAACCATAAAACAAGCTGATAAAATTATTGTGATGGATAAAGGTATTATTGTAGAAGAAGGAACTCATTTAGATCTCTTAGAAAAAGAAAATGGGTATTATAAGAATTTATATGACAAGCAATTTAGTTTAGAGCAAGCGTCATAAATTACATTAAGTCTTTTTTTAGCTTTTCGTCTAAATCTGTTTGATTATTGTACAAAACAAATTCACCATCTTTTATATAAGAAATTTCTCCTGTTTCCTCAGAAACCGATAAACAAATTGCATCTGTTTTTTCAGTAACCCCAATTGCAGCTCTGTGTCTTAAACCAAATCTAGCAGGAATTTTAGTACTATCAGAAATAGGTAAAACAACTCTTGTAGCAACTACATAATTATCTCTTATAATTGTTGCGCCATCGTGTAAAGGACTGTTTTTAAAGAATATACTTTCTAATAAAACTTCATTTATAAGAGCATTCATAGAATCTCCATTATTTATTAAAAAATCTAAGCTATTTGTTCTCTCTATTACAATTAAAGCTCCTGTTTTTGATTGAGACATGTTATTGCAAGCCAATAGTATTTTTTCAGTATCAATTTCTGAGCTAATTTCTGTTTTTAGAAATTTTAGCTGTTTAAAAAAACTTCTTTTATTAGAAAAATTTGTGGTGCCAATCATCAATAAAAACTTTCTTATTTCTTGTTGAAAAACAATTATTAGTGCAATTACACCTCCTGAAAGTAAGTAGCCCAAAATACCACTTAACATTTCCATTTTTAAGGCCTGTGTAATTTTCCAAATTAAAAAGATAAATGCAATTCCAATGAATATATTTATAGCAACAGTTCCTTTAAGTAACTTATATATATAGTAAAGCAATAATGCTACTAAAAAAATATCTAAGGCATCTAAGAAAGAAAATTCAATAAAATCTAGCATTACAAAAGTTTGATTTCACGTAAATGTACAAAATTATAATATCTGATTTACAATTTTTATGGCTTCATAAGCTTCTCTAACATCATGAACTCTTAAAATGTTAGCCCCATTTAAAAGTGCAATTGTGTTTGCAGATGTTGTGGCATTTAAAGCTTCTTTTGCTGAAATATTTAAAGTTTTATATAACATTGATTTTCTAGAAATACCAGCAAGAATTGGGGCTTCTAAATGTTTAAAAAAGGAAAGGTTTTTTAAAATTTCGAAATTATGGTCAATCGTTTTACCGAAACCAAAACCAACATCAATAATAATATCGTTTAATTTTAATTGATGAAGTTTATATATTTTTTCTGCAAAATATTTTGTGATATCTTGAATTACATTGTTGTATTTCGGATTGAGTTGCATATTTTGAGGTGTGCCTAACATATGCATCAAAATATAAGGAACTTGCAAATCTGCAACTGTTTTAAACATGTTTTCATCCATATTTCCTCCTGAAATATCATTGATAATACAAGCTCCATTTTCGATGGTTTCTTTGGCTACTTTGCTTCTAAATGTATCAACAGATATTATAATTTCTGGGAAATTTTCGGTTAACGATTTAATTACAGGTAGTATTCTCTTAAGTTCTTCATCTTCAGAAATATGTTTTGCTCCAGGTCTAGATGAATATGCGCCAACATCTATAAATGTAGCACCATCAAATAACATTTTTTCGGTTTGATTTAGAATTTCGTATTCGTTATTATATTTACCACCATCATAAAAAGAATCTGGAGTAATATTTAGAATACCCATAACTTTTGGAGAAGAAAGATTGATTAAAGTTCCTTTGCAATTTATGGTCATTAACTTACAACTTTATTTATTACAGGACTTAATTTTGGAGATTTATAATTTTTCATTTTTTCCATTAATTCATCAACGTTGTTGGAAACTATGAGTAAATCTCTGTTTTCTGATTTTAAATAACCTTCATCAACCATTTTATCTAATTGTAGTAAAGTGGCATCAAAAAAGCCATTAATATTTAAAAGGCCTATTGGTTTTTGTTCTATTTGTAATTGATTTAATGTTAAGGCTTCAAAAAGTTCATCAAGAGTTCCAAAACCTCCTGGTAAAGTAATATATGCGTCAACAAGTTTACTCATAATTACCTTTCGTTCGCTCATACTCTTACAAATAATCATTTCTTTTACTTCAGGATGAATTACTTCTTCTTTTTTTAGAAGTTCTGGAATTACTCCGATAACATCACCATTTTGCTGAATGATAGTATTTGCAATTTCGCCCATCATTCCAATTTTTCCTCCACCGTAAACCAAGCTAATTTTATGCTTTATAAAATAGTTTCCTAATTCTATTGCAGCTTTTTTATAAATAGGATTAAAACCTAAACTTGAACCACAAAACACAACTATTTTTTTCATAATACTTTATAAAATCATTGTAAAAATAAAAGAAATGCTTTTAAGATTTACTACATTTGGTAAATACTTTTTAAATTAGAAATGCAAAATACCTCAAAACAATACGATACTGTAATAGAAGCATGTAGAAGTTTATTTTCGAAAAAAATGTCTGATTACGGTAGTGCTTGGAGAATTTTACGCTTACCGTCGTTAACCGATCAAATATTTATTAAAGCGCAGAGAATTAGACAACTTCAAGAAAACGATATTAGAAAAGTTGATGAGGGAGAAAAACCTGAATTTATAGGGATTATAAATTACTCAATTATGGCACTAATTCAGCTAGAAAAAGGAGTTGTAGAAAATCCTGATTTAACAACAAATGAAGCTTTAGAATTATATGATATCCATTCAAAAATCACAAAAGATTTGATGATGAATAAAAATCATGATTATGGTGAAGCTTGGAGAGATATGCGTGTTTCTAGTTTAACAGATTTGATTTTACAAAAATTATTACGCGTAAAACAAATTGAAGATAATAGAGGCAAAACAATTGTTTCCGAAGGAATTGATGCAAACTACCAAGACATGATTAATTACGCCGTTTTTGCCTTAATTCATTTAGAAAATTAATACTGAATACTGAATAGAATAGAATTAAAATGAGTAAAAAAAGCCAAAATAAAATTGTAAATTTTTTAGTTCAAATAGTTAGGGTAGTTGTTGGTGCGCTATTTATATTTTCTGGTTTTGTAAAATTAGTAGACCCAATTGGTTCTCAATATAAATTTGAAGAATATTTTTCTGAAGGAGTTTTAAACTTAGAGTTTTTAATTCCTTATGCATTATTCCTTGCAATTTTTTTGGTCATTTCCGAGGTTGTTTTAGGTGTCGCTTTGTTAGTTGGTTGGCGTCCAAAATTTACAGTAGGAAGTTTAAAAATTATGATTTTAATTTTCCTTTTTTTAACATGGTATTCTGCTTATTTTAATAAAGTTACCGATTGTGGTTGTTTTGGAGATGCAATAAAGTTAACACCTTGGCAAACTTTTTACAAAGACGTAATTCTTACTGTTTTAATTTTCTTTTTAGGAACAAAGCATAGTTACTTAACCCCAACAAAAAAAACAAAAACACCTTTTTTAATTACTTTAGGTTCTTTAGTTATTTCATCACTAATAACCTATTACGTGTTATATCATTTACCAATAATAGACTTTAGAGCTTATAAAATTGGTACAAATATTTCTGAAGGAATGAAATATAAAGGTGATGGAAAAATACCGCCTATTCATGATTTTATGCTAGAAGATGAGCAAAATGATTTGGCTCCAGAGATTTTAAAGATGGACAAAGTAGTTCTATTTATATCATACAGTTTAGAGAAATCAGAATTTGAAGCATTTCCGTTGGTTAAAGAATTTGCATTAAATGCGAAGAAAAAAGGATATACTGTTTTTGGAGCAAGCGCTTCTTTTTCAGATGCAATTCAGCTTACTAAGAAAAAGTATAATTTACCTTTTGAATTTTTATTTTGCGATGAAACCACATTAAAAACAATGATTAGGTCGAACCCTGGTATCATCATCTTAAAAAAAGGGATTATCGAAAACAAGAAAAACTGGCGAGATATCGATGATATAGAGTTATAATGAAGAATTTAGTTTTAGTTTTTATTGGCGGTGGTTTTGGAAGTGTTTTACGATTTATAATCGGTAAATGGCTAAATAATTCTGAAAATGGAATTCCTTATGGAACTTTCGTAGCAAATATTTTAGGTAGCCTTTTAATAGGATTAATTTTAGGGTATGCTGCTAAAAATGATACCTTAAGTCAAAACCAAACATTATTGTTAGCAACAGGGTTTTGTGGAGGTTTTACAACCTTTTCAACTTTTGCTTACGAGAATCATATATTTTTAAAATCAGGAGATTTTACTTCTTTTGCTTTTTACACAATTTCAAGTTTTATAATCGGTTTTTTAGCAGTTTTTGCTGGAATGTATTTTGTTAAATTTATTTAGAATGAACTCAACACTAGTTACGTATCAAGAAAAAGAGAATTATGTAATCATTACTATTAATAATGGAAAAGCAAATGCTATTTCTCATGAGGTAATTACTGCATTAAATGAAAATCTAGATAAAGCAGAGAAAGATAAAAAAGTGGTTGTAATTACTGGCTCTCAAGGAATCTTTTCTGGAGGGTTTGATTTGAAAATTATGAAATCATCACCGAAATCTGCTTTAGAATTGGTAACAAAAGGATCAAAATTATCCTTAAGAATGTTATCATTTCCTATGCCAATAATTATTGCGTGTAATGGCCATGCTATTGCAAAAGGAGCCTTTTTATTATTGTCTGCAGATTATAGAATTGGAGTAGAAGGCGATTTTAAAATTGGATTAAACGAAGTTTTAATCGGGATGACGATGCACAATGCAGGCATAACCATTGCAAAATCTAGGTTAACAGAAGTTTATTTAAATAGAAGCGTAAATAATGGAGAAATATACAATCCTAAAGATGCTATAAAAGCAGGTTTTTTAGATACGATTGTTCCAGAAGAATTACTATTTAAAACAGTAGATAAAATTGCGAATATGTTTAGTTTAGTTAACAAAAAAGCTCACGCAGCAACTAAACTTAAAGTTAGAAAAGAGCATCTAAAAGCTTTAGAACATGCAATAGAATTAGATGTAACAGAAGGAGAAATTTCTATCGACGCTTAAAGTCTTTAATTCCCGCTTTTATTTCTACATCTAAATGATTTTTTCTTGGTGTTAAAGGGCAAGAATATTTTTCGTTATAAACACAATAAGGATTATAAGTGTTATTAAAGTTCAGCAACACAGTATTGTCTTGCTGTATATCTGTAATCATCACATCCATATAACGTCCTCCACCATAAGATTCATCACCTGAAGTATCATCCGTAAACGGTAAAAAAAGATAATCTTTCAACTTTTCATCATTTAAATCTTCTTGACTTTGATAGATTGTAAGTTGTAAATCTTTTCCATTTAAATTAAACTGAAGTAAGCCATATTCTTTATATAAAGGTTCTCTTTCAGTAGTTGTAGCCATTTTGAATATGGGCGAGTTTTCAATTTTGGTTAAGTTAGCTTTAATAATATACAGCGAATCAAATGGAAAAAAATCTAAACCTTTAAAATTTTTTAAATCTCTCTTTTTTAAGGGTGATGAAGAAGCGTCTTTAAATGTTGTATTTAACCTAATTTGATATTCAGTTTCTCCAACTAAAGGTCTTTTATATTTTGATTTACATGATGCAATCAATAAAACACAAATTATTAAGAATTTATAGTTTTTTATTTTCATTTTTTACTGTTAGGTTTTAAAATTAGAAAAAAATCA
>JBELHK010000070.1:0-2961 GCA_042091415.1 Polaribacter sp. | reverse complement strand
GTAAATGTGTTTTGACAATATTTAGATAAAATCAAACAATTAAAAAAAGTCCGACTTAAAAGTTGGACTTTTTATCTTTATAAAATAAAGCACATTATGAATACAATCTTTAGAAATTATTTGAATACTTTTAAAGGACTCTCAAAAGAAGTTTGGTGGCTTGCATTAATTACCTTAATTAATAGGTCTGGTACAATGGTAATTCCATTTCTGTCATTATACTTAAACAAAAGCCTTAATTTTTCAATATCTGATGTTGGTATTATTATGTCTTTTTGGGGATTAGGGTCTTTAGTAGGAACATGGTTAGGAGGAAAATTAACAGACAAAATAGGGAACTATAAAGTTATGTTTTCTAGTTTGTTACTTACAGGTGTTTTCTTCTTTTTGTTACAATATGTAACCACATTTGTTGGTTTTTGTGCAGGTATTTTTACTGTAATGTTAGTAGCGGATATTTTTAGACCAGCAATGTTTGTTGCTTTAAGTGCCTACAGTAAAACAGAAAACAAGACACGTTCTGTTACTTTAATTCGTTTAGCAATAAATCTTGGGTATTCTGCGGGCCCTGCTATTGGAGGCTTTATAATTTCTCAGATAGGATATGCTTCATTATTTTGGGTAGATGGTATAACTTGTGTATTTGCAGCGATATTATTGATAAAAGTTTTGAATCCAAAAAAATCAAAGGTTTTAGATGAGGTTAAAGTTGAAAATCCTGTTTCTGTTTATAAAGACAAAGCTTTTTGGATATTTTTTATAGCCATGTTTATTTTCGGTTTTACTTTCTTACAGTACTTTTCTACAATGCCACTTTATTACAAGGATGTACGTTTATTAAGTGAATTCGAAATAGGTTTGTTAATGGGCTTTAATGGTTTTTTTATCTTCTTATTTGAAATGCCATTAATAAAATGGTTAGAAGATACTTTTAATGATAAAGTAAAATTAATAATTTATGGTTTATTCTTGGTTGGCTTAAGTTTCTTAGTACTAAATTTTAGTTCTTGGTTTGGAGTTTTAGTTATTGGTATTTTATTAATGACTATTGGAGAAATGATAGCTTTTCCTTTTTCTAATTCCTTCGCCCTTGAAAGAGGGAAAAAAGGAAATCAAGGAGAATATATGGCGATGTATGCAATTTCTTTTTCTTTAGCAAACATCTTTAGTCATAATACAGGAATGCAATTAATAGAAAAATATGGCTATATGTTTACTTGGAATATTATGACTGTAATTGCCTTGATAGGAGTACTAATTTTATTTCTACTTAGGTCTAAATTAAAAAGAGATAATCAGTCGATAACCTAAATTGTAAAATAAATAAACGTTAAATAGGCTAGTAGTAGAATAATGCCATGTTTCCAATCTAATCTAAATCTCTTTGGCATAAATACGAGTGGTAATATGATAAAAGAGATTCCTAACATCCAAAAAATATCATGATTTATCAATCTTTCATCAACTACTTTTATAGGTGTTATAATTGATGTAATACCTAACACTGCAAAGATGTTAAAGATGTTAGATCCTAATAAATTTCCTAATGAAATTGCTTTTTCTTTTTTTAATACTGCTATTATTGAAGCAGCTAATTCAGGTATACTAGTACCTATAGAAACTAAAGTAACACCTATAACCCTTTCTGTTACACCAAATGCTTTTGCTAAAGAGGTTGCTCCTTTTATTAGTAATTCTGAACCTCCCCAAAGAGATAGGCCTCCAATAGATAGTAAAAAAATGATCTTATATAATGAAAGTCCTTGATCTTCTTCTGTTAATTCTTCTTCGACAGTCGTTTTATTAAATTTTAATAAATAAATTAGAAAGATAATTAATAATGTAATCATTATTAAACCCTCTAAATTGCTTATTAGATTATCATTCTTTAAAAATAAGAATAGTAATACAGAAGCAATCATTACTACTGGCCAATCTGTAATATAAAATCCTTTTTGAACCTGTATTTTACCAAATAATAAGGTTACACCTAATACTAAACCTAAATTAGCAATATTAGAACCTATTACGTTTCCTAAGGCTAAATCAGAAGAATTATTTAGAGCAGCGTTAATACTTACAATTAATTCTGGGGCAGATGTTGCAAAAGAAACAACAGTCATACCAATAATAATTTTTGGTATTTCTAACTTTAAAGAAAGAGAAACAGCTCCTTTTAAAAGCCAATTACCACCTAAAACTAAAAGAAATAAACCGCCGATTATTAATAAATAATTCATCAAAAATATTTGGTGCGAAGATACATTTTTATCGACCTAAAAAGAAATGTAAAAATTCAAAAGCATTATTTTAAAAAAAGAGAAAGCCATTCTATTTATTAGATAACTTTTTTGTATCTTAATGATGTAATTTTATAGACAAATATTGCTGATATTTTAAATCTCGTTTTAAAAAAGAAAAAATTATTTTCATTAAATTTGGATTACAATCAAACCAAATGAAAAAAATAATCTTTAAGTTTTTGGCTAAAGTTAATAAGGCTCTTTTACCTTCATACACGAAACGAAAACTAGATATAACAAAAGCTAAAAAGTATCAAATTGCAATAATTGGCTATAGAGCTTATGTAACGATGCAATCATTAAATTAATATGAATTATGGAATATTCTAAAGTATTTACAAATAGTGGTATAATTGTTAGAGGACTTACTAATTTATTTGACGAGTCTTCAATTAAATATATAATAAAAGATCGATTTGAATCTTCTAGGTTTGCCGGTTTTGGTGAATCTTTAGATGCAGTTGAAGTACATGTTTTAAATTCTGATTTAGAAAATGGGTTAAAAATTCTAAAAAAGTATGAATTAGAAATAAATTCATAAAAACTTAATAAGATTTCCATTTTAAAAAAAATGACATTATATTTGCACCCCTTTTAAGGCCACGTGGCGCAACTGAATAGCGCATCTGATTACGGCTCAGAAGGTTGCAGGTTTGAA
>JBELHK010000069.1:10790-12591 GCA_042091415.1 Polaribacter sp. | reverse complement strand
AAAAAAAAGGCGCCAGACCCTAAAGACAAAACAGTAGTAAGAATTAATTTTGACACACAATACTCTGTTGCCATCTTAGATTTAAAAGAAGAAGCGACATTAACCATGCCTGAAACTAATGGTCGTTATCAAACAGCTTGGTTTGTTACAGAAGAACATTACAACCCGATGGCAATAAACAAGCCAGGAACGTATAAAATAAATCAAGAAAATATGGGTTCTAGGTATGTTATGTTAGTAATTAGAACTCAAGTTAATATGACTGATCCTGAAGATCTTGCCAAAGTATCAGCATTACAAGACCAATTAAAATTAAGTCAAAAAGATAGAGGTTCTTTTGTAATTACAAATAATTGGGATAGACCAGAAGTTTTAAAAATGCGCAAGAAATACCAAAAAATTGCAAGAGAAAAGAAAATAACCTCTAGTATGATGTTTGGTAAAAAAGGAGAAACAACTTTAGAAAATCATAATGTTGGAGTTTCAACAGGTTGGGGTGGTATGACCTCTAAACAAGCTGTATATCCAAGCTTTCAACCTAAAAACTCAAATCCTGCAACGTTAACTTTAAAAGATGTTCCTGTAGATGCTTTTTGGTCTATAACAGTTTATGACCAAGGAGGATGGATTAATGGAGAAAAGTTCAATATCAATAGTTCATTTGCAAAAGCTAACGAAAAAGGAGAATATATAATACATTTTGGAGGCGATAAAAAGGCTGAAAACTATCTTGATACCTTTGAAGGATGGAACTTTATTTTACGCATGTATCAGCCAACAGAAAAGTATTTTGATGGTTCTTGGAAAGTTCCGGAATTAGTACAGAAATAAGAATTTCAAAACTGAAAATTATGAAAACTACAACGAAAATTTATTCAACAATACTGTTATTTTTTATAACATTTAATATCGCTTCTCAAGAAACGATAACCATTACAGAGGAGAAAAAAACAACTCTTACATTACCGAAAGATTATTCAAAAACACTAGGTTTATATATTTTTCCAACAAAAAATCAAGACAGTGTTCAACAGCAAAAGGATTTGAAAGAATGTTATTCATGGGCATATAATCAAACAAAGTTTGATCCTTTGAACCCAACAAAAGTACAAGCTAAACAAGCTGAAAAAGTTAAAGGAGGAGCTGTAAAAGGAGCTGCAAGAGGTGCGCTTACAGGAGTTGCAATCGGTGCTGTTGCTGGTGATGCTGGCGATGGTGCAGCAATCGGTGCTGTAACAGGTGCAATTGGCGGAAGAAGAGCAGCTAGAAGAGCACAAAATATGCAAAATGCTCAGAATGCTCAAAAAGCTAAAAGCATTGAAAGCGAAATGAAAACGAATTTCGTAAAAGCTTTTTCTGCCTGTATAAAAGCAAAAGGATATAGTATAAACTAAGTATATTCAATTAAAAAACCAAGAAATGAGACTTATTCTAACATGTTTGGTATTTTTAAGTTTTTTAAATTTTTCTTACAGTCAAGAAAAGGAAGAAACAGAAACCAAGAAAGACAAAAAATTAAAAGTTGTTCCTTATATAAGTTATAATAGAACATACGAGTTTATGTTTGGAGCTGTTCCTATGTTAATGTATAAGGTTAATAAAAAAGACACTATTTCTCCAGAATCTATTTCAGGTCTTATGGGTATATATACCACGAATAAAACTTGGTTTGCGATAGCATTTTCGAAATTATATTTGATGGAAGACCAATGGAGAATTACAATAGGTGCAGGTTTAGGTACAGCTAATTCACAATTTTTAAGCAGTGGAACTACTTCTAGTTTTATCGATTATCAAACAG
>JBELHK010000069.1:0-10690 GCA_042091415.1 Polaribacter sp. | reverse complement strand
ATTCACAATTTTTAAGCAGTGGAACTACTTCTAGTTTTATCGATTATCAAACAGGTGCCGATTTTTTCAAATTAGAAGTACAACGTAAAATAGGTGAGGATTTGTATTTAGGTGCAAATTATATGTATACCAAATTCAATAATGAATTTGACTCTGACCCACCTTATACTGAAGAGGTACAGCTTAATGGTTTAGGTCTAGTTTTTCTAAGAGATAAAAGAGATAATGTTTATTACCCGACAAAAGGTTCTGAATTAAATTTAGATTATACTGGATATTTTGGCTTTATGGGTAATGATGATGAATCAAGTAAAATTGAATTAAAGTATAATAAATTTTTGAAAACCAAGAGAGAAAGTGATGTTATTGCCTTAAGAGGCTATGGTGGATTTGGTTTGGGTGAAGTTCCTTTCAATAATTTACTAGTAGTTGAAGGTACAGATTTAAGAGGTTATTCTATGGGAGAGTACAGAGGAAAACAACTTATTGCTATACAAGGAGAATATAGATATAACTTTAAAGGCAATATGGGTCTTGTCGGTTTTGCTGGTTTAGGTTCGGTTTTTGGCTCAGAAATTGAAGCTAATAATGGAAAAGTATTACCAAGTATAGGTGCGGGATATCGTTATACTGTATTCCCAAAAAATAAAATGAATATTGGTATTGATGTTGCTGCAGGAAAAGATGATTGGGGTGTTTATTTTAGAATTGGAGAGGCCTTTTAAATGCATTAAAAATTAATTCATTTTTCCTATATAAGCGCAAAATCTAACTCGAAAATATTGCTTAAAATCCACTGTCAATCAGTTATTTAAATAATTTTTGATAAATTTACTAAGTGATATCCATTAGAGTAGATAAACATGTTAAGTGCAAAAGGAATTTTACCAGTAGTATTTTCTTTATTTTTTTCTGAGAAATCGAGAAATATAATTGAAAAAATTATTCTAAGAATTGCCATATTTAGTTTCTTTTTTCACTTATTGATTATCTATTTATTAAAGTTCAATTTTTTAGAAGTTACTAATTCATATGACCTTTTAAAAAATCCCATATCAGCCATTTACACTCCTTTTTCATTTATTCTCATTTATGAAGTTTATTTACTTATTTATTATCTCCCAAAGTCATTTACGACCTATATAACCAAACAATATGAAATTATAACTTTAATTATTATTCGTAAACTTTTTAAAGATTTATCTGTTCTTGAGCTATCAAATGACTGGTTTACAAATAAAGAAGATCTTCAATTTACATATGATTTAATTGCATCTATACTCTTATTTTATCTAATATATATATTTCAAAAACTTGGCAAACGAAAGGAATCAAGCCAATCTAATATAAATCTATTCGTTGAAAGATTTGTAGATAAGAAAAAAAGAATTGCTATTATATTAGTTCCTATATTTTTTATAATGGCAATATATACCTTAATTGAATGGCTGAAAAACTTTATCTTATTTACCAACGAGGTTCAAACATTTGAAAGTTTAAATAATTTATTTTTTGATCAGTTTTTTACTGTTTTAATTCTAGTAGATGTAGTCTTACTTTTATTTTCGTTTTTTTATACAGATCAATTTCATAAAATTATACGAAATTCAGGATTTATAATTTCTACAATTTTAATAAGAATGTCTTTTGGAGTGAGTGGGTTAATAAGTACTGTTCTAATTATTGTAGCTGTTCTTTTTGGGTTAGGTATAATTGCTATTCACAATAAATATGAAAAAAATTTAAATGAAATTTCCTAAATATCTTTTACTTATATTATTTTTTTTCGCTTGTAAAAAAGAGCTAGATCAAAAAAAAGATTTTAATTCTGTTATAATTTCAAAAGAAAAGTATCAAAATCAACTTTATGGATTTTGGCTTGGTCAATGTATTGCAAATTGGACAGGTCTTGTTACAGAAATGGATAAAATTGGTAATATAGGAACAATTAAAACCGGAAAATTCTACACTAGAGAAGATTGGGGTAAAACAGATAAACCAAGTATATGGGGTGAAGGAATTCCTAGTAACTTATCCCCTACAATTGATTTTGTTTTTAAAGACACAACAGATATTTGGGGAGCTGATGATGATACAGATATTGAATACATGTATCAATATTTACACTACATAAATAAAACAAGTTTTTTATCTGCAGAACAAATAAAAAACGGATGGTTAAAACATATAAAATTAGAGGAAGAAAATTATTTATGGGTTTCTAACCAAAAAGCCTTTGATTTAATGAATAAAGGTCTTTTACCTCCTGCAACTGGAAATCCGAAAAATAATGAACATTATGATATGATTGATGCGCAGTTAACAACAGAAATATTTGGATTATTCGCACCAGCGAGACCTGATATCGCAAATAAAATTGCAGAATTACCTATTCAAACTGTGGCAAGAAATGAAGCGGCAGATATTTCTAAGTTTTATGTTACACTATACTCTTTGGCATCTCTTAAAACAGAAAAAACATTACAAGAGAGAATTTATTGGATGGCAAATAAAGCCAAGTCTCAATTGACTAAAGGAACATATCCTGCAAAAATGTTTGACTATACACAAACATTGTACAAATCTGGAATACCTTGGGAGCAAACGAGAGATTCTCTATATATGAGATATCAAGTACATCAAAAAGATGGATATAATATTACCTCAAAAAACTTGTATTGCAATGGCTGCTTTGCTGCAGGAATTAATTTTGCGGCAAGCTTAGTTAGTCTCTTTTATGGAGAAGGCAATATTAAAGAAACCATAAAAATTGCAACTTTAGCAGGATGGGATTCTGATAATCCTGCTGCAACTTGGGGAGGTCTAATTGGTTTTATGATTGGTAAAGAAGGAATAGAAAAAGAATTCGGAAGAACTTTTTCTAACCGATTTAATATTCATAGAACTCGAAAAAACTTCCCAAATAATGGTATTGACAATTTTGAAAATATGGCAAAAACAGGTATAGCTGTTACCGATTCCGTTGTAAAAAATCAGATTCAAGGATACATTGATGATCAAACAAATAGTTGGGTTATTCCCTTAAATTAAATTTATTTTTGAATTGACGCGCAGGTTTTATCTGTTCTTTCAATATCAGTTTTCTTAATTGAAGCATACCCTTCAGCCACATCTATAACGTTATGAAATCCTCTAGCTTTAAGAATTGATGCTGCAATTACAGATCTATAACCTCCTGCGCAATGCAAATAAAAAGGTTCTTTTTCTGGAAACATCGAAATAAAGTCGTTTAAAAAATCTAAAGGTGTGCTTTCTGCTACTTTTATGTGTTCATTTTTATATTCTCCTGGCTTTCTTACATCAAAAACCAATGCTTTTTCAACAATCTTTTTTGATAAATAATCTGCAGAGACTGATAACAAAGTGTCTATTTCTTTATTAGTAGATTTCCAAGTCTCAAATCCATTGTCTAAATACCCTAAAACATTATCAAAACCAACTCTTGATAATCGAGTGATTGTTTCTTCTTCTTTCCCTTGTGGAGTAACTAATAAAATGGGCTGATTGATATCTTTAATTAATGCGCCAACCCAAGGAGCAAAAGTACCTCCTAAGCCAATAAAAATAGATTTTGGAATAAAACCTTTTATAAATTCAGATTGATGACGAACATCTAAAATAATAGCATCAGTTGTATTTGCTAACGATTCAAAATCTTCTAATGAAAGTGGTTTTTTACTTTTTTCAATTACTTCTTTTATATCTAAATACCCCTCTTTATTTAATTTAACATTTAAAGGAAAATAAGCTGGAGGAGGCAGTAAATCTTCTGTAACTTCACTAATAAACTCTTCCTTTGTCATATCAGCTCTTAATGCATAATTGGTATTCTTTTGGTCTCCAATTGTTCCAACTGTTTCTTTGCTTAAATTTTTACCACAAGCAGAACCTGCTCCGTGAGCTGGATAAACAATAACATTATCGGCTAAAGGCATAATTTTATTTCTTAGGCTATCAAATAAATATCCTGCTAAATCTTCTTGAGTTAAATTTCCCTTCTGAGCTAAATCTGGTCTACCAACATCTCCTAAAAAAAGTGTATCTCCGCTAAAAATAGCATAATCTTTACCCATTTCATCTTTTAATAAATAACACGTACTTTCCGCAGTATGTCCTGGAGTATGAATGGCTGTAATTGTAATATTACCCAACTTAAAAACCTGATTATCTTTAGCAATAATAGATTCAAAATTTGTTTTAGCTGACGGCCCATATACAATTTTTGCGCCTGATGCTTTTGCTAAAGAAACATGACCACTCACAAAATCCGCATGAAAATGCGTCTCAAAAATATATTTAATTTGTGCCTTGTTTTTATTAGCTTTATCAATATAATCTTGTATTTCTCTTAAAGGGTCTATAATCGCTACTTCTCCATTACTTTCAATATAATAAGCTCCTTGAGCTAAACAGCCTGTATAAATTTGTTCTATGACCATAATCTTTTCTCTAATCAAATAAAATTATTACTCTTTTATTATCTAAAAATATTTATTAATTATAATATGCTTGATGAATGTATTTGGCATATTTCTCTTGATCTTTTCTGTCTCCTGTTTTATAATATGTAACCGCATCATTAGCTCTCATAAAAAAGTGATTTAAATCTATAATTTTCAGTAAACCTCCGTTAAATAAAGAATCTCTAACAGGACCTTTTACTCCTGCAAAATAAAATTCAATTCCTTTTTTTTTATAAAACTGAACCTGATTAATTAACATTTCAACTCCAGTACTGTCAATTCTATTAATGCTTTCTGAATCTAAGATTATCAATTTTAATGCCTTTCCTTTTTTTGCTGTCATTTCGTCTAGATTGTCTCTAAAATAACTTGCATTTGCATAAAACAATTGTGCATCAAACCTGAAAACTAAAACGTCTTGTTCTAAAATCACCTCTTCAAATCTATCTTTATTTCTATAAAAATTTGAATTTGGAACTTTACCTAATTCAGTTACATAAGGCCTAGATGTTCTGAAAATTAATATAATTAATGACAATGATACCCCTACTATGATACCATATTCGATACCGAAAATTAACGTTGAAATAAAAGTTGCAATTAACAACCAAAAGTCTAGATTATTTGCTTTCCATAAAAAAGCAGCCTCTTTGATATTAATTAAACCAAAAACTGCTACAATAATAATTGCTGAAAGTATTGTTTTTGGCAAATAGTAAAATAATGGAGTAAAATAAAGTAATGTAATGACTACCATTATTACAGAAATTAATGAAGCCATACCTGTTTTCGCTCCACTTTCTGCATTAATTGCAGATCTTGAAAAACTGGATGTTGATGGATAAGCTTTAAAAAAAGAACCTGCAATATTACTTAAACCTAAAGCAATTAACTCTTGATTTGGCCTAACTCGATATTCATCTTGTTTTGCTTCTAAAGATTTTCCTATCGAAATAGTTTCTAGATAACCAACCATAACCAAAGTAAACGCAATCGGTAATAATTCTCGTATTTGATCTAAATCTAACTCTGGAATACTAAAATTAGGCAAACCAGAAGGAATATCTTTAATGATGGCAACATCACTCATAGTTTTACCAAAATATTTCATTGTTATAATACCCAATATAATAACAATCAAAGCATTTGGTATTTTCTTATGTATATTTTTACAAGTGATTATTATAATGATAGAAATAAAACCAATGATAGTGGTTTGTAAATTTAACCTATCAATTTGATTCCAAATATCTATAAGTATGTATTGTATTTGATCTGATTGTAATAAATCTATTCCTAAAAGATTTCGGAATTGATTTAATCCTATTGTTAATGCAACTGCAGACGTAAAACCTGTAATAACTGGTTTAGACAAAAAGTTTACGATGAAACCCAAACTAAATACTCCAAGAATAAATTGAATAACGCCAACAATTAAGGCTAAAAGAATTGCGATTGATATATAACTTTCTGAACCTGCCAATGCCAATGTAGAAACTCCGGTTGCAACTATTAAAGAATCCATCGCAACAGGACCAATAGCTACTTGTCTTGAAGACCCAAAAACAGCATACATAATTTGTGGAACTAAAGCACAATATAAACCGTAAATAGGAGGTAAACCTGCAATAAGTGCATAAGCTATTCCTTGTGGAATTAAGATAATACTCACTGTTGTTCCCGCTATAAAATCATCTTTAAAAAGAGATAAATTATATTTCGGCAACCATTCTAAAATGGGTATTACTTTCTTAATATTCATTAATTAAAATAATTCTCCTTGGTTTTTTCCTTTTAATCTTCCTAAATGTTTATATGCTAGATCTGTAACTTCTCTACCTCTAGGTGTTCTCATAATAAACCCTTTTTGTATTAAAAAAGGTTCATAAACTTCTTCTAAAGTTTCTGTGTTTTCACTAACAGCAGTTGCTATTGTACTTATTCCTACAGGACCTCCTTTAAATTTATCAATAATGGTTGCTAAAATTTTATTGTCCATCTCATCTAATCCATGCGCATCTACATTTAGGGCTTTTAAAGCATATTTTGCTATTTCAATGCTTATAGTACCATTTCCTTTTATCTGAGCAAAATCTCGAACTCTTCTTAATAACGCATTTGCAATTCTTGGCGTTCCTCTACTTCTGCCAGCAATTTCAATTGCGGCTTCCATAGCGATAGGAACTTTTAAAATCTGCGCACTTCTTTGTATAATATTACTTAGTAATTCGGTTGAGTAATAATGTAATCTACTACTTATTCCAAAACGAGCTCTCATAGGTGCTGTAAGCAATCCTGAACGAGTTGTTGCACCGACTAAAGTAAAAGGCTCTAAATTAATCTGAACTGTTCTTGCATTAGGCCCAGACTCAATCATAATATCAATTTTATAATCTTCCATTGCTGAGTATAAATACTCTTCTACAATTGGACTTAATCTATGGATTTCATCAATGAATAATACATCTCGTTCTTCTAAATTGGTAAGTAAGCCTGCTAAATCACCTGGTTTGTCTAAAACAGGACCTGAAGTTACTTTAATACCAACATCGAGTTCATTTGCTAAAATATGGGCTAACGTTGTTTTCCCTAAACCTGGAGGGCCATGAAATAAAGTATGATCTAAAGCTTCTCCTCTTAAATTGGCAGCCTCTACAAATATTTTTAAATTTTCTAATGCTTGATCTTGCCCTGTAAAATCATCAAAAGAAAGTGGACGTAATTTTTTTTCTACATCAAAGTCTTCATTAGAAAAAGAGTTTTTATCTGGGTTTAAATTCTCGTTCATTGTATTTACAAATATAGTTTAAATATTACGTCTTATTTATTTATAGCATGGAGAAATAAGATCCTTTTTAAAGGTTTATTTAAGCGACTCAAAGTATACAATGACGGGGCTAATACTGAATTTTTAAATTTAGCTATTAGTATAAAATATTTTAATAAATTTGATATTTTATACTTAAAAAAATTTATGACCATTAAAAAACAAACCAAACGTTCTTTCAAAATAAAAAGCAAAAGCTTATTATTATCAATCCTTTTAGTATTTTTTATTTACAATGTAAATTCCCAAAATACAGTTTTTAAGGATAAAAGTCAGCCCATTTCTAATGGAAAATTAAGCTACAAATATATTCCAAGTATTGCGAACCAATTGCAAGAAGGAACCTTTGTATATGCTAAGATAAATCAAGACAATTTATACGCAAAAGATAAAAGAGCCGAAGGAAATAATGTAGTTCCTGGAAAAGGCCTTCCTATTGGAGAGGACCCTTTGTTGGAAAATCAAAGACGTGCATCTAAAAAACAAATCAGATCTACAAGCTTAACATTTGAAACAACAAATAGTACGTCTACTCCATCAGATCCAACTGGTGCTGTTGGTAGAGACTATTATATCGCTGCTTGGAATACAGCATTTAGAATTTTCAATAAAGATGGAACACCTGCTACTGCTGCGGCAAGCTTATCGACATTATTCCCTGGAGGAGCTGATGGAGACCCAATTGTTCTTTATGATTCTCAAGCTGATCGATATATTGTAACTGAATTTGAAGATAACCCTAATGGGTTTCATGTTGCCATATCAGAAACTAATGACCCAGTCAACGGTGGTTGGCATACTTATAGTGCAAGCTCCTTTCAAACAGGTACTTTTCCAGACTATACAAAATTTTCAATATGGTCTGATGGATATTATGTAACCGCAAATATCAGCCCTAGTGATTTTAGTGGTAATGTTAGAAATGGTCAAGTTTGGGCATTAGAAAGAGACAAAATGCTAGCTGGTGATGATACTGCAAGTATTCAATCATTTGAGTTAACAGGAATGGTTACGAGTGGATTTTATAGTCCGCAAGCCTTTAATGTTATCGATGATAATTTGCCTGCTCGAGGAAATGCTACTCTTGTTTATATGCAAGACGACGCATGGGGAGGTGTTACCTCAGACCATTTAAAATTATGGAATATTGATGTGGACTGGGATAGCCCAGCAAACTCTACAATTTCTGCACCTACAGAATTACCTGTAACAGCTTTCACAGGAGTATTTGATGGTGGTAGTTTCTCCAATTTAGGACAACCAACTGGACCAGATATTGATGTAATGCAAGCGACAATAATGAATCAAGCACAATTTCGAAAATTTGACGACTATAATTCAGTTGTTTTTAATTTTGTTGTAAATACAGATACCAACAATGAATTAGCGGGTATTCGTTGGTACGAATTACGTCAAAGTGGAGATGGACAACCATGGTCCATTTATCAAGAGGGTACGTATACAGCCCCAGACGGTCGCCATGCTTTTGGTGCTAGTATGGGAATCGATGGTGCAGGAAATATTGCAATAGCATACTCATCAGTCAGCGAAAATGAAAGTATATCTTTACGCTATACAGGACGATTTAAAGATGACCCTTTAAATACGATTACAGCTTTAGAAGAATTAATTGTTCTTAGTAACACTGACAATCCAGCTACTAGGTATGCAGACTATTCTCACTTAACAGTAGACCCTTCCAATGATTCTGACTTTTGGTTCGTTAGTGAATATTTTAATAACGGAAGTAGAAGTAACATGGTAGGAGTATTTCAATTAACTGAACCTTTAAATGATGACATTGGAGTTAGTGCTATTACTTCACCATCTAGCGGGCAATTGACAGATACAGAAGCTATAACCATTACAATTAATAATTATGGAAAAAATGCGCAGAGTAATTTCCCTGTAAGTTATTCTATAAATGGAGGAGCTAAAATTACGGAAAACTATGATAATAGTTTAGCCCCATCGACTTCAGTAAACTATACATTTACAACTACTGCTGATCTTTCAACATTAAATCAAGCTTATGAAATACAAGTAATGACAGAATTGGCGAATGATGAAAATCAAAGCAACGATAGTAAAAGTGAAGAAATATATTCCTCAATACAATACTGTACACCAACAGCAACAAGTGGGTGTAATGTGGATGGAATCAAACGTTTTATTTTAGGTACCATAGATGCTGATGACGGTGGTAGTGGATGTAATTCTACAGGGTCAATAGCAGGTTACGTTGACCGTAAAAATTTAGAAACGGATTTAGACAGAACGGAATCACACAAATTACAAGCTCAGCACAATTGGAGTAATGATCCAGATGGTGAAGCTATTTCAGCTTGGATTGACTTAAATGACAATGGTACATTCGAAAATGAGGAGCAAGTTTTATCTGGTGTAGGTTTTACTGTTGCTAATGCATTAGAAGATTTTGATTTAACACTTCCATCTAATGCTGCTTTAGGAAAACATGTTTTACGTGTAAAAGCAATAGATATTACTAGTAGTGGAGATATAAATGACCCTTGTACCAATTTTGGTTTTGGTGAGGTTCATGACTATACAGTTAATATTACAGATAGTACGTTAAGCACAGAAAATATTAATTTATCTGACGCAGAACTCAAAGTATTTACTTTAGAAAATCAAAAATATATTTTCCATCTTACTTCAAATTATGAGGAAATGCTTTCTTTTAGAGTATACGATATATTAGGTAAAACAGTTGTTTTTAATAACATTAGAAAAAACGGAAACCGATATGAATACACACTAGATATGTCTTATGCTAGTGCTGGCACATATATTATAAAAATGGGAGGTAAGAAAAATTACAAGGAATATAAAATAATTGTTAATTAACAAAATATCAAATTGAAATAAAAAGAGAGGAAATTATATTTATTTTTCCTCTCTTTTTTTTATTTCAATAATTTGTATTGGTCTCGCATTTTCACAACGATTAGCCATTCTTAAAGAAGTATATTTAACCCATACTTTATGAAAGTTTTTATATTGAAAATTCTTAAGGTTTATAGGGTCTAATAATTCCTCTTTGTTTAGTATTTTAATTAATAATAAGCAGTTAGTATTTTTTGCATTATTTCTATTTAGTTCTCCTTTTTGAAAGCCTTGTAACATTAAAATATTATCCATATTTTCATTATTATTAACCTTCTTTGTAGCACAACAATTAAAAAGAAGAAAAATAGTAGTGATATATAAATAAAATCGTGATCTATTCATCATAAGTTAAATATAATAAAAAAACCTCCACTTTAAAAAAGTGAAGGTTTTGGTTTATAAAATATTTTACAATTTATGATGGCTCTTCTCCTTCTAATAAAGGGGTTGTTTGAAGAACAAAATCTTG
>JBELHK010000068.1:0-12843 GCA_042091415.1 Polaribacter sp. | reverse complement strand
TATAATCGTTCATAATATCGACCGTACCGTCTTTCGACTTACCATCTATCACAATGTACTCTATATTATTGTAGGTTTGGCCTTGTACAGATTGAAAGGTCTTTTCAATGGTTTTTGCACTGTTGTAGCAAACTGTGATTATGGAAATTTTCAAAACTAAATTTTTGATTCGAAATAAGAAATTGTCTTTTTTAAACCCTCTTCTAGTTGGGTGTTAGGTTGCCATCCGTTTAATTCTCTTTTAGCCAAAGAAATATCGGGTTGTCTTTGTTTTGGGTCATCTTTTGGAAGGGCTAAATGAATTAATTTAGACTTTGAATCTGTAAGTTTTAAAACCGCTTCCGCCAATTCTAACATCGTAAATTCATTAGGATTACCTAAATTAACCGGCCCAAGAAAACCATCTCTAGAATTCATTGTTCTAATCATCCCTTCTACTAAATCATCAACATATTGAAAGCTTCTAGTCTGAGTACCATCTCCAAAAATGGTTATGTCTTCTCCTTTTAAAGCTTGAACTATAAAATTAGAAACTACTCTACCATCTCGCGGATTCATATTTGGACCATAGGTGTTAAAAATTCGAATAATCTTTATGTTTACATTATTTTGATTGTGATAATCCATAAATAATGTTTCTGCACAACGTTTCCCTTCATCATAGCATGAACGTATTCCTATTGGGTTTACATTACCCCAGTAACTTTCAGGTTGTGGATGCACATTAGGATCGCCATAAACCTCACTTGTGCTAGCTTGTAAAACCTTTGCTTTTACTCTTTTTGCTAAACCCAATACATTTATAGCTCCCATTACAGATGTTTTTATAGTTTTAATTGGGTTGTATTGATAATGCACGGGAGACGCAGGACAAGCTAAATTATAAATCTCATCAACTTCTGCATAGTAAGGCTCCGTAATATCATGACGAACTAATTCAAAAAATGGATTGTCCATAAGTTGTATAACATTCTTTTTATCACCTGTAAAGTAGCTATCTAAACAAATCACTTCATTTCCTTCTTTAAGTAATCTTTTACATAAGTGAGATCCCACAAAACCAGCACCCCCAGTTACTAATATTCTTTTCATTCTATTATTTTTTTAGTTCTTTAATTTTTGTTTGTATTTGAAAAAAATAGTTTGATTTATATTTAGATAAACAATACCCTGCGACTCCGTCAAGAAACCCTAGTTTGAAAATAAACGAATAAGTAAAATAAATTACAGGAAGAAAACCACTACTAATTAATGAATACTTAACTTTTTGCCTAAAGGTTAATTCATTTTTATCATGTCTTGTTAGAGTTTTGTATCTATTTGCCTCCCAAGACGAATACGCATTGTGTCTCGCAATATAATGCTCTAAACCCTTATAATCATTATGCATTATTGGCTTTCCTATTGCTCCTATGGTTCCTGTAATTATTGGATGTTCATGTATTTCCATATCTAAATGACTCCAACTATCTTCCTCTATCTTTTCATATTCCCCCACTCCTTTTTTAAAAAAAGCAAGTTTTCTCATTTTATCTCCATATTTAAGCTCTTTACCCATGAAAAAGTTATTATAATTTAACCAAAATCCATTATGATTGGTTGTCTTTATAGTTTTTGATACTTCATAAATAAACTCTTCCGTTAGAATTTCATCTGCATCTAAGAATAGTATCCAATCATTTTTGATTTCAACATTTCTTAAAGTCCAATTTCTTTTTTTCGGAAATTTCCCATTCCACTTAAAATCTACTAATTTATGATTAAATGATTTAACAATTTCTGGAGTCTTATCGGTACTCATGGAGTCAATAACGATAACTTCGGAAAAGTTGTTTAATTTATCTAAACAATTGGGTAAATTTAGTTCTTCATTCTTTACAGAAACGATAACCGTAATCGGTATAATCTTATTCATTTATGATTCTTTTTTTAATAAATTTTGCAGGATTTCCTGCAACAATAGTATAAGAATCAACATTATTTATTACGTTAGAACGGGAACCAATGATAGCACCATCTCCAATAGTTACACCTGGAGCTATAAAAGCTCCTGCGCAGATCCAGACATTATCTCCTATAATTATATTTTTTTTAACTAGAGGGAAGCTCGGTTTTTGATAATCATGTGTTCCACCACATAGATATACATCTTGTGAAATAACAGTATTTTTACCTATAGAAATTTTCGCTAAATTATAAATGTTAACTCTTGATCCAATAGCTGAGTATTCCCCCATTTCAAAATCCCATGGCCTTAAAATTTTAGCGCTACCTAAAATTAAATTTTTCTTAAAAACTTTCGCCCCAAAACACTTGAGCAAAAACGTCCTTAGGAATGGTATTTTATGCCATAGTAATGGCCAAATAATCAAACTCGCAATATGCCAAATAAATCTTTTGAGATAATCTGTAAATGGGTAATTGATCTGCTTATTTGTTTTAAGATTTTGTTGCATATAGTATTACTTTTATGTAACTTTTGTATGTTTTAATTAATTTTTTTACGCTCCTAATAGAAATGTTTTTATAAGATTTATAAGATTCAAAATCAGTTTCTTTTAAATGCTCTTTAAATATATAATACTGCGGATGAACATACTCAGCTAATAAATCCCAATGTTTAGGCCTTCCATAAAAATGAAAAATAGCTTCATCTTTTAATTTTATTTTCATCGTATTATATTCAACTCTAAAATTAAATTCTTTTGGTAAATTATATATTAAATTATTGTCCACAACTGCGTTAAATACTGTTTGATCAGCTGTGCTACACAATGAATGAAATTCATTTGCAAAACTTAAAAAAGAATCAAATAAATTATTCACTCTCCACAAATTTAGATTTACGAGCATCACTCCTGTATTATAATAACTTTCATTATTCTGTTTTAAAATATTTTTAAACAACTTTTTTTCAAGAGAATTATGCTTAGTGGTTTCAATATTTGCCATAATTAAATATTTATGAAGTAACTTAAAATATTGATCCAATTCTCTTATATCAATATTTACAACAACATCTACATCTAAATAAAGTGCATAATTAACATTAATTAATTTTGCTAAAGCTAATTTAGAATATATAAAAGTATTACCATGTAAACCTTTTAAGGTTGCAAAAATAGAATTATCAAATTTGATGATACTATAACTACAACTAGTGTCAAATTTAGCTAAAGACTTTTTTAGTCTATTTTCAGAAATTCCATTTTCTTTTGTTGTAATTACATAAATATTATGATATTCATAGCTAGATCTTTTCAATAAAGAAAAAAGAGTCACATGTACGCCAACTTCAACATTTTTATCAGCAACAAGAATTATATTAATTTTATTCATAATACAAAAAACCTAATATTATTATCTATTAAAAAGTTTAGTTGAAAAATGAAATATTTTTAAAATAAATTAATTTATAAAATATTTATCTTTCATTAGTTTGTAATACTTAAACCTATTTCTTTGTTAGCTCCAATATCTTTTAGATCATTTATTTTATTTGATCAGCCAGCATATTAAAATTAAAATTATTCTGAAGAGGTGTTTTAGATAACATTTGACTGTGTAAATATTCATCTTCTTCATTAAACCTTTTTTTAATTTTCTTAGCTGGAACTCCTGCGTAAATTGTGTATGAATTTAGGTCTTTTGTTACTACTGAACCCATAGCAACAATGGCCCCATCTCCAATTTTTACTCCAGCTTTGATAATGGAATGTGCACCTATCCAAACATCATCACCAATTATAGTTTGTTTTAATCTTCCCCTACCAGAAAAAATAATTGGAGTCATAGGTTTATCAAAATTGTGATCACCTCCTACAATACTAACATTATTAGCTATCATTGAATATTTACCTAGATTAACCTTGGGGTAAATTATAGAATTAGGACCTATATACGAAAAATCCTTAGCGATTAAGTCTGAGGATAACTTAGTGGACTTGCCTAAATAAAAAGATTTACTAACATATTTTAAATTAAACCTTTTTCTAAGATAAAACATTCTTAAAATTCTATAAACATGACGAATTCTATTTTTCATTTATTATTTTCTTAATTACTGCCAACTGTAAATTTGGGTTAAAAAAACGATCAATTACCTTAAAACATTCATTCTTAACAATATTTTTATCTTTATGAAGTAACCACCATTTTATTTTTTTTGCCAAATCTTCAATATCATTTTCTTTAAAAAAAGCACCTGTAATTCCATCCTTTATTGCCTCAAACTCTGGCATTTGATTTGCAAAATTATCATGAGTAATTACGGGGGTTCCAAAAGTTAAAGAATGTATTGCCGTTAAACCAACATTTCCTGGGGAAACACAAATATCTGCATTATAAATTAAATCACCCAATTCTGATTCATTATAGGATGAACCATGAAACCAAACATTACTTTTTAAACATAATCGATCTGCTTCCTTTCTTAAGTTATTTTTTTCTTCACCATCACCAACAAAAACTAAGTTTACTTCAAAATTATTTTGTTTTAATATATTTTGTGCTTCCAGTAAATAATCTAATTTTTTAATTGAAGTTAGTCTTCCTATAAATATTAAGTTGGGATGATCATTCTTAAAATAATCTTTAAAAACATTATTTTTATTTAATTCACTCCTTAAACTAATTTGCTCTTCATAGTTTAAGGAATTATAAACGACATGCAACTTATTTTCTTTAAATCCCTCTTTTATCATTAGCGCCTTGGCATAGTCTCCATATAAAAAAACACCATTTGATAAATTAAAAAATACTTTTTTTATTATCTTTTTTAAATATGATTCATTTCCATACCATCCGTGTGTCCACAAATAAGTCTTTTTCTTTTTAAAAAGATTTATTAGTAAAATCACCCATGTTGATAAGCAATAATACTCTCCTAGCAATATAAACTTATCATAATCCTTAAAAACCAGCTTAATAGCACCTTTTTGCCAATATATACTTGAATACAACTTTATATTTTGCAATTCATTCTTAAAGTTTTTCAGCTCTTTGTAATCAATTTTTTTGACATCATCCATTTTATCCCCAAAATAGAAATCAATGTTTAATTCTTGATCTAGTAACTTAAAAACACCTTTTCTGTAATGTTGAGCGTAGTTATAAACAAGACAGTTTCTCTTCATATTAATGGTTTTTTAAACTGTAAATTATTCCCAAAGGAAAAAATATTAATATTGAAAAGTAAATTGCACCAGAAAACAAACCTTGAGATAATCCTTGAACAAGTATGACAAAAACCCATAAAGCTTCTTTATCCCGTTTACAGAATTTATGGATAATGAGTAATGATTTAAACAATATTAATATAAATAAAGAAAAACCTATTATTCCTGTTGACATTAAAACTTCTACAAATACATTGTGCGGGTAAGTATTTTTAATTCTATTTAAAATTTTTGCTCCAGGAGCATCTAAAAGTTCAATTGTTGAACCTAATATAGGCTCATCATAAAATTGGTTTAAAGCCATTTCCCAATAAACAAGCCTAATCGATTTATCTCCAGAAATTAGGACCTCACTGCTTCTTTCAGTAATTGAACTCCAAGATTGAATTGAACCCGAAACAACCAACGATATTGTAAATGCCAAAGTAAAAATAATTTTAAACCTATTCTTTATTCCTGAATATGAGAATAAAATTATTGTGCTAAAAAAAGCTGCAACAATAGAACCTCGGGAGGCTCCTAGTAAAAAAGGGACGAATGACACTAGAATTACCATATAAACATAAAGTTTATTTTTAGGATTCAATCGGTTAGAATGAGTTAATTTAATAAAACACAAAAAAATAGTTAAAACGCTCGAATAAGCAAGTGACAACGGGCTTATTGTAGATTCTCCTGTGTCATAAGTTAACATATTTATTCTACCGACCCCTGAAATAAGGGCATCAAAATATAAAAATATAGTTACTAATGCTAAAGTAAATCCTGAAAAAATCAAACTATTTAAGATTAAATCCTTATTCTTTGAAAAATCCATCGTAGAAAAAGTAACAAAAGGAAGTACACAAAAATTAAGTGCATAAAAAATATACTCATACCAGCCTCTCATCAATGGAACACCAATGAAGTGGTTTTGTAATACTTTAAAAAAATAAAGACCCCAAAACAATGTAAAAGTTAAAAATATCAACTTTTTTACTTTATATTTATTTTTATTCTTGACGTTGGTAATAATAACAAAAAGCATCAAAACACTTAAAAGAAGTCGCAATGGTACAGTAAATCCCCTAGAAGAACCCTCTAGCCCAGCAGATATCCATAATGCTAAAAAAGCATAATAACCTGAAAAAATAAAAAAGGTAATGATAAAAATTATTTTTTTCATTCCAGTTTAATTCTAATATTACAAAACAAAAGCATTATTAATTATTAATTATTAAAGATTTAAAAAATGTTAAGACTATTTTTCTTGTATTTCTAAAAAACAACCAAAATATAATACTCCCTAAAAACTGGCAAATTAAGGTAATTACAGCGGCTGCGTAAATACCATATAGAGGCAAAAATAAATAATTCAAACAACAACTAACTAAAAAGTTAAATAAATTAACTAAAAATAATTCCTTTGAAAAACCATGAATGCTAGAAATATTTGACATAAGTGCACCAATAAGTGAAATAACTATACCTGGCAATAAAATTATAAAAACAAACAACTCCTCTTCATTACCAGCCATATAAGACTTGATATCAATGAGATAATAACCACACAAAATAGCAACTGTACCTAAAGCACCTAAAACCAACCAACTTCTAAAAAAAAATAAAAGATCTTTATCCTTAAATGACAACTTATCTAAATTTTTTGAAAATTTAGATATTAAAATTGATCCAAAAATCATTTGAAAAATAAACCCACCCTCATATAATTTATAAGCAAAGCTATAAATCCCTAATTGCTCAAAATTAAAAAATTTAGATATTAGAAAATGATCAACTTTACCTGTCATATAAATAAGTAAACCATTAAAAAAAAAAGGTAACAAGTAAATGAAAACTTCTTTAATTTTTTTCTGAGAAACATCTTTATATATAGATAGGTTTCTAGAATAAAAAATGAAAAGAAAAAAACCTGGTGAAAAATCTAAAGCGATAAGAAAAAGGTAATAAAAATGAAGGTTTTGTTGTACAAAAAAAATCACAGATATTTTTAATAAAATAGATACTAAACTTGTTTTTATGATTACATTATTGGTTAGATTATAATCTTTTACAACAGTAAAATAAGTTTCCCAAGGCTCAAAAAGACTAATTGTAAAGAACAAAAAACCTGCTGAAGCTATTTTAATCGGAAAAAAACAAAAGAAATATACATTCACTAAAATCCAAAAAGAAAATTGAATTAAAAAAAAGCTACCAAAATATTCCTCAATCTTGTCTTTATATTTTAGAATAAAAACCTGATTATTAAACTTCACTAAAACAGTAAGGAGAAAAAATATAGTAATCCAATAAATAAACCTACCAAGATCTTCATCATCACTAATAAATTTAATTAAAAGAATAGTTGTTAATGACGATAAAGATCTTAAAAATCTTGATATAAAAAATTTCATTAAATTTTACTTTTGATATAAAAAAACAACTTCAAAAAATTATAATAAAGTCTTTCAAAATCAAACACAAAATGATATTCTTTATCGTAATGACTCATCCATTCTTTAAAAGTATAAGAATTCCATAAACCAAATTGATATAATTTGTATTTAAATGATTTTAGATTTATAAAGTTGGGGTGCAGTATTATAAAAATAAATAAATTTTCATAATATACTTTCTCCATTTTTTTGGTAAAATAATAGGATTCAGGAAAAAGTTTTAAAAAATCATTACCCAACAGACCTTTTAATACCATCCATTGTTCTGCATTATATCTTAAACTACTCAGCTTAGAGTCTTTAGATGATAAATAATCATTTGGAAATAAGTCTGGCTTTAATAATTTCTTCAAGTCACTATTTAGCCCCAAATACACCCAATCATTAAAAGCAAATAGCCGTTTGTTCTTTTTAGGGTTCGAAGTAGTTAAATTAAGAACTAAAATAGACTCATCAAATTTAGAATGATTATGTTTTTTATTAAAACGGTTATATGTCTTGATTGTTTTTTTAATTGAAATACTGATATCTGATCTTAGTTTCATACAATACGTTCTTGTTGACTTCGACAAGCCTAATTTTGTAGAAACAAGTTGTCTATTCACATTTAACTTTTCTCCCGAATAACTTACTTGGCCTCCTGGGTCTTGTACAAAGTAAAACGATATATTTTTTAAAATATTTTTAAAATTTACTAGAAAAATTTCAGTATCAGCCTTCCAAACAACTATTATTATTTCTAACTTTGGGTACTCGGTTAAGTAATTACAAATTGTTTCTTTTATTTTTTCATTAAAAGGCCCTTGAATAATAATCGAAAAATTCGAAGCATCAGAATTAATCATTGTATCTTTTCTATTGCTTTATTTTTTCTAATTGATCAACAAGAGAAAGATATTCAGTTGGTGTTCCCGAAAAAAGTGTTTCTGTAGGTTTAACAATTTTATATTTAACCTTTTCATTATTTCGAATTAAAATATTATACATAGGTGCTATAAATAATTCTTTATTAGTATTGATGCTTTCAAAGGTTCTAAAAGTTTGAAAAAATAATTTTACTGTAGAAAAATAATAAAGTCCATTTGAACAAAGGTTTGAGATCCTGATTTTCTCAGTTGTCCTTATAACTGTCTCATTATCTCCTGCTTCGATAAAAGACCAATGTTCACCAATTCCTTTAAAAACTTCCAAAAAACCAGCTGCTTTATTCAAAAAAATATTTCCTGGTTTTTTAAAATGAACCCTAATAGAATCTATATTGAATATATATATCGGTTCATTTGTATTGAGGTTCTCAACCATGTTTAAGCCTATTTGAACAGTATCCGCTTGACCTTTTGTATCGAAATCTACAGTTACTATCTCAAACTTCTCAATTCCTAAAAACTCACACTCTTTTATTATAAACTCTTTAGAGTTATCATCTGATCTATTGATAAATAAAAAAAAATCTTTTTTAAAATAGTTTTCAAAACTTTTTACAGACTCTCTAAAAACATTACTATTAGGACTTAAAGGAAGCATAAATTTGGGCACTGTATACCCTTCATTATAAAAGCGACTACTTTTTCCAGCCATTGGTATAATTATCATAAGTATTATTTATTATAGTAAAATTCATATGCATTTAACAACAATGCAATCTGTCTATTTTTATCTTCACTATGCAATGAAAGCATAGAAATGAAAAGATTTGTAATTGACGCTTTAATAAAAGAAGAGTTGACATCTAATTCTTCTGTTTTCTTATAAAAGTAATCCTTTAACGCACTCCTTTCTTTATGTTGAAGATTAAACTCAAAATTATAAGTATCTAAATCACTTTTCAAATTATAGAAACCCGTTACAATAAAATCATAATTCCCAATCAATGAATGCCCTAATTTAGCAATATCATATCTAAAGTCGCCTATTATTTTTTGTTTTGAATTAAATTTATTATCAAGACCTCCTCTTGGATCAATGACTTTTATGATATTACTCCTAGTATCAGTTAAAATATTACTGAAACACAAATCTCCATGCATTAGAGTAATATAAGTTTCTTTACTGTCTCTATAAAGACTATTCTTTAACACACTTAAAACTTCATTTACAAACTGAGATAAACATGGATATATATTATTATTAATAGTAACCGCTTTATTTAGATCAAATTCAAGTTGTTCTGAAAATTTTTGAACTCTTTCTTCTGTTTTTCTAATATATAATTGTTCAAAATGTCTTCTAATTTCTGAGGAATTAAACTCCTTAAATTTTTGTTCACTCATTTTTTTTATGAAATCAAAAACTTGATCGATTGTGTTATAGTAAACAAAATTTGGAAGGTTCCCAAAAACCCACTTCTCTTGTAAGGTTGGCGCCCCAACAAACTCTATATTGTAAGCTGCACTCTTCTCATTTTTCTCATATCCCCAAACACTGGGGGTAAACATCTGTAAATTTTCAGGTAATTGTTTAAACCACATAAATTCACTTAATATTTTATCAGAATTGCTACTTACTTTTTTAATAAAATTGGTGCTACCTATAGTTTCATTAAAATTTCTGGTTACATTTAAATCCATTTTAGATTTATAATATAAATTTGAGTGCCCAAAATCTAACCAACCACCGCCTAAATGAGGCTCAAAAGATTGTTTCTTATGATATCTCCTCAAAGCTATTTCGAATGAATTTGATTTGTTCAACTCTTTCTCAAACAGCTCAATATTACTGAATGTAAAATAACCAGAAATAACTGCTTGCTTAAAATCATTTTCGTTTAATTCTTTATCTATTACATCTTCCAAATGACCCCATTTATAAAAAAGATCAGATAAACCATAGTATAACAAATCTGGTTTTTGCTCTAAAGTATTAAAACAAGTATCACCATGTAATATATAGAACTCTTCATCAGAATTTAAAATATTATTATTTAGAAAACTAAGTAAAGACTGAGCTAAATTTAAACTAGGATTTGTCCTATGTATTACTATTTTATTTTTTTTCAACAATTCCTTATCTCTGTCCAGTAGATGGTAATCATCGGGTAATGTTATATATTTTCTGCATTCAAAACCCTCAATTAAATCTAATTGAAGTTCAATTAATCTTTTATGACCTACAGGTAAAAAAGCTGTAGGTAGTAAACCAAAATCAGATGTAATCTCTGCGTTTGCATAAGCTCCAGAGGTGATTAAAAAAACAGTTTTATTATTCACTATTTAATAAGATTTTGAATTTCTGAATAAGACTTCTCTATAAACTCATTAGGTCTAATACTTTTATCGTCTACATAAAAACCATCATTGCCACACCATGGTTTTCCAACATAAATTTCATCAAAAGGCACATTATGTTTCTCTAACCATTTAAAAATTATTGGTAACGTTTTTGCTGTAATTTTACCTACGTTGCCTTCGTGCGTTCTCATATTTCTTGCGGTAAATAAAATAATGTTAAATCCCTTTAATTTATATTCTATCACCTTATTGATTACATCGATATTTGGAGAAACAAGATCATAACTTTTATTATCTCCTAAAGTTAATGTCTTATCAATATCCATTACTAAATTTTTCATTTTTTTACAATTTTAAGTATTAAAAAGTCATCGCTAAAATACTTTTACTTAAGCTAGAACTTTTTTCTAATTATTTTAGATAATTAAATGTATTAAAAAAAATTAATTTTTAGTACTCGTCCCAATACTAAAAATCTCAAAACCAATCAACTGCATCTCTGCTTTATCTAATATTTTACGACCATCAAATACAAAAGCTGGTTTTAGCATATCATCATATATTTTTTGCCAATTATATGTTTTAAACTCATCCCATTCAGTTAAAATAGCTATGGCATGTGCATCTTCTAGTGCTCTATAAGGATCTGAATGCACAGTAACCAATTTCCTAATCGTTTCTTTGCTTAAAAACTCGCCCTCTTCAACATATTCACCAACCCTGTGATTTTGTAAATATTCTAAATCAGCATATACTTGTTCTTCACTTACTTTAGGATCATAAACATGAATTTCTGCACGATCTTGCAGTAGTTCGTCTGCAACATAGATTGCAGCAGATTCACGTGTGTCATTTGTATCTTTCTTAAAAGCCCAACCTAAAAACGCAATTTTTTTACTGGACACAGTATTAAATAATGTATTCATTATTTTTTTCGCAAAACGATGCTCCTGATAGTCATTCATTTTTACTACTTGCAACCAATACTCAGCAGCCTCTTGTAAATTGTAATGTTGACAAATATACACAAGGTTTAAAATATCTTTTTGAAAACAAGATCCACCAAAACCAACAGAAGCTTTTAAAAATCTAGAACCAATACGAGAGTCCATTCCAATAGCTTTAGCTACTTCATCTACATCTGCGCCTGTCTGTTCGCATAGCGCGGAAATTGAATTGATAGAGGATACTCTTTGTGCTAAGAATGCATTTGCTGTTAGTTTTGATAACTCAGAAGACCATACTCTAGTTGTAAGGATATTCTCAAGAGGAACCCAATTATTATAAACCTCAACTAATGCAGCGATAGCTTTTTCTCCTTCAACATCTTCACCTCCTCCTATTAAAACACGATCTGGTGCATGTAAATCTTCTACCGCTGTACCTTCTGCTAAAAACTCAGGGTTTGATAAAATTTGAAAACTCACTCCATTCCCTGTAGCATCTAAAATTGTTTTAAGTGTTTCTGCTGTGCGCACCGGTAAAGTTGATTTTTCAACAATGATTTTATCATCTTTTGCAACTCTTGCTATTTGCCTAGCACACAATTCAATATACTTTAAATCTGCTGCCATTCCCTTTCCTACTCCATAACTTTTTGTAGGTGTATTTACAGAAATAAAAATCATTTGAGCTTCTTCTATTGCTATTTCAACATCTGTAGAAAAAAACAAATTTCTCCCACGAGCTTCCGAGACAACATCAGACAAACCCGGTTCGTAAATAGGCAATTTATTTAAATCATTATCATTCCAATCTGCAATTCGTTGTTCATTTAAATCAACAACTGTTACTTTTATATGTGGGCATTTTTGTGCTAAAACGGCCATCGTTGGCCCTCCGACATACCCTGCACCAATACAACAAATATTTGTGATTTTCATGTCTTTTTTATTTAACATCTTCTATTTTTTTGATGTTCAACTTTCATTATCAAATTTTCAAAATTCTACTCCGCCTGTTTCAAAATCTCATGACCTGCTTTTAACAAATCAACATCTT
>JBELHK010000067.1:0-13655 GCA_042091415.1 Polaribacter sp. | reverse complement strand
GTAAGAAAAACTGAAAAAATCTGGAAAGAAAATTATAAAGATAAAAGTCTTTCTAATGATGAAATTGTTGAAGCTATGGTAAACAATCCAAAATTAATTGAACGTCCTATCATTACTACTAATAATAAAGCTGTAATTGGAAGACCTGCATCAAAAATCTTAGAAATCATATAAAGTAAACTCAATTTGTTTAACTTTTTTTTAACTAATAAATATTAAACTTAGTTAGAGTTTTGCGGTCAAAATCAAAAAAATAAAATTTTGACTAAATTATTTCAACTTTTAGCTTTAAGCTTAATTTTTACATCATCATTATTTTCACAAAACGAAATTGATAAACAGAATATTTTTATCTCTGGAAAAGTGATAGATTCCTTATCTAACAGTCCTTTAGAATATGCAACTATAGTATTAAAAAACTTAAAGAATAATAAAATATCTGGAGGTATAACAGATGAAAAAGGTTTTTTTAAAATCAAAACTTCAAAAGGTGATTATGAAATTAGTGTAGAGTTTATTTCTTTTAAACCTAAAAAAATTTCAAAAAAAAGAATCTCAAATAATTTAAATCTTGGGAAAATTATCCTTTCTGAAGATTCAAAGTCGTTAGATGAAGTAGTAATAATAGCAGAAAAAACTACTGTTGACATCCGTTTAGATAAAAAAATATTTAATATCGGAAAAGATTTATCTATTAGAGGAGGAAATGCAAGTGATATTTTAGGAAATGTACCTTCTGTTCAAGTAGACGTTGAAGGAAATGTTAGTTTAAGAGGAAATGAAAATGTAACTATTTTAATTGACGGAAGACCAAGTGCTTTGGTTGGAGTTAATGGTGCTGAAGCATTAAGACAAATACCTGCCGAGGCTATTGAAAAAGTTGAAGTAATTACATCTCCTTCTGCAAGATACGATGCAGAAGGAACTGCCGGAATTTTAAATATCATACTTCGAAAAAATAAACTATTAGGCTTTAACGGTTCTTTACAATTTGATCTTGGTACTCCAGAAAGATATGGTTCTGCTCTTAATGCAAATTGGAGAACAGACAAATGGAATTTCTTTACAAATACTGGCTTTAGATATAATGAAACCCCAGGAAACTCATTTTACGACACTAAGTATTTATCACCAGACGCTCAAAATGCTAGAGTAATTGAAGAAAGAAATTTTGGTAGATTAGGCAGATCTATTTTCACAAGTTTTGGCGCAGAATATTACCTTACAGAAAATTCTAGTATTATTGGAAACATTATTTATAATGGTGGTAATGATGATGATGTAAACACAAACAGTATTGAAAGATTTGACGCAAGTGGCAATCTGAATGAAGCTACACTTAGAACCGAAAATGAAAGTGAAGATGAAGAAAGAATACAATATACATTAGACTATATCAATAATTTTGATAATACTGGCAAAAAACTATCAGTCAATTTGCAATATTCTACAGAAGCTGAAGATATTTTAAATAAAATACCTGAAGTAAACACTATCACAAATTCTACAGATGAAATTGAAAAAGTAATCGAAAGTCAAGATGAAGATAGAGCTTTGCTACAAGTTGATTATGTTCATCCTGTAGGAGAAAACATACAATATGAAGCTGGTTATAGAGGGAATTATAGAGATATTTTTAATAGTTTTTATCTAGAACAAACAGATTTCAAAAACAATGAACCTACAGAAATACTTTTAGATAACGCTTTCAATTATAAAGAATTCGTAAATGCAGCTTACTTTCAATATGGTCAAAAGTTTGATAAAATTTCTCTCTTAGCAGGTTTACGCTATGAATGTACTTCTGTTGAAATTGATCAAGAAGATTCTGATATTCCTAAAACAAAAAATTATGGAAATTTATTTCCTACTTTAAATATAGGATACGAATTTAAAGAGGGAGAAAATATAACTTTAGGCTATAATAGAAGAATAAGAAGACCAAGAGGAAGAAGTTTAAACCCATTTCCAAGCAGATCTAGTGAGAGTAATATCTTTTCAGGAAATATAGACTTAAATCCTGTTTTTACAGATGCTGTTGATCTAGGGTATTTAAAACGTTGGGACAAGTTTACACTAAGTACATCAATCTACTATAATATTAGTAAAGATAATTGGGAAAGAATTCAAGAAGATACTGGTGATATTACTGATAATGGAGATCCTATTACAAGAAGATTTCCTGTTAATTTATCAACTCAACAAAGAGTTGGTTTTGAATTCACCCTTAATTATAGACCTTTTAAAATCTGGAATATCAACAGTGATTTTAATTTATTTAACGTTACTACAGATGGAGATTATACAAGTTCAACCTCTAACACAACACAAAATTTTGATTTTGAAAACACTGCTTTTTTTATCAGACTAAATCAAAAAATTACACTTCCTGGTAAAACAGACTTGCAAATTAACTCAAATTACAGAGGAGCAAGACAAAATGCGCAGTCTAAAAGCGATGGAATTTTTAGTATGAATATTGCGGCTAGTAAAGACCTTTTTAAAGAAAAAGCATCTATAAGTCTAAATATTAACGACGTTTTTAATGGTCGTAGAAGACAAAGCACTACTATAATCCCTGATTTTTCAGAACAATATAGCGAGTTTCAGTGGAGAGAACGTCAAATAAGATTAAGTTTTGTATATCGATTTAATCAAAAGAAGAAGAAACAAAGAGGTAATAGAAATAATGATGATGGAGGCGATGACTTTGAAGGGTAATATTAAAATATATTCTATTATAAAGAAATAAACAATTTTACTTCAATTATTTAAATTTTAAATTAAAAAATTAGACAAAAAAAAAGCTCGCAAATTGCGAGCATTTTTTTATTATATTAAAACTACTTTCCTTCGGCAGCTTTTTTTGCATCTCTTTTTAATTTAAAATTTTCCCAAATTGTTCCTCCAATCCAATAAGGAACTACAAAAGTTAGTAAAAAAATCAACAACCAAAAACCAGCTGTAAAAATAAACATGAATAATACTAAACCTGAAAATTCTGAAAAATCTAACATTTGTAAATATTTATATTATAAATGCAAAAATAAAACATATTTTTAAAATTACCGAATATCTTCCAAAAATTTATAGCACTTTTAAAAATAATTAAATAAAAAATTTAAATGCATATTTTGTAGATTTGTGTTAATAAAATTTTGATTAAATGACTAAATATAGAGTTGAAAAAGATACAATGGGGCAAGTAAATGTTCCTGCAGATAAATATTGGGGTGCTCAAACAGAACGTTCTAGAAATAATTTTAAAATAGGTCCTTCAGCATCTATGCCTTTAGAAATTGTTTATGGCTTTGCTTACTTAAAAAAAGCAGCTGCTTACACTAATTGTGATTTAGGTGTTTTATCTGTTGAAAAAAGAGATTTAATAGCACAGGTTTGTGATGAAATTTTAGAAGGTAAACACAATAATCAATTTCCTTTAGTTGTATGGCAAACTGGTTCAGGAACTCAATCTAACATGAATGTTAACGAAGTAATTGCAAACAGAGCTCATGAAATTGCTGGAAAAGTTATTGGTGAAGGTGAAAAAACCATTCAACCTAATGACGATGTTAACAAATCTCAATCATCAAATGATACATTTCCAACAGGAATGCACATTGCGGCATTTAAAAAAATAGTAGAAGTAACTATTCCTGGAATTGAAAAATTAAGAGATACTTTAAAGAAAAAGTCAAATGATTTTAATAATGTTGTAAAAATTGGACGTACACATTTAATGGATGCTACTCCACTTACACTTGGTCAAGAATTTTCTGGTTATGTAGCTCAGCTAAACTTTGGCTTAAAAGCTTTAAAAAACACATTAGAACATTTATCTCAATTGGCTTTAGGTGGTACAGCAGTTGGTACAGGCTTAAACACACCAAAAGGATACGATGTTTTAGTTGCAAAATATATTGCAGAATTTACAGGTTTACCTTTTGTTACTGCTGAAAATAAATTTGAAGCATTAGCTGCACATGATGCCTTAGTAGAAACTCATGGAGCTTTAAAACAAATTGCTGTTTCTTTGAATAAAATTACTAATGATATCCGTTTAATGGCTTCTGGACCAAGATCTGGAATTGGTGAAATCATTATTCCTGCAAACGAACCTGGTTCTTCAATTATGCCAGGTAAAGTAAACCCTACACAAGCTGAAGCAATGACGATGGTTTGTGCGCAAGTAATGGGTAATGATGTTGCTGTTACTATTGGCGGAACACAAGGTCACTACGAATTAAATGTTTTTAAACCAATGATGGCTGCAAACGTGTTACAATCTGCTCAATTAATTGGCGATGCTTGTATTTCTTTTGATGAAAATTGTGCTGCAGGCATTGAGCCCAATCATTCTAGAATAAAAGAATTGGTTAACAATTCATTAATGTTAGTTACTGCTTTAAATACTAAAATTGGTTATTATAAAGCTGCAGAAATAGCAAATACTGCTCACAAAAATGGCACAACATTAAAAGAAGAAGCAATAAACTTAGGTTATGTAACCGCTGACGAATATAATGGTTGGGTAAAACCCGAAGATATGACTGGTGGTTTAAAATAATCATTCAATTATTAAAAAATAAAAGCTCCAATTTATTTAGGCTTTTTTTGTCGAATTATAAACAGTTAAAGAAATGAATAAGCACGAAGAATTTATGAGTGAAGCCGTAAAAGCAGCTTTAAAGGGAATGCAAAATAATGAAGGAGGTCCTTTTGGATGTATTGTAGTAAAAGACGGAAAAATTATTGGACAAGGAAATAATAAAGTTACTTCTACGAATGATCCAACAGCACATGCAGAAGTTACTGCTATTAGAGATGCTTGTAAAAATATTGGTTCTTTTCAATTAGATGGCTGTATAATTTATACATCATGCGAACCTTGCCCAATGTGTTTAGGAGCTATTTATTGGGCAAGACCCGATAAAGTATATTATGGAAGTAATCAAGTAGATGCCGCTAATATTGGTTTTGATGATGAATTTATTTACAAAGAAATTCCGTTACCTTATGAAAAACGTAGTATTCCTTTTAAACAAGTTGGAAGAGAAATAGCCTTAGAACCTTTTCAGAAATGGTCTGAAAAACAAGACAAAATTGAATATTAATTTAAAAGCCGAAACAGATGTTTTGGCTTTTAAATTATAAATATCTCTCATTAATTATTTTTAAGTGATGATTTTGATGCCCCGCAAATAAATACCCTATTGCTCTTACTGACATATCGTTTCCAGATGCATTACCGATTCTAAGTAAAACATCTTTAGAAAAGCTTTTATAAAGTTGAATTGTACTTTCTCTTAACGTTTTCATTTCATTCAATAAATCATTGAAATCTCTCTCGTTAGCATTATCATTTAAAACGAAAAAATCTTGATCAAAACCAGGTAAAGAAGTCTTATCATTTCTTGCAAAGCATAAAGCTCTATAACAAAATATACGCTCTGTATCAATAATATGTTGAATAATTTCCTTGATAGTCCATTTACCTTCAGCATAAGAATAACTATGTTTATCATTATCGATATTTCGCAATGTTACATCAAAATTATATTGACTTTCTTCTAAAGTTTGAAAAATTGACTTGCCACTTTTACTTAAAGGAATTATATACTGTTCATAATAGGGAGCATATTCTAAATTTGATATCATATTATATAAATTTATGTAAGTTTGTTCTGCTAAAATAATCTTTTTTAAATGTTGAAATTATTCATCAATATAAGGGAACTAATTCAGATAAGAGATTCAAATATTCAAAAAGTTTCAGGTGTTGAAATGGCTGAATTACCTACAATAAAAAACGCTTTTTTATTAATCGAAAACGATATTATTATTGATTTTGGAAAAATGGAAAATGCACCAAATTCATTTGATAAAATAATAGATTGTTCAAATAAAATGATTTTACCAACTTGGTGCGATAGCCATACACATATTGTATTTTCGGGTAATAGAGAACAAGAATTTATTGATAGAATAAAAGGATTGAGCTATGAAGAAATAGCCATAAAAGGTGGAGGAATCTTAAATTCAGCAAAGAAATTACAAGAAACTTCTTTTGATGATCTATATGAACAATCAAAAAAAAGATTAGAAGAAGTAATCGCTCTCGGAACAGGAGCAATTGAAATAAAGTCAGGTTACGGATTATCTGTAAAAGCTGAGCTAAAAATGCTTAGGGTAATAAAAAAACTAAAAGAAAACTATGCTGTTCCAATCAAATCTACATTTCTTGGCGCACATGCTATTCCTTCAGAATTTAAAGAAAACACAAATAACTATATCGATTTGATTATCAATGAGATGTTACCTAAAATTTTTGAAGAAAATCTCGCGGATTATATTGATGTTTTTTGTGAAAAAGGATATTTTTCAGTTAATGAAACCGATAAAATTTTAAATGCAGCAAAAAAATATAATTTAATTCCAAAAATACATGTAAATCAATTTAATGCTATTGGAGGCATTGAAATAGCTGTAAAACACAATGCTTTATCTGTAGATCATTTAGAAATTTTAAATAATAACGATTTAATTCATTTAAAAAATTCTAAAACAATTCCAGTAGCACTTCCCTCCTGCTCTTTCTTTTTAGGAATCCCTTATACACCTGCAAGAAAAATTATTGACAATGATTTACCATTAGCATTAGCTACAGATTATAATCCAGGGTCAACTCCTTCTGGAAATATGAATTTTGTAGTTGCAACAGCATGTATTAAAATGAAAATGACTCCAGAAGAAGCTATCAATGCAGCAACGATTAATGGAGCTTATGCAATGAATATTTCAGATAAAGTCGGTAGTATTACTATAGGTAAAAAAGCAAACTTTATAATTACTAAAGAAATTCCTTCTTACGGATTTATTCCATACTCTTTTGGATCGAATTTAATTGATAGCGTTTACATTGATGGGAAAAAAAATTAACTTCTTTAAAATAAGTTATCGTCTAAAATTTTTGATAAATTCAACAAATCAACATGGAGTTCACTCTCCCTTTGTTTTTGACTTTGTTACAAAAGGCTTATACTCTAAAAAAGAAAAAAAACAAACATTAAATAATTATTCTGAACTTAATTATTTATCAAAAAAAGAAAAAAAAATAGTCTCTAAAATTATAAAATACTTTTTAATAAAAAAGATTTATTTCAAATTAACTAAAACTTTAAATAAAGGTCATAATGTTTTATTTATTAATGACTTAAAAAAATTAAAACCCCATAGTTTTTTAAATTTAAATAAGGATGAATTTATAATTTTACATGGAATACATAACAATAAATCAAACCATGAAATTTGGTCTGAAATTATTAAAAATGAATCTGCTACAGTAACTATAGATTTGTTTTATTTTGGACTATTATTTTTTAGAAACGGACAAGTAAAAGAACATTTTAAAATTAGAGTTTAACAATTTCTTACAATAGAATCTTCGTAACTTTACAACTTTTGAAAACAAAATTTACAAATGAAAATCTATACCAAAACAGGTGATAAAGGAACCACGGCTTTATACGGAGGTACTAGAGTGAAAAAGTACGATTTAAGAATTGAAAGTTACGGAACAGTTGATGAATTAAACTCTTATGTTGGCCTTATAAAGGATCAAGATATAGATATAAACACTAAAAACGTTCTTCTTAAAATTCAAAACGAATTGTTCACCTTAGGAGCTATGTTAGCAACGCCAACAGAAAAAGAAACACTAAAATCAGGAAAAGAAAGACTAAATATTCCTAAAATTGATAGCAATAGTGTTAATTTTCTAGAACAAGAAATAGACAAAATGGATTCAGAACTACCTCAGATGACACACTTTATACTTCCAGGAGGGCATCAATCAGTGTCATTCTGTCACGTAGCAAGATGTGTTTGCAGGAGAGCTGAACGCTTATGTGTTGAATTAAAAGATTCTGAAGATATAAATATTGATATATTAATATATTTAAACCGACTTTCTGACTACCTTTTTATGTTGGCACGAAAGTTGACAATTGATTTATCAATAGAGGAAATTAAATGGATTCCTCAAAAAAATTAACGTTCTTTTTTTTATTGGTGTTTAAAGATATATTTAAAAAAAAATGTAAAAATCTGATTTTTAATTTTTTAAATAATTAAAAAATATCTTTAACCTATATTTCTTAAAAAAGACTTGCGTAATTAAGTAAAAAAATTATTTTTGCACAATATTAAACAGTAAGAAATGTATTGGACATTAGAATTAGCATCGTATTTAGCAGATGCACCTTGGCCAGCAACCAAAGATGAGTTAATAGATTATGCTATTAGAACAGGAGCCCCACTTGAAGTTGTAGAAAATCTACAAGACATCGAGGATGAAGGAGATGCTTATGACTCAATTATAGAAATTTGGCCAGATTATCCTACGGAAGATGATTATCTTTGGAACGAAGATGAATACTAAATAAATATACAATAAATAAAAGTCTCAAAAGAGGCTTTTTTTTTGTCTTACATTGCTGATTTTTTTTGCCTTACAAGCAACAAAATAAAATACAATTAAAGACAACTGATAAAACATACAAAATGAGTATTTTAAATTCTATCATAAAAATATTTGTTGGAGATAAGCAACAAAAAGATTTAAAAATTTTACAACCTATAGTTGAGAATACTAAAAAATTTGAAATTGAATTCTCCAAACTTTCAAATGACAAATTAAGAGCAAAGACAATTGAATTTAAAAATAAAATTCAAAATGCTACCTCAGAATTGAACACAAAAATCAATTCATTAGAAGAAGAAGTCAAAATAGCAGATATAGATCTTCAAGAAAATATCTATCAACAAATAGATACTTTAAAGGATGAAGCCTATGAGATTTCTGAAAATATTTTGTTAGATATTATGCCTGAAGCATTTGCTGTTGTTAAAGAAACGGCAAAACGTTTTGTTGAAAATAAAGAAATTGAAGTTACTGCTACTCCATTTGATAGAGAATTATCTGCAATAAGGGACAATATTGTATTAGAAGATGATAAAGCATATTGGGCAAATTCTTGGGATGCAGCCGGGAAACCAGTAACTTGGGATATGATTCATTATGATGTTCAATTAATTGGTGGGTCTGTTTTACATCAAGGAAAGATTGCAGAAATGATGACTGGTGAAGGTAAAACCTTAGTTTCAACACTTCCAATATACTTAAATGCTTTATCAGGTAAGGGAGTTCATGTAGTTACTGTAAATGATTATTTAGCAAAACGTGATAAAGCTTGGATGGGACCTATATTTGAATTTCATGGTTTATCAACCGATTGTATAGATTATCATCAACCCAATTCTGATGATAGAAGAAAAGCCTATAACGCAGACATAACCTACGGAACCAATAACGAATTTGGATTTGACTATTTACGTGATAACATGGCAAACTCTAAAGACGATTTAGTTCAAAGAGCCCCTAATTATGCCATAATAGATGAAGTTGACTCTGTTTTAATTGATGATGCAAGAACTCCGTTAATTATTTCTGGGCCTGTTCCGCAAGGAGACAGACATGAATTTAATGAATTAAAACCTTTAGTAGCAGATTTAGTTTCATTACAAAAACAACACCTTGTTGGAGTTTTAGCAGAAGTAAAAAAACTACTTGCAAATGGAGATGATAAACAAGGTGGAAAATTATTATTGAGAGTTTATAGAGGTTTGCCAAAGAATAAAGCCTTAATAAAATTCTTATCTCAAGAAGGAATAAAACAAATCTTGCAAAAAACTGAAAACTTTTACATGCAAGACAACAATAAATTGATGCCTGAAGTAGATGAAGATTTATGGTTTGTTGTAGAAGAAAAAAATAATCAAATTGATTTAACAGATAAAGGAATTGCACATTTATCTGAAAAAACAAATAACGATACATTTTTTGTTTTGCCTGACATAGGCGTTAAAATTGGAGAAATTGATGAATCTGAAGATTCGCCAGAAATAAAGGCAGCGCAAAAAGAAGAATTATACAAAGACTTTAGCGTTAAAAGTGAACGAATTCATACAATGAATCAACTTTTAAAAGCATACACTGTTTTTGAAAAAGACATTGAATACGTAGTCATGGACAATAAAGTAATGATTGTCGATGAGCAAACAGGACGTATTATGGATGGACGTCGTTATTCAGATGGATTACATCAAGCAATTGAAGCAAAAGAAAATGTAAAAATTGAAGATGCTACACAAACTTTTGCAACTGTAACTCTTCAAAATTATTTTAGAATGTATCGCAAGTTATCTGGTATGACAGGTACTGCAATTACAGAAGCGGGTGAATTTTGGGAAATCTACAAGTTAGATGTTGTAGAAATTCCTACCAATAAACCTATTGCTAGAGATGATAAAGAAGATTTAGTTTATAAAACTGCCAGAGAAAAATACAATGCTGTAATTGATGATATTGTAAAATTAGTGGCAGAAAACAGACCTGTATTAGTTGGTACAACTTCTGTAGAAATATCAGAATTATTAGGTAGAATGTTGCAAATGCGTAAAATACCGCATAACATACTAAATGCTAAACTTCATAAACGTGAGGCAGATGTTGTTGCTGAAGCTGGTAAACCAGGGCAAGTAACAATTGCAACAAATATGGCAGGTCGTGGAACAGATATTAAACTTTCTGATGAAGTTAAAAATGCTGGAGGACTTGCTATAATTGGAACTGAAAGACACGATTCAAGACGAGTTGATAGACAGCTTAGAGGACGTGCAGGAAGACAGGGTGATGTAGGTTCGTCGCAATTTTATGTTGCTTTAGATGATAATTTGATGAGACTTTTTGGTTCTGATAGAATTGCAAAAATGATGGATAGAATGGGATTAAAAGAAGGTGAAGTAATTCAACATTCTATGATTTCAAAATCTATTGAAAGAGCTCAAAAGAAAGTTGAAGAAAACAACTTTGGCATAAGAAAGCGTCTTTTAGAATATGATGATATTATGAATGCGCAACGTGAATTTGTATACAAAAGAAGAAGACATGCGCTTGATGGAAAACGTTTACAAGTTGATATTGCTAATATGATTTATGATACCTGTGAATCTATTATAACAAATAATAAAGCTGCTAAAGACTTTCAAAATTTTGAATTTGAATTGATTCGATTTTCATCAATGACTTCTCCTTTTACTGAGAGTGAATTTGAAAAATCATCAGAAAAGGAATTAATAGATAATCTTTACGAAATTATCACTAAGCATTACAGAAACAAAATAGAAAGGAACGCTGAATTAGCTTATCCTGTAATTAAAAATGTTTTTGAAAATGAAGGAGATAGATATGAACGCATCGTTGTTCCGTTTACGGATGGAATTAAAACCTTACAAGTTGTAACTAACTTAAAAGAGGCTTATGAAAGTGAAGGAAAATCTTTGATAACTGATTTTGAGAAAAACATCACTTTAGCCATTATAGATGAAAACTGGAAAGATCATTTACGAAAGATGGATGATTTAAAACAATCTGTGCAAAATGCATCTTACGAACAAAAAGATCCTTTATTAATCTATAAGTTTGAGGCTTTTGAACTATTTAAACAAACTGTAGATCAAATTAATAAGGAAGTGTTATCATTCTTATTTAAAGGAGAATTACCAACACAAGATTCCTCTCAAATATCTGAGGCACGTCAACAAAAGAGGGAAAAACTTAATCTAAGAAAGGATAATGTTCAAAACTCTACAGAACAAGCAATAGCAAATTCACGTCAGCAAGAACATGAACCTGTTGAAACTATCGTTCGTGAAAAACCAAAAGTTGGAAGAAATGAACGTGTTACGATTAAAAATGTAATGAGTGGTGAGGAAAAAGTTTTAAAATATAAACAAGCAATTCCTTTAATAGAAAAAGGAGAATGGGTATTAACTGAATAAATAAAAAACCGTTTAGAAAATTCTAAACGGTTTTTTTATTTTATTTTAAAACTAAAATTACTAGTCAAATTTTGTTTCAAGTTTTAAATAATCTAAGAATTCTCTTTTAGTTTCTTTATTCTTGAATTTTCCACCAAACTCTGCAGTAACTGTAGAACTTTCTATATCTTTTATCCCTCTAGAATTTACGCATAAATGCTTAGCATCTATAACGCAAGCTACATCCTCTGTACCTAAAGCTTCTTGCATAGATTGAACAACTTGCATTGTTAATCGTTCTTGTACTTGCGGTCTTTTGGCAAAATACTCTACGATTCGATTCATTTTAGACAACCCTATTACCTTACCTTTAGAAATATAAGCCACATGAGCTCTTCCTACAATTGGCAATAAATGATGTTCGCAAGTAGAATAAACAACTATGTTTTTTTCTACCAACATTTCACCATAATTATATTTATTATCAAAAGTAGACGCTTTAGGCTTATTTTTTGGATTTAACCCCATAAATAATTCATTTACAAAGGCTTTCGCAACTCTTTTTGGAGTACCTTGTAAACTATCATCCTCTAGATCCATCCCTAAAGTATGTAATATATCTTTAACACTTTCTTGTATTTTTTCTATCTTTTCTTGATCAGAAATATCAAAAGCATCAGGTCTTAATGGAGTATCTGCAGAAGTTCCTATATGGTTTTCCCCTATTTCGTCTATTCTTTCGTCATTCATTTTGGTATGTAATTCAAACATTTCAATCTAAATTTGATAATGCAAATTTACGTCTTTATTTTCTAATTTAAACTATCTTTTAGTTCTGAGAGTGAACACAATAACTGCTCACCATTCTTCATATTTTTTAGAGTGAATTTTTTATCTTCTATTTCTTGTGATCCTGCCATTACAACATACTCAATTTCTCTTTTATTAGCATAATTCATTTGCTTCTTCATCTTAGAAGCATCGGGAAATAGTTCTGATTTTATATTATGCTTTCTTAATTCTCCAATTGCTTTCATTGCATATGTAGCCTCAGTTTCCCCGAAATTAATAAACAATACTTTTGGTTTTGGTAAATCTACAGTCTTAAATAAACCAAGTTCTTCTAAAACCAAGTAAATACGATCTAATCCGAAAGAAATACCAACACCACTTAATGGTGTTTTAACTCCAAATAAAGCAGTTAAATCATCATATCTTCCTCCACCACCAATAGACCCCATTTTTACACCTTCTGGTGCAGAAACCTCATAAATAGCTCCTGTATAATAATTTAGTCCTCTTGCTAATGTTACATCTAATTCTAAATTTGAAGATTGTAAACCAAGTTCTGATATAGAATTTATCATAAATCTTAGCTCTTCAACTCCTTTTAAACCTTCTTCAGAAGATGCTAACATATTTTGTAAAGCGTCTAATTTATCTAAGTTTGAACCAGTAAAACTGAATAGTGGCTGTACTTTTTCAATTGCACTTTGAGATATACCCTTTGCTAACATTTCTTCTTCAACCTTAGATTTACCAATTTTGTCTAGCTTATCTAAAGCAACTGTAAAATCTATCAACTTATCTTGAGCTCCTATAACTTCTGCAATTCCAGATAAAATTTTACGATTATTCAATTTAATTGTTGTACCATTCAATCCTAACTTCGTAAAGACAGTATCGTATAGTTGAACAAACTCTACTTCTTGCCATAAAGAAGTACTTCCAACAACATCAGCATCACATTGATAAAACTCCCTAAAACGTCCTTT
>JBELHK010000066.1:0-14012 GCA_042091415.1 Polaribacter sp. | reverse complement strand
CAGGACCCTCTCCTTAAAAGGGAGATGCTCTACCAACTGAGCTACCAGGTCAATGTATTTCGTTTTAGCGGGTGCAAATATATAAGTTAATTTCAATAAAACAAATGTTTTTTTCAATTAATTTCATTTAAATATGTTTTTCTAACTTTCTTAAATAAATTTGAAGAATACACAAAATCCACAACCACCTCATTGTCAGTTTTAAATATGTCATTATTGGAACCTTCCCATGCTTTTAATCCATTTTTTAAAAAAATAATTTTTTTTCCAATTTCCATTACCGAATTCATATCATGGGTATTTATTACTGTTGTAATATTATATTCTTCTGTAATTTCTTGAATTAAGTTATCAATAACAATTGCAGTTTGTGGATCTAATCCTGAATTTGGTTCATCACAAAATAAATATTTAGGATTCATAACAATTGCTCTTGCAATCGCAACTCTCTTTTGCATTCCTCCTGATAATTCTGCCGGTAATTTTGAATTTGAGTTTTCTAAATTGACTCTATTTAAAACAAAATTAACCCTTTCTAGCATTTCGCTTTGAGATTGATTGGTAAACATTTTTAAAGGAAACATTACATTCTCTTCAACTGTTTGGGAATCAAATAAAGCACTGCCTTGAAATACCATGCCAATTTCTTGCCTCCACTGTCTCTTCTCTTCGTTTGTAAATTGTGTATTTATTCTACCATCAAAAGCAATAGTGCCTTTTTCTGGTGAATGCAGACCAATTAGAGATTTTAAAAAAACTGTTTTCCCAGAACCACTTTGTCCTATAATTAAACTTGTTTTTCCTGGTTCAAAAGTTGTAGAAATACCTTTTAATATTTCAATATTACCAAAACCTTTATGTAAATTTTTAACTTCTATCATTTTAAGTAAGAAGCATTTGAGTTAAAAAATAGTTCGCAATTACTATTAAAATCGTTGTCCAAACTACAGATTGTGTACTTGCTTTACCAACTGCTATAGAACCTCCTTTAACAAAATAACCATGGTAAGAAGGTACAGTGGCAATTAAAAAAGCGAACACCAATGTTTTAATAATTGCATAGGTAATTAAAAAAGGCTTAAATTCAGTTTGTAAACCTAATACATAGTCTACTCCACTAAACAAACCTGATAAAACTCCTGCAACCCATCCTCCAAAAATACCCAAAACCATTGATAATATTATCAAAAAAGGATAAAAGAAAAGTGTTGCCATAACCTTAGGTAAAACTAAATGGTTGAGAGAGTTTATACCCATAACTTCTAGAGCATCTATTTGCTCTGTAACCCTCATTGTACCAATACTAGAAGTAATATAAGAGCCTACTTTACCTGCTAAAATAATGGAACAAAATGTAGGAGCAAATTCTAAAATAATTGATCTTTTTGCGGCAAAGCCAATCAAAGAATTTGGTATAAATGGGCTATCTAAATTTAATGCTGTTTGTAAAGAGATTACACCTCCGATAAAAAAAGAAATAAACATTATTATTCCTAATGATTTTAATCCTAGCTCTTCAATTTCTCTTAACAATGAGTTGTAAAAAACTTTTCCCTTTTGTGGCTTTTTAAAAACCTGACCAAGCATCATAAAATATTTCCCTATATGTTCTACATAATTCATGAAATAAATTTTAAGCTAAATTAATAAATAACATTAATACAATATTAAAATAGTAATATCAATATTAAATTTATTTACTTTTGAATTTTAGAAATAATTTAAAATATTATGTTAAGAAATATTCTTTATGTTCTTTGTTTATCAATTTTAACATCGAGCTGCAATAAAAATATCACAAAAACGAAAAAACCCAAATTAGTAGTTGGAATTGTCGTTGATCAAATGAGGTACGATTACATCCCTAGATTTTATAATAGATACGGTGAGGGTGGTTTTAAAAAAATATTGAATAATGGTTTTTCTTTAGAAAATGCCCACTTTAACTATATACCAACTTATACTGCTGTGGGGCATACATCTATTTACACGGGTACAACTCCTGATAATCATGGAATTATTTCAAATAATTGGTATGATAAATTTATTAAAAAAACCATCTATTGTGTAGACGACAACAACTATAAAACTGTTGGAAATAATAGTAAAGAAGGGAATAAATCTCCGAATAGAATGTTTACAACCACTATTACAGATGAATTACATTTGGCACAAAACTCAAAGGGAAAAACTATTGGTATTGCTATTAAAGACCGTTCTGCGATTTTACCAGCTGGTCATACTGCAAATGCTGCATATTGGTTTCATGGAAAAGATAAAGGGCAATGGATAACTTCATCGTATTATATGGATGAATTACCAAAATGGGTTGAAAATTTTAATAATTCTGGAAAAGTTGATAGTCTTTTACAAACTCCTTGGGAAACTCTTTATGATATAAAAACATATACTAATAGTTTTGACGATAACAATAATTTTGAAGGGAAGTTTTTTGGGGAAAAATCAACTACTTTCCCTCATGACATTCCTAATATTTACAAGACTACAAAAAGCAAAAGTATCTTAAAAGAAACTCCTGCTGGAAATACTATTACTAAAGATTTTGCAAAACAGGCAATTTTAGCAGAGAATTTAGGAAAATCAGAACATACAGATTTCTTAACAATTAGTTTTTCATCAACCGATTATGTTGGGCATAAATTCGGGCCGCAATCTATAGAAATTGAAGACACCTATCTAAGATTAGATAGAGATTTAAAAGATTTATTATCATTTTTAGATAAAGAAGTGGGTACAGATAATTACACAGTTTTTCTTACTGCAGATCATGGAGTTGTAAATGTACCTGCCTATTTACAATCTCTAAAAATACCTGCTCATTACTTTGATGTAAAAAGTTTTGAAGATTTTGTTAATATGACTACCAAAAAGTATTTTAAATCTGAGGAACTAATTGAAAACATTTCAAATTATCAAATATTTTTAAACAAACAAAAAATTGAAGCTTTAGGTTTATCTAAAAATAAAGTAGCTGAAAGAATTGTTGATGAAGTTGTTAATTTTGAAGGGATTTATAAAGCTGTTTCTGCTAAAACACTTCAAACAACATCTTTTAATGACGGAATTTTAAATTCTTTACAAAAAGGATATAATCAAAAATTATCTGGTGATATTTTATTAATTCCTAATCCTGCAACTCTTATAAGAAGTAAAACAGGTACTTCACATGGCACAGGTTACAACTACGATACTCATATACCTATCATTTTTTATGGAAACGGTATTAAAAAAGGATCTTCTAAAAAAAGATATAATATTATTGATATTGCACCAACAGTTGCTAATTTACTTAAGATAGAAGCATCAAATTCTGCTACCGGAAAAGTGATTACAGAAGTTTTAAAATAATAGTTAGATAATCACTATTATAAGTTTTATTAAACTTTAAAAAAGGAGTTTTCTTGGTGAATTTTCATTGCTTTTTTTGCCAAAAAGACTCCTATTATCAATGATACAAATGCCCCTATTGCAACCCCAGGAATAAAATTGATGAATAGAAAGAAATCATAAGTTCCGTGAAAAACAGTTGCAATTATTAGACCTAAAAGATTATTTGTAAGTCTTTTATTAGAAAATTTTGCTTTCCCCATAAAATAGCCCATTAAAATACCAAAAGTAGCATGTGCGGGAACAGCTGTAAAAGCTCTAAAAAGTCCTGTTGATAAACCGAATTGAAAAACATACAATACGTTTTCTAAAGCAGCAAAACCCATAGAAACGATAACTGCATACACGATTCCATCAAAAGGTTCGTTAAACTCTTCGTTTTGCTGAGCATAATATTTTACAATAATATATTTTGAAAATTCCTCAACTAATGCGACAACAAAAAAAGCTTTTATGAATTGCTGAAAAATACTATTCGGATTTGAAAGTGAATAAACACTTTTTATACAAAAACTTAGAAAAACAGTTATGATTACACTTAGAAAAGCACCAAGTAAAAAATTTTTAAAGAGAAATTGAATAGGCTCTTTTTCGAATTTATCTTTAAAGTATATGTATAATATAATTACTGCAATTGGCGCTAAAGATAAAAGTAAAAGAATCATTATTTATTTTTTGGTAAAAAAACTTCAGCTATCATACATCTAGCACTTCCTCCTCCACAAGTTTCAATTGTTTCTAAAGAACTAGATAATATTGTACAATGTTTTTCAATTTTTTGAATTTGCAACTCATTTAATGAGTTATGAGCAGCTTTGCTCATCACTAAAAAAAGTTTATCATCTTTACCTCTTACTTGCAACATATTTCCAGCAAATTGATGAATTTGAGATTCTGTAATTTTAATTATTTCTTTGTTGCTATCTTTTAGATGATAAATTAAATTTTTTCTCTCTTTTTTATCATCAATACAATCTAGGCAAACTATAGCAAATGTTTCTGCCACACACATCATAACATTGGTATGATAGATTGCTTCTCTTGAGTTTTGAACAGTTTGATTTGCTGTAAAAATTACAGGAGTATACTCAAAATCTTCACAAAATTCTATAAATAATTCTTCGTCTGCTCTTGGAGATATTGCGCAATATGCTTTTTTGTAAACCCTATCTAATATCATACTTCCTGTACCTTCTAAAAAAATATCTTCTTTTTCGGCAGACGTATAATCAACAGTATTCTCTATAACAAAATCTCTTTTCTCGAGTTCTAAAAGTATATCTTCTCTTCTTTCAAATCTCCTATTCTCAGCAAACATTGGATATAATGCTACTGTACCATCTGAATGAAAAGAAATCCAATTATTAGGAAAAATTGAATCTGGAGTATCAGAATCATCTGTATCAGAAATTACAATAACATCAACTCCTTTTCCCTCTAAAACAGAGACATATTCATCAAATTCTTTTTGAGCTTTGTTGTTAACAATAGAGTTTTTTATCGTTATAGTTTCTTGAAAATAATTATTAATAATCGTCTGTTCATTCGTTCTAAAATTAACCGGACGAATCATTAAAATTGTGTTTGTTGTCTGTAACATGAAATGATTTAATAATGCAAAAATAATTTATTTAAGCAAAAAATAAATGTTTAAATAATAATGTTTTTTTAAGTTTAGTTTAACTCTTTTTATAGAATGATTAACATTTTCGAGATTTCAGTTTGTTTAGCTTTGTCGCGTATTTATTAAACACAATTAAAAATTAACAAAATGAAAAACATTTCAAAATTATTAACTTTATTCTTATTTACGGCGGTATTACTCGTTTCATGTGATGATAACGATGATACAACGCCTAAAACAAACACAATTGTTGACGTTGCAATTGAAAATAACCTTACTAAATTAGTTGCTGCTTTAACAAGAGCTGATTTAGTTGAAACACTTTCTGCACCAGGAACTTATACTGTTTTTGCTCCTTCTGATGAAGCTTTTGATACTTTTTTAAGGAATGCTGGGTATCCAAGTCTAGATGTAAATGATGTACCTGTATCTGATTTAAGAAATATCCTTCTTTATCACGTTTTAGGTACAGAAGTTAACTCTTCATCATTATCTGACACATATGTTAACACTTTAGCTACAAATGCTCCTAATGATGAGCCTTTATCGCTTCAAGTAAATGTTACAGGTGGAGTTACTTTTGATGGAAATGCAGCACCAGTAGCAGTTGATGTTATGGCTTCTAATGGAATTGTTCATGTTATAGATGCTGTTATGACACCTAACAATGTGGTTGAGTTTGCTTTAAATAATGACAATTTTAGTGATTTAGTTTCAGCACTTACAGACTCAAGACACACTACAGATTTCGTTGAAATTTTAACTGGCAATGGACCATTCACTGTTTTTGCACCTACAAACTTAGCTTTCAGGAATTTACTAGATTCAAATGATGACTGGGATACATTAGGAGATATTCCAATCGAAACTTTAGATGCAGTTTTAAAATATCATGTTGTAAATGGAGCTAATGTTCAGGCTGATCAACTTGTAGATGGAGCAATGGTTGAAACATTTCAAGGAACTGATATTACAATAGACTTAACAACTGGAGCTCAAATAAAAACTAGTACTCAAACTGTAAATATTTTAGTTGGTGCTGCTACAAATGATGTTCAAGGAACTAATGGAGTAATTCATGCAATTGATGCAGTACTTCTTCCTTAATACTTTGGTTAAATAAAAAAAGCTACATTTATTGTAGCTTTTTTTTATTCTCTTATTAAAGGTAAAGTAGAACAACGTAGAAGACCTTCTTGTTTTGCAATTTCTGCATAAGGGACTTCTTCAACCGTAAAATTATTTTCTCGTAGCCAAGAATTTAATCTTGTAAAGTTTTTTTCAGAGATAATTACATCTTCAGAAATTGAAAAAATATTGCTGCACATATTATACATTTCATCTTTATCAATTTCAAAAATATTTTCCTTTCCGAAAAAATTAATTAACCAATTATACTCTTCTTCAACTAAAAATCCATTTTTGTGTATAATAGCTTTATTCTTTCCTATTGGCTGAAAACAACAGTCTAAGTGAAGTGCATTTTCTTTCGCATTTGTATTAGACTTTCTTAACTGAAACGACTTTACAATTTTATTGGGAAATAAATCTCGAATTGCATTTACTGCTTTTTCATTTGTTCTTGCAGTAATATAATCAGGATAATCTTCTCCGGAATAAGTTCCAATAAAAATATAGTTATTCCATGGCATTACATCTCCTCCTTCTATATGAAATTCTTCAGGTAATTTTATAATATTTTTAGGATCAATTAAATCTGTTACTTTTTTGATTGCCTTATATTCTTTTTCTCTATCAGGTAAAATATTTGCCTTAACTAATTTATCATCAATGACAAATGCGATATCTCTAGAAAATATTTGATTGTAATTTTCGATAAGTTCAGGTCTATATACATTAACATTGTATTTCTCTAAAACTTCTGCAACAGATTCAATCTCTAAAATCATATCTTCTTCCCTTGGATAGGTTCCATTTTTGATATGATAAGCGCTTTTAGGGTCATAAGCTTCATCTAATTTTGGTATTGGTCCATTTGAATTAGCTAATCCTAAAATTACGGCCTTTAATCTAGAGGTCTCGTTTTGAATATTGAGTTTCATCATAAATTTGTAACTAAAAAAAGCTTCATAAAAATGAAGCTTTTATTTTAAACAAAAATAATATATTTTATCTTTTATCAATAGAAACAAAAGGTCTTTCGTTTTTACCCGTGTAAACTTGACGAGGACGACCAATTGGTTCTTTATTTAATCTCATTTCTTTCCATTGTGCAATCCATCCTGGTAAACGACCTAATGCAAACATAACCGTAAACATTTCAACAGGAATACCCATTGCTCTGTATATTATTCCTGAATAGAAATCTACATTTGGATATAGCTTTCTATCTACAAAATATGGATCGTTTAGTGCTTCTTGCTCTAAACTTTTTGCAATATCAAGAATTGGATCTTCAACTCCTAAATCAGCTAAAACCTCATCAGCAGCTTTCTTAATAATTTTTGCTCTTGGATCAAAATTCTTGTATACTCTATGACCAAAGCCCATTAATCTAAAAGGATCTGATTTATCTTTTGCTTTAGCCATATACTTTTTTGTATCTCCTCCATCTGCTTTAATAGCCTCTAACATTTCTAAAACAGCTTGATTGGCACCACCGTGAAGTGGACCCCAAAGAGCTGATATTCCTGCAGAAATCGAAGCAAATAAACCTGCATGCGAAGAACCAACAATTCTTACTGTTGAAGTAGAACAGTTTTGTTCGTGGTCTGCATGTAAAATTAAAAGTTTGTCTAAAGCGTTTTTAACAATAGGGTTAATTATATACTCTTCGTTTGGTTGTTCAAACATCATTTTTAAGATATTTTCAACATATCCTAAAGAAGTTGAACCATAATTTAATGGTAAACCTAGTTTCTTTCTCATTGTCCAAGACACTAAAACAGGAAGTTTACCCATAATTTTAACAATTGCATTATACATATCTTCTTCTGATTCAATGTTTACAGAAGAAGGATTAAATGCAGTTAAAGCACTTGTTAGAGAAGACAAAATACCCATTGGATGAGCTGATTTAGGAAAAGCATCTAATATTTTTTTCAAATCATCATCTACTACAGATTTTGCTTTTATATCTGAATGAAATTGTTCTAGTTGTTCTTTGGTTGGTAAATCACCAAAAATTAAAGAATAAGCTACTTCTAAAAAATCTGCTTTTTCAGCTAATTGTTCAATCGGATAACCTCGATATCTTAAAATTCCTTTTTCGCCATCTAAAAATGTTATAGCACTCTCACAAGAACCAGTATTTTTAAAACCTGGATCTATTGTAATGATTCCGTTTGTTGAACTTCTTAAAGATTTAACGTTTATTGCTACCTCATTTTCACTACCTTTAATCAAAGGAAATTCATATGAATTATCACCAACTTGTAGTTTTGCTATATCTGACATTTTATTGATTTTATATAATATTTTTAACGTTTCGCGAAGATACCAATTTTTAAAAGATTTAAAAAAAATGTAATCGTAGATTTTTGATTTATAAAAACTACTGTTAATAATTTAACAATTCTTTAATAATTAAAAAAACCTCATAAAATTTATGAGGTTTTTTTAATTATTTACTTTGAAGGCTAAATTTTAAAAGCTTTCTCTTTAGGGAAATAAGCTGTATCACTCAACTCCTCTTCAATTCTTAATAATTGATTGTATTTTGCCATTCTATCTGAACGAGAAGCAGAACCCGTTTTTATTTGGCCACAATTTAAAGCAACCGCTAAATCAGCAATCGTATTATCTTCAGTTTCTCCAGATCTGTGAGACATTACAGAAGTATATCCTGCATTTTTTGCCATATTAACTGCAGCTATAGTTTCTGTTAAAGAACCAATTTGATTTACTTTAATTAGAATTGAATTTGCAATTCCGTTTTCAATTCCTCTAGATAATCTTTCTACGTTAGTAACAAATAAGTCATCACCAACTAATTGAACTTTATCTCCTATTTTTTCAGTCAAATATTTCCATCCTTCCCAGTCATTTTCATCCATACCATCTTCTATTGAAATGATTGGATAATTTAATGCTAGTTCAGTTAAATAGTCTGCTTGTTCTTTACTATCTCTAACTTTACCTGTTTCTCCTTCAAATTTAGAATAATCATATTTTCCATCTACGTAGAATTCTGCCGCTGCACAATCTAAAGCAATTTTAATTTCTTCACCAAATTTATATCCGGCATTTTCAACTGCCAATGCAATAGTATCTAATGCATCTTCAGTACCATCTAAAGTAGGCGCAAAACCACCTTCATCTCCAACAGCTGTAGATAAATTTCTATCGTGTAAAACTTTCTTTAAATTATGAAATATTTCTGAACCCATTTTCATTGCTTCTGAAAAAGACTCTGCCTTAATTGGCATTACCATAAATTCTTGAAAAGCAATTGGTGCATCAGAATGAGAACCTCCGTTTATAATATTCATCATTGGAACTGGTAAAGTATTTGCAGATACACCACCTACATACCTATAAAGAGGCATCCCTAATTCGTTAGCTGCAGCTTTTGCAACGGCTAAAGAAACTCCTAGAATAGCATTAGCTCCTAATTTAGATTTATTTGGAGTTCCATCTAAATCAATCATTAACTGATCTATTGAATTTTGCTCAAAAACTGAAAAACCTAATAATTTTTCTGTAATAATATTGTTTACATTAGATACAGCTTTTAAAACTCCTTTTCCCATATAATCAGAACCGCCATCTCTAAGCTCTACAGCTTCGTGTTCACCTGTTGAAGCTCCTGATGGAACAGCTGCTCTTCCTAAAAATCCATTTTCTGTTGTTACATCTACCTCTACGGTTGGATTTCCTCTTGAATCAAATATTTGACGTGCATGAACGCTTATTATAATACTCATTTATATCTTCTTTTTTAGTTCTTGATTAATCTTATTGTGTGGCTAATTTACAAAATGTATCATCGAATTTAAGTTAGGATAATAATAATTTACGAAAACGTTTACTAAAAAAAACCCACTCAAAGATTGAGTGGGAAAATTGCTATGAAAAAGAAATGTGATATTTGCATCACACTATAAATTTAATTTAAAGTTAAAATATAAAAATTAACTTAAGTCAAATAACTATAGAGTATAGTTCAATACAGCTAAAGCTAAGACGAAACTTTTTTAGACTCTTTAATATTGTTAATAAACTGATCAAATAAATACTCAGAATCGTGAGGACCAGGGCTAGCTTCTGGATGATATTGAACAGAAAAGGCATTTTTGTTTTTAATTTTAATTCCTGCTACAGTATGATCATTTAAATGAACATGAGTAATTTCTATATTTTCATTTGCTTCAGTTTCTTCTCTGTTAATCGCAAATCCGTGATTTTGAGATGTAATTTCACCCTTACTTGTTAGAAGATTTTTTACAGGATGATTAATTCCTCTATGACCATTATACATTTTATAAGTTGAAATTCCTTGAGAAAGAGCAATAACTTGATGCCCTAAACAAATACCAAACAAAGGTAAATTTCTATTTATAATTTCTTTAGCTACTGATTGAGCTTCAATTAAAGGTTCTGGATCTCCAGGACCATTTGAAATAAAATATCCATCAGGATTAAATGCTGCTAACTCTTCAAATGTAGAATTGTAAGGGAAAACTTTTATATATGCACCTCTTTTAGCTAGATTTCTTAAAATATTCTTTTTTATCCCTATATCTAATGCAGATATTTTTATCTCAGAATTCTCATCACCAATAAAATAAGGTTTTGTTGTAGAAACTTTTGATGCTAATTCTAAACCTTGCATACTTGGTACGTTTGCCAATTGTTTCTTTAACGTATCTATATTCTCAATATCAGTTGAAATTATGGCATTCATTGCTCCATTATCTCTAATATATGAAACTAATGCTCTTGTATCAACATCTGAAATAGCAACCAAATTATGTTCAATAAACCAGTTTTTTAAATTTCCATCAGAATCGACTCTTGAATGATTAAAACTAAAATTTCTACAAATTAAACCGGCAATCTTAATCCCTTCAGATTCAACTTCATTGTTATTAATTCCATAATTACCAATATGTGCATTTGTAGCAACCATTAATTGACCATAATAAGAAGGATCTGTAAATATTTCTTGATAACCTGTCATACCTGTATTGAAACAGATTTCTCCAGTAGCAGTTCCTTCTATACCAACAGATTTACCATAAAATATAGTTCCATCTGCAAGTAGAACTAATGCTTTTTTACGAGTTTGATATTTCATTAAATTTTAAATTAACTTGTTAAAATGAATTTAAATTCATTAGGTTTTATATTAACATCTATTTTGTGTAAAAGTATAAAAAAAGGGATAAACTAGTAAGCTTATCCCTTTATATGATATAATATCAATCATTTTTACTCTTCAGACTTAGAAGCTGAGTTAGTTTCTTCAACTTGTTGAGTTGAAGAATCATTTTTCTTACCACCTCTTCTACTTCTTCTTGTAGATTTTTTAGACTGATTACCTTTAGGGTTATAGATTTCGTTATAATCAACTAATTCTACCATTGCCATAGGAGCATTATCTCCTTGACGATTTCCTAATTTAATTATACGAACGTAACCACCTGGTCTGTCTGCTACTTTTACAGAAACTTCTCTAAAAAGTTCAGTAACTGCATATTTATCTCTAAGATAAGAAAATACAATACGTCTATTATGAGTAGTATCTTCTTTAGATTTTGTTATTAATGGTTCAACAAAAGTTCTAAGAGCTTTTGCCTTTGCCACAGTAGTATTAATACGTTTGTGCTCTATTAAAGAACATGACATATTAGCTAACATTGCTTTTCTATGAGCAGTTTTTCTTCCTAAATGATTATGCTTTTTTCCGTGTCTCATTTTGACGTTTGTTTTATAATTTCATCTTGCATCAACCCGCTTTGGGGAGCAAATTATGAAATATTAATCTCTATCTAATTTATATTTTGATAAATCCATTCCGAAACTTAAACCTTTAACGATAACTAATTCTTCTAGTTCTGTTAATGATTTTTTACCAAAGTTTCTGAATTTCATTAAATCGCTTTTATTAAAAGAAACTAAATCTCCTAATGTATCAACCTCAGCAGCTTTTAAACAATTTAAAGCTCTGACAGATAAATCCATATCAATTAACCTAGTTTTTAATAACTGACGCATGTGTAATGATTCTTCATCATAAGTTTCTGTTTGCGCAATTTCATCAGCTTCTAAAGTGATGCGCTCATCAGAAAACAACATAAAATGGTGAATTAATATTTTAGCTGCTTCAGTTAAAGCATCTTTTGGATTAATTGAACCATCTGTGTCAATATCAAATATCAATTTTTCATAATCGGTCTTTTGTTCAACACGATAATTCTCAATTGAATATTTTACATTCTTAATAGGTGTGTAAATTGAATCTGTGAAAATTGTACCAATTGGTGAAGATGATTTTTTGTTTTCTTCTGCAGAAACAAAACCTCTACCTTTTTCGATTGTAATTTCTGCATTAAACTTTACAGAACTATCCATATTACAGATTACTAAATCTGGATTTAAAACTTGAAAACCTGAGATAAACTTCTGTAAATCACCGGCTGTAAGTTGGTCTTGACCTGAAACAGATATTGAAACAGTTTCCTTGTCTGAATCATCAATCTGTTTTTTAAAACGAACTTGTTTTAAGTTTAAGATAATTTCTGTAACATCTTCAACAACACCTGACACAGTTGAAAACTCGTGTTCAACTCCGTCAATTCTTAAAGATGTAATTGCAAAACCTTCTAAAGAAGATAAAAGAACTCTTCTTAAAGCATTCCCTATAGTTAAACCAAAACCAGGTTCTAAGGGTCTAAATTCGAATCTACCAGTAAAATCAGTAGACTCAATCATAATTACTTTGTCAGGTTTTTGAAAATTTAAAATTGCCATTTATTTCTTCGTTTTAATTGTTATTTAGTTGCGCGGTTTAAAAGATTGAAGAGATCATATAAACCCTTTGGCCAAATACCAATATGATTATTTATTATTTAGAATATAATTCTACTATTAATTGTTCCTTAATGTTTTCTGGAATCTGTAGTCTTTCTGGAATCTTTACAAAAGAACCTTCTTTTTTATCAGAGTTCCAAGTTAACCATTCGTAAACATTGCTGTTAGAAGCTAATGCATTTTCAATAGCTTGTAATGATTTAGACTTTTCTCTTACAGCAACAACATCTCCTTCTTTTAAACTATAAGAAGGTATATTAACGATATTGCCATTTACAGTAATATGTCTATGAGAAACAAGTTGTCTTGCTCCACTTCTAGAATTAGAAATACCCATTCTGTAAACAACGTTATCTAAACGAGATTCACATAATTGAAGTAAAATTTCACCAGTAATTCCCTGAGATGCAGACGCTTTCTTAAATAAATTACTAAACTGACGCTCTAAGATACCATAAGTATACTTAGCCTTTTGCTTTTCAGCTAATTGAATTGCGTATTCAGATTTTTTTCCACGACGTCTATTATTTCCATGTTGTCCTGGAGGATAGTTTCTTTTTTCGAAGTTTTTATCGTCTCCGAAAATTGCTTCGCCAAATTTACGAGCAATCTTTGTTTTTGGTCCTGTATATCTTGCCATTTCTTTGTTATTGAAATTAGGGATTATGAATTAAGGCTAATCCTTCGATAATCTATTTCCTAATTGATTAAAATATTAATTATACTCTTCTTCTTTTTGGAGGTCTACAACCGTTGTGAGGTGTAGGTGTTACATCAATAATTTCAGTAACTTCAACTCCTGCATTATGTAATGATCTGATAGCAGATTCTCTACCGTTACCAGGTCCTTTTACAAATACTTTTACTTTACGTAAACCCGCTTCTTTTGCAACATTTGCACAATCTTCTGCTGCTAATTGAGCTGCATAAGGAGTATTCTTTTTAGAACCTCTAAAACCCATTTTACCTGCAGATGACCAAGAAA
>JBELHK010000065.1:0-14194 GCA_042091415.1 Polaribacter sp. | reverse complement strand
TATCTTCTTCTGGAATGTAAAAACGCTTTGTCATTAAATTAGCGTCAAACTTTCTTTTTGTTCTATTCAAAGCGTGAGAAACATTGTTCCCAACCATTGCTTTTTTACCTGTTAATTCACAAACTCTAGACATCTTCTTGACAGTATTTATAGTGTTATCTCTAAACGAGGTGCAAATCTACAAATATTTATAATGCTGTACAAAATAATTTTAGTAATTATTTTAAGATTTCTTTTTGTAGCATTTCTAAAGATTTATTTACCGTTTTATCTATTACTCTTCCTCTTGGTTTACCAAAATTAAATTCTTCTACAAGTTCTTTTTCATCTGTAGCAATGGCGATACATACCAAACCTACTTCTTTATTGTTAGAATCTTTTGTTGGGCCTGCATTTCCTGTAACAGCAATTGCATAATTTGTTTGTAATTTTTGCTTTGCACCTCTTGCCATTTCTAAAGCTACTTCTTTACTTACTGCAGAGTGTAAATCAATCGTTTCTTTAGAAACATTTAATACATTAATTTTAGTTTCTGCTGAATATGCTACAAAACTACCTTTGTAATAAGAAGAAGAACCTGGAACAGAGACTAAAGTTGATGCTATTTTACCTCCTGTTAGACTTTCTGCTGTAGCAACTGTTTTACCTTTTTTCTTTAATAGGTCTCCAATAGTTTGCTCTATTTTCCCTCCATCATCTATTCCTGTAATTATTTCAGGAATAATTTTATACAAATCCTCAATCTTTTCTTGAAGTGTGTCTTCTAATATTTTTTTGTCGTCACCTTTGGCGGATAAACGCAAACGAACTTTACCATAGTTTGGTAAGTAAGCTAGTTTTATGAATTCTGGTAAATTATTCTCAAAATCTTCAATTCTCTCAGCTAAAGAACTTTCACCCATTCCGTAAGTCATTATAGTTTTATGAATTATGAATGGTAATTTGAATTGTTTTTGAATTCTAGGTAAAACTTCAAACTGCATTAAACCCTTCATTTCATTAGGCACTCCTGGAAGTGACACAAAAATAGTTTCATTTTCAAAAAACCACATGCCTGGAGCAGTACCATATGCATTCTCTAAAACAGTTGCCTTTGTAGGGATCATTCCTTGCAAACGATTTAACTCGCCAAAAGGAATTTTATATTTTGTAAATAATTTTTGAATGTGATTTACAACATTTTCATTTAAAGTTAGCGTATCATTAAAATATTCTGCAATAGTATATTTAGTGATATCATCTTTTGTTGGTCCTAAACCACCTGTAATAATTATAATGTCTGCTCTGCTCTGAGCTTCTTTAAGTGCGTTTAAAATATGTTGTTTATTATCTTGAATAGACGAAATCTGATAAACCGAAACTCCTATTTTATTCAACTCAGTTCCTATCCATTGAGAATTTGTGTCTACAATTTGTCCGATTAGAATTTCATCCCCTATCGTTATGATTTCTGCTTTCATTATTTTATTTATCTAAAATAGCAAACAAATATACGTTGTTTTCAAATGGAAAACTTTTAATATAATATAAGTTTTTATTAATCAAATGTGTACTTTTGAGCACAAATAATAGTAACATGGGGAACGGTTTAAATTATGCTTTAATAACTGGAGCTAGCCAAGGTTTAGGCAAATTTTTAGCTTTAGATTTAGCAAAAAGAAATTATAATATTTTATTGGTTGCTTTACCTAACGAGAATCTGAATATTCTAGCTTCTGAAATAAAGGATTTAAATGTAAATGTTGAATTCTTTGAAACTGATTTGACAAAAAAAGAAAATATTGTAAGTCTAATAGAATGGGCTAATAAATTCCCTATTGAAGTACTTATTAATAATGCTGGTTGTGGAGGTTCTAAATATATAAATGACGCCAGTGAAGATTATATTGATAATATAATTCTATTGAATATCAGAGCAACCTCTTTGATTACTAAATTATTGATTCCTAATCTTACACAACAACCAAAAAGCTATATTTTAAATATTTCTAGTATGGCCGCATTTAGTCCTATTGGTTATAAAACGGTATACCCAGCCTCAAAAAAATTTATTGATTTTTTCTCTTTAGGGCTTCATGAAGAATTAAAATCAAAAAATGTTACAGTATCAGTTGTGTATCCTGGACCAATGAAAACAAACCCTGATGTATCACAAAGAATCGAAGAGCAAAGTAAGTTTGTAAATGCCGGAGTTATTGAATTAGACGATGTCGCAAGAATTTCCTTAAACAAATTATTTGCAGGAAAAACTAGAATTGTCATAGGTAAATTAAACAAATTCAGCCGAATAATCTTAGCTCTTTTACCTTTAAAAACTAAAATAAAAATATTAAGTAAAGCTGTTAAAAAAGAAATTGATGCAACAAGATAAAACTGTTTTTGTAACCGGTGCAAGTGGTTTATTAGGTATAAATGTTATTGAAGATCTATTGCTTAATAATTATAATGTTATTGGAATACTAAGAAATAAAAGTAAGTTTCCTTTAACTGAAAATGATAGATTAAAAATTATAACTGGAGACATCACTGAACCAGATACATATATAGATGCTATAAAAAAATCACAAATTGTTATTCATATAGCAGCAATTACAGATCAAAACATTAAAGATTATTCAGTTTACAAATCAATTAATGTTGATGCTTCTAAAGTTTTATTAAGTAAATCGATTGAAAATAATATTGAAACTTTTATAAACGTGAGCTCTGCAAATGCTTTTGGTTATGGAAGTTTAGAGAATTTAGGTGATGAGAGTAAATCAATAAAAGCTCCTTTTGATAAATCATTATATGCATTAAGTAAATTAGAAGCTCAAAATGAAGTTTTTAAATTAGGCAACACCAATCAAAATACTAAAGTTGTTAATGTAAACCCAACATTCATGATTGGTAAATATGATACAAAACCAAGCTCTGGCCGTATTGTTTTATCTGCTCATAAAAAGAATATTATCTTTTATCCTCCTGGGGGAAAAAGTTTTATCAATGTGAAAGATGCTGCACAAACCATCACTAAAGCAATAAGTTTAGGAAAACATGGCGAATCATATTTATTATCTGGTGAAAATTTAAGTTACAAACAGTTTTATAAAAAGGTCAATAAGGGATTAAATCAAAAAAGTAAGTTTGTGAAAATTCCTAGATTACTATTAATTATCGTTGGATATTTTGGAAGTTTTGCTAGACTTTTTGGTGTAAAAACAGATATTTCTGTAACCAATTTAAAAACATTGTGTATTTCAAATTTCTATTCAAACAAAAAAGCTAAAGAAAATTTAAACCATATTCAAAATCCAATTGAAAATGGAATTAACGATGCTGTTAAATGGTTTAAATTAAAATAAACTACTTTACCCTTATACTAAAAGACTCTTTATCTTTTAGAATTCCTCGTAAAACATCATTTTCTTGAACTTTACCAACACCTGAAGGTGTGCCTGTAAAAATAATATCTCCTTTTTTTAAGGTAAAATATTGTGAAACGTACGAAATCAATTCGTCAGTTTTCCAAAGCATACTTGCAGTATTACCATCTTGAACTAATTCCTCATTTTTATACAATTGAAAATGTAAGTTCTCTAAATCAAATTCTTCTTTCGGATAAAATTCACCAATAATTGCACTACCATCAAAAGCCTTTGCTTTTTCCCAAGGTAATCCTTTCTCTTTACATTTTGCTTGAATATCTCTTGCAGTAAAATCAATACCTAAACCAATTTCATCATAATATTTATGTGAAAATTTTGAGTCAATATATTTACCAACTTTGTTTATTTTTATCAAAACCTCAACTTCATAATGCACATCATTAGAGAAAGGTGGAATAAAAAATGGATTTTTCTTCGGTAGAATTGCAGAATCTGGTTTTAAAAAAATAATAGGATTTTCTGGTTTTTCATTTTCTAACTCCTCAATATGCTTTGCGTAATTGCGCCCAATACAAATAATTTTCATAAAATCTACTCTCCTGTTTCTGGGAAAACTATGGCTCTATTTCCTGAAACTATAATTTGATTATTTAAATGATATTTTACTGCTCTTGCTAAAACTAACTTTTCTATATCTGCACCAATTCGTTTTAAAGTTACGGGTGTACTATCATGAGTAACAGGCTTAACATCTTGCTCAATAATTGGTCCTTCATCTAAATCTTCAGTAGCGTAATGAGCTGTTGCTCCAATAAGTTTAACTCCTCTTTCGTAAGCTTTTTTATAAGGATTTGCTCCTTGAAAAGCAGGTAAAAAAGAATGGTGAATATTTATGATTTTTTCTGGATAATGATTGATAAAACTAGATGACAAAATCTGCATATATCTGGCCATTACAATTAAATCTATTTTATTAGCATCTAATAGTTTTTGAACCTCTGCTTCCTGCTTTAATTTAGTTTCTTTTGAAATTGGTAAATAATAATACGGCACATTAAACATTTCTGCAATATGCCTTAATTTATCATGATTACTAATTATCATTGTAACATTACAATCTAAACGACCTTCTTTATAACGTTCTAACAAATCGTATAAATTATGACTTGTATGAGACACCATAATTGCAACATTTTTCTTCTCATTACCATAACTTACAGACCATTTAAATTGCAGAGGAGTAGCTAGTTCTAAAAAACTATCTTCTAAATCTTTTTTAGAAATTTCTGTTCCATCAGCATTAAGTCTGATACGCATAAAATATGAACTTTCAATAGAATTTACATATTGCTGACAACTTAAAATATTAAATCCCTTTTGATAAAAGAAATTGGTAATTTTTGCTACTAATCCTTTTTGATCAGGGCATTTAATTAAAAATGTAACGACTTGTGCTTTCATTAAAATTGTTTAAGGAATCCATTTTTTAGGGAAGTTTGGTTTGCGTTTTTCTAAAAAGGCATCCCTTCCTTCTTTTGCCTCATCTGTCATATAGGCTAAACGAGTTGCTTCTCCTGCAAAAACTTGCTGACCAACCATACCATCATCTGTTAAATTCATTGCGAACTTAAGCATCTTAATTGATGTTGGAGATTTTGCTAATATTTCTTGCGCCCATTCATAAGCTGTACTTTCTAACTCATCATGAGGTATAACTGCATTTACCATTCCCATTTCATATGCCTCTTGAGCTGAATAATTTCTACCTAAAAAGAAAATTTCTCTTGCTTTTTTTTGTCCAACCATTTTGGCCAAATAAGCAGAACCGTAGCCACCATCAAAAGAAGTAACATCTGCATCTGTTTGTTTAAAAATAGCATGTTCTTTAGATGCTAATGTTAAATCGCAAACTACATGTAAGCTATGCCCACCACCAACAGCCCAACCAGGAACTACTGCAATAACTGCTTTAGGCATAAATCTGATTAATCTTTGAACTTCTAAAATATTTAATCTATGATACCCATCATCACCAACATAACCTTGATGTCCACGTGCTTTTTGATCTCCTCCAGAGCAAAAAGAATAAACACCATCTTTTGTACTAGGCCCTTCAGCTGACAGCAAAACAACTCCTATAGAAGTATCTTCTCCTGCATCATAAAAGGCATCGTAAAGTTCAGCAGTTGTTTTTGGTCGAAAAGCATTTCTAACATTTGGCCTGTTAAATGCTATTCTAGCAACTCCATTACACTTCGTATAGGTGATATCTTCATATTCTTTTGCAGTTTTCCATTCAGGTTTTATCATAATTTTGTATTTTTCGAATTCAAATAAATCTAGTCAAAACTAGAAAAACAAAAATAAACAATCATTATTTATGATAAAGAAATCACTTTTAATATTATTTTATTTTATTTCTTTTTATGGATTTTCTCAGAAATACATCAATGAAAGTATTGAATCAGACGTGTTAGAAACCACAAGAGACATTCGCATTCATCTTCCTAAAGATTACGAAAAAGATAGTTTAAAAAACTATCCTCTTACCATAATATTAGATGAAGAAGATTTATTCGACTCCTATGTTGGCAACAGTCTTTTATTCTCAAAGAAAGACATTGCTCCTAATCAAATTATTGTGGGAGTTTCCATGGCTGAGACTCGTGGTAAAGACATTTCTTTCGATAGAAATACAGGAATGCTAACAGGTTCTTCCCAAGATTTTTATAATTTCTTAAGAGATGAAGTACTTTTTCACATGGAAAGTAGTTACAGAACCTCTCCATTTATAACTTTTGTTGGGCATGGGTACTCGGCTAATTTTATCACTCATTTTTTAAAAGAAAATTCAGCATTTATTAATTCTTTTGTTTGTATAAACCCGAGTTTTTCAGATTTTATCGGCAGACAACTTCAGTCTTATAATCTTTCTAAATTCGCTAGAGAAGATAATACCTTTTATCTTTATATAAATAATTCTGATTCATTTTCAAGTCGTAAAAAATCGAATATAGGTCGAATTCAGCAAGCATTATCTAGCGTAGAAATTAAAAATTTTAATATTATTAATGATAGCATAAAAACGAATAGCTCAACGTCAGCTATGGTTGAAGCTATTCCAAGAGCATTAACAAAAATTTTCGAAGTATATTCTGCAATTTCTAAAGAAGAATATGAAAAAAATGTAAAAGACTTATCTCCTATTGATGCAATCGCTTATTTAGAAGATAAGTATCTAGAAATAGAGTTTTTATTTGGCAGTAGTTTAGGAATAAGAGAAAAAGATATTTATGCCGTAGAAAAAATAATTATGGAAAAAGAAAACGGAGATAGGCTTCGTGATTTTGGTAAAATGATTTTAAAAAGATTTCCTTCTTCACCACTAGGCGAATACTACATTGGTATGTACTATGAATCTGGTAAAAATTATAAAAAAGCTCTAAAATATTATAAATTAGGATACGGAAAAATGGATCCGTCAGACCCTAATGCAGATAATTATTATGAAAATATACTTAGGGTTGGTGGCCAATAAAATTATATTTTGAAAATATAATTTTTAAATAAGCTCAATTCTATCTTCTTTTAGAAGAATTAATTTATTTCTATATAAATTCCCGATTGCTTTTTTGAAAGCTTTTTTACTCATTTGCAATTGAAATTTAATAGAATCAGGAGAACTTTTGTCTGTTAATAACAAGTACCCTTCTTTACTATTTTTTAATTTCTCTAAAACCTTTTTAACATCTTTATCGATAACATTTCTGAATCCTTGTGGTCTTAAAGAAACATCTATTTTACCATCTTCGCGAATAGTTTTTATATAACCATCAACTTCCATTTCTTCTTCAATATCTTCAAAAGTTTCATTCCTATAAAGTAAACCATCAAATTCATCATTGATAACCACAGTATATCCTAAAGCAGTTTCTTTTTCTATATATAATTGTACTTTATCTCCTTCTTTTAATTCCATTATTTGATGTATTTAAAATAATCTTTTAATATTTTATCGTTATCTGAACTAGGTGTGAAAACTTCTAAAATTTTCGGTTTTCCCGAAATTTCATAAAAGCCCTTTAACTTTTCATTTACCGATTTTGTTGTTGATGCTTGTAAATACTCAAAACCATGCATTTTACATAAATGTTCTGCTGTTAAGCAATGTGGAGTTTCGAAATATTTAGTTGAGTTTGTTGTACTAGGACCTGGTATAATTTTAAAAATACCTCCTCCTGAATTGTTGATTAAAACTATTCTAAAGTTTGATGGAATATTCTTATTCCATAAAGCATTAGAATCGTAGAAAAAACTTAAATCACCCGTAATAAAAATTGTTTGCTTCGCATTAGAAAAAGCAGCACCTATAGCAGTACTTGTACTGCCATCTATACCACTTGTTCCTCTATTACAAAATACTTGTAAACTCTTGTTAATAGTAAATAATTGCGCATATCTTATAATTGCACTATTGCTAATTTGCAATTGTGAACTATTAGGTATTGTTTCTAAAACTTGTTCGAAAACTTTAAAATCTGAATGATTAATTTCAGCTAAGTATTCTGTATGTTTTATTCTTCTAAAGTCGCGTATTTGTAACCATTTAGATTGATAATTACTTTCTCGCTGAGTAATAATTTTATTAAAATTTGTAAAAAAATCTACAGGCGATGTTTGTATGAATTCTGTTAAACAGAAAAAAGTATTGGTAGCTTTCTTTTCATCTATATTCCAATGATGTTTTGGTTGATATTCTCTTAAAAAGCGTTTGATTCTTTTAGAAATAATCATACCACCAAATGTTATTAAAATATCTGGCTGTAAATCTTTAAAATCACTATCATTTAACGAAAAAATTAATTGATCAATAGAATTGATGGCCTTTTTATGATGCAAATTAGAAGTAGTTTCCGTTAAAATTAAAACAGAATCGTCTTCTGAATACAAATCCATTAAATCATGTAAATTATCATCAGGATAATTAACACCTATAAGCAATATTTTCTTTTCTGATTTGTTCCATATATTGGCTAGTTTCTCATATTCAATATTTGAATTATCTAAAGAACTCATTGAAATATTTGGAAAATGAAAATCATTCATTTTTTCAACAGTTTCATAAAGTGGTTCATCAAAAGGAACATTAATATGAACTGGACCTTTTTGAGAAACAGAAACCTGTAAAGCCTCCCCTATTAATTGAGCATTTCTAGTTTTAAACTTCGAATTTTCAACCAAATTTGCAGAAAATAAAATATGATTTTGAAAAATATTTTCTTGACGAATTGTTTGTCCATCGCCAATATCAATCAAATGCTTAGGTCTATCAGCAGAAATTATTACCAAAGGTATATTGCTATAAAAAGCTTCAGCAACCGCAGGATAATAGTTTAACAGAGCAGAACCAGAAGTGCATAAAACAGCAACTGGCTTTCTTTTTTGTTGCGCGATGCCTAAAGCAAAAAAGGCCGCACATCTCTCATCAACAATACTTAATGTTTCAATTTCTGAATGATTAGAAAAGCCAATTGTTAATGGTGCATTTCTTGAACCTGGAGAAATAACAACAGTATCAATTTTAAATTGATGACAAGCTGAAATAACTAATTGTGCAAGCTCTTTTTCTGGAAACATTACTAATTTTTATAAGTTGCAAAGTTACGAACTCAAAAAGTATTAATATAAAAAAGTCAGAAAGGAAATTTATAAATTCCTTTCTGACTTTTAATAAATTTTAATGGTAAACTAGTTACCTTTTTTATAATCTGCTAAAAATTTAGCTAAACCAATGTCTGTAAGTGGGTGTATTAATAAACCTTCAATAGCACTTAAAGGCCCTGTCATAACATCAGAACCTATTTTAGCACAATCAATAACGTGCATTGTGTGCCTTACTGAGGCTGCCAAAATTTGAGTTTCAAACCCATAATTATCATAAATTGTTCTAATTTCAGCAATTAAATTTAAACCATCTGTAGAAATATCATCTAATCTTCCAATAAAAGGAGATACATATGTTGCACCTGCTTTTGCTGCTAAAAGAGCTTGACCTGCAGAAAAAACTAAAGTAACATTTGTTTTTATACCTTTTTCTGAGAAATATTTACACGCTTTAACTCCGTCTTTTATCATAGGAAGTTTCACTACAATTTGAGGGTTTAAAGCCGCCAAAGCTTCACCTTCTTTAACCATTCCTTCAAAATCTGTTGAAATTACCTCTGCAGAAACATCACCATCAACCAAATCGCAAATTGCTTTATAATGATTAATAATATTTTCTTCACCAGTTATACCTTCTTTTGCCATTAAAGACGGGTTTGTTGTTACACCATCTAAAATACCAAGTGATTGAGCTTCTTTAATTTGATCTAAGTTTGCTGTGTCTATGAAAAATTTCATTTTCTGATAAATTATAATTTATTAGACAAATATAGTTACAATGAAATATTTATATACAAAAATTGAAGATTATTAGTTGTAAAATTCTATAAACATCTAAATGATAGACATATAACAATTTAATAGAAAAATAATTGTTTATAGTTTATAGTGATTCATAAGTAATTTCTCGTAAATTCTATCTGGTAAAATGCGCTTTAAAACAATTGAAAATTTCTGCATAAAATCGCCAACTTTATAATGAAGTTTAGGTTTTTTGGTGTTTATAATTTTATAAACAACTTTAGCCATTTCAATAGAATCCATACCACTATTTACATGACTATCCATTAACTCTAAATTTTCTTGGTATTTTTTCTTGTACGCAGAGTTATCAAAAACAGGAGTATGATATCTTCCTGAAGCTATATTTGTAGCAAAATCTCCAGGAGCAACATTTACGACATCAATATTAAAACTTTTTACCTCCATACTTGTAGCTTCTGTTACAATTTCTAGAGCTCCTTTTGTAGAAGAATATATTCCTCTAAAAGGCAAACCCATATAACCAGCAATTGATGTTACATTTATTATTAAACCGGAAGTTTGTTTTCGCATTGTAGGAAGAACTGCTTTCATTACTTCTATAGGACCAAAGAAGTTTGTATCGAAAACTTTTTTCATTTCTTCAGTTGGGGTATCTTCAATAGGCCCTGTAATACCCATTCCTGCATTATTAATCAAAATATCTAATCTACCTTCCTTTTTAAGAATATAATTTACGGCAGAATTTATAGTATCAACTTTTAAAACATCTAACGCAATTAACTCAAAATTAACTTGTTCAATATTTTTAGGATTTCTACTTGTACCATATACCTTAAATCCTTTTTTTGATAAAAAAGATGCAATAGATTTGCCTATTCCTGAAGAAGCACCAGTTATTAAAATTACTTTTGATGTCATTATCTGTAAGTTACGCTTTGATTAAAAGAATCAATATTACAAAATCTAAATTTAGAGCACAAAAAAAGGCAAGCTATCTACATCACACTGCTACAACCTAATACCCTTGCTGTGTTCCCACCCTGGGGGATTCAAAGGGAGCTAGTTGTGTAGGACTTGCCGATGCAAATTTACAATCAATTTTTATTTATACAACCAAAAACTTTTAAAATTTATGTAACAAAAAAATAATGTTGCATACTAACTACTGAATTGAATAGAAAAAAGAAAAGCTATGTCAATGAAAATAATATATTTGTATAACTAACTAAATTTTAAAATTAATGGAAAATCAACCAAACAGTAAAGGAATTATTTTAAACTATGGATTATACTTTGGTATAGTTTCTATATTGATAAGTGTTATTACTTACGCAATGGGTAAACACCTTGAACAAGGAGTTTTAAGTAGTCTTATTGGGTTTGGAGTAATGATACTATTTGTAGTATTAGCTTCAAAAAAATATAAAGAAACTAATAATGGTTTTATGACTTGGGGCCAAGGAGTAAAAATTGGTGTTGGAACAGTTGTTATCGGAATCATTATTTCTATTATCTGGCAACAAATATTCATCAATTTTATTGAACCTGATTTTATGAATCAAGTAGCGGAAAAAACAAGATTAAGTTTATCTGACGCGGGTTTTAATGAAGATCAAATTGATGCTCAAATGGAAATGCAAGCAAAATTTCAAAGTCCTTTAATTTCTTCAGCATTAGGGATTGCTGTTGGAGCATTTTTTGGATTTATTATTTCTGCTGTATCTTCCGCTATTATGAAAAAATCAGAAGAAGAAACTTACTAGTTAATTAATCTGTATTTAATTACTAAAAAAGTTTAACTTTGAATTGTTTAAACAACTCTTGAACTAAGTTTATGAATATTTCAGTGGTAATACCACTTCTAAACGAAGAAGAATCTTTAAAAGAATTATACGATTGGATTGCAAGTGTTATGCAATCCAATCGTTATTTATATGAGGTTATTTTTATTGATGATGGTAGCACAGACAATTCATGGAACGTTATAGAAAGTTTATCATCAGAAAATCTAGCTGTAAAAGGAATACGTTTTCAAAAAAACTATGGAAAATCTCAAGCATTAGATGCAGGTTTTGAAATTGCACAAGGTAATATTGTTATTACAATGGATGCCGATTTACAAGACAACCCAGAAGAAATTCCAGATTTATACAAGATGATTGTTGATGAAGACTATGACTTAATTTCTGGGTGGAAAAAGAAACGTTATGATAATGTTTTTACTAAAAATATTCCATCAAAACTCTTTAATAAAGTAGCTAGAAAAACTTCAGGTTTACAATTACACGATTTTAATTGCGGATTAAAAGCATATAAAAATGAAGTAATAAAAAACATTAAAGTTAGCGGAGAAATGCATAGATACATTCCTGTTTTAGCTAAAAATGAGGGATTTGTAAAAATTGGAGAAAAAGTAGTGCAACATCAAGCAAGAAAATACGGTGAAACAAAATTCGGAATGAATAGATTTATAAATGGTTTTTTAGACTTAATTACCATTTCTTTCTTATCGAAATTTGCAAAAAGACCAATGCATCTTTTTGGTTTGTTAGGAACATTAATGTTTCTTTTCGGTACTGTAACTGCTCTTTTTATTGGAACCCATAAACTGTATAAAGTTTATTACGGAATTAAAACAATTTTAGTTACAGATAATCCATGGTTTTACATAGCATTAACCTCAATGATTTTAGGAACCTTATTATTTTTAGCTGGTTTTTTGGGTGAACTTATAATAAAAACTAAAACTGACGAAAAACACTACAAAATAAAAGAGAAAATAAATTTGTAAACTTATATTTGTAAGCATTTTAATCATAAATAATTATGAAAGATATTTTAGAAAAGGCACAAAATTGGTTAAGTCCTATTTTTGATAAAGAAACTCAAAATGAAGTAAATGATTTAATTGCTAACAATCAAAAAGATTTAGCAGAAAGCTTTTACAAAGACTTAGAATTTGGTACTGGCGGAATGAGAGGAACAATGGGAGCTGGCACCAATAAAATCAATAAATATACGCTAGGAAAAGCAACACAAGGATTAGCTAATTATCTTTTAGAAAATAGTAATAAAACAAAAATAAGCGTTGCCATTGCTTATGACTGTAGGCATAATAGTAAAAAGTTTGCAAAAATTGTTGCAGATGTTTTATCGGCAAATAATATAAGTGTATTTCTATTTGAAGATTTAAGACCAACACCAGAATTATCTTTTGCTGTTCGACATTTAAAATGCGATGCAGGTATTGTGCTTACTGCTTCTCATAATCCGCCTGAATACAACGGCTACAAAGTTTATTGGAATGATGGAGGGCAAATTGTGTCACCAAATGATGTAGGAATTATAAGCAAAGTAAATGCCTTAGATTATTCAGAAATTAAATTTGATGCAAATGAAGATTTGATTAAAATAATTGGTAAAGAAATTGATGAAGTTTTTACAAATGCTTCTGTTAAAAACGGATGTTTAACGGATGATTTAGAAAGAGAAAAATTAAAAGTCGTTTTTACATCTTTACACGGAACTTCAATTGTGTCAATTCCAGAAACGCTAGAAAAAGCTGGTTATACAGATGTTCATATTGTTGAAGAACAAAGAATACCTGATGGCGATTTCCCTACCGTTAAATCACCAAATCCTGAAGAACCAGAGGCTTTAGAAATGGCCATAAAATTAGCCAATAAAATTGATGCTGATATTGTAATTGGAACAGACCCTGATTGTGACAGATTAGGTGTTGCTGTAAGAGATACAAATGGCAAAATGAAACTACTTAACGGAAATCAGACAATGGTAGTTATGTCTGATTTTTTACTTAAAAAGTGGAAAAGAAACAATAAATTAAACGGAAAACAATTTGTTGGTTCTACAATAGTTTCTACAGAACTAGTAAATGACTTAGCAGCAAGTTATGGCGTTGAAACTAAAGTTGGATTAACTGGTTTTAAATGGATTGCAAAAATGGTGAAAGACTTTCCTGAACTAGAATTTATTGGCGGTGGTGAAGAAAGTTTTGGTTATATGGTAGGCGACTTTGTTAGAGATAAAGATGCAGTTACAGCTTGTCTTTTAGCTTGTGAAGTTGCTACTTTAGCGAAACAAGAAAATAGCTCTTTTTATGAGGAGTTATTAAAAATTTATGTCGATAATAAATTTTACAAGGAACATCTAATTTCAATTACTAAAAAAGGAATGGAGGGTGCTAAAGAAATTCAGGAGATGTTAAGCTCAATGAGAAATAATCCTTTAACTGAAATTGATGGTGAAAAAGTAGAAACATTATCAGACTATAATGCATCCACTAGAAAAAACATTATAACAGGAGAAGTTTCAAACATAGACATTCCAAAATCTAATGTACTAATTTATCAGACTAAAGAAGGAACAAGAGTTGC
>JBELHK010000064.1:4307-14683 GCA_042091415.1 Polaribacter sp. | reverse complement strand
ATTTCAGCTATTTTTTTTATATCTAAAAACTGACCTGTATAATAATTTAATCCTCCAATCAATAGCAACGCAATTTCATCACCTTGATTTGAAACAATCTCTTCTAAGTCTTCAATTCTTAATAACTCCTCTCCTTTTCTAGGTTTCCATTCAATTAAACCATCTTTCTCATCAAAACCATGAAACTTTAATTGTGATTCTACTGCGTATCTATCTGAAGGAAATGCATCACTTTCTATAACAATTTTATATTTCGTTTTTGTAGGTTGGTAAAATGATACCATTAGTAAATGAAGGTTTGTTGTTAAAGTATTCATAACAACTACTTCTATTGGTTTTGCTCCGACAATTTTAGCCATATTTTCTGTCAAAAACTCATGATAATTCATCCATGGGTTCTGAGCTTCAAAATGACCTTCAACTCCTAATTCTGACCAATCTTTTAATTCTTGTGAAATATAATCTTTCGTACTTTTAGGTTGTAAACCAAGAGAATTACCAGTAAAATACAACCAATCATTTCCTTCTTTATCTTTAGGTATATGAAATCGATTTCGTATTGAAGAAAGTTTATCTTCTACATCTAGTTGTTGAGCAAAGGCTAAGGAGTTTTTATAAATCATTAATTGTAAAAAGTATTGTTTTCAAATATAAAACAATCTAAATTCAGAATTAAATTTAAATAAAGAAATTAGTACCTTTATCCGTCTTATAATTTCAGATAAATATTTATGAAACTTTATAAAATCACATACTTTTTTTTATTCTTTATGTTAATTTCTTGTAACGAAAACAATCAATCTGTAGAACATTTAAGGAAAATTAACAATAGAATAAAAGAAACTTTTGCACCTGATAAAAGAGTTGTTATTTATAATATAGAAATTGGAAATGATAATGATAAAATTTTAATTAAAGGAGAAACAAATTCAGAGAAAGCTTATCAAAATTTATTAGAAAGTATAAGGAAAATAGATAAACCTCTAGTTAATAAAGTTAGATTCTTACCAGATTCTGCAATAGGAGAAAAAAGCTATGGAGTTGCTAAAAATTCAGTTATCAATATAAGATCAAAACCATCTCATTCGGCTGAATTAGGAACTCAAGGATTATTAGGTATACCTTTAAAACTTCTTGATAAAAAGGGTGATTTTTACAGAGTTCAAACTCCTGACAATTATATTTCTTGGGTTGATAAAGGAGGAATTACAAGAATGACAAAAAGTAATTTTGAATCTTGGCAAAATGCAGAAAAAATAATTTTCATTCAAAATTTTGGTTACGTTTATAAAGATATGAGTTGCAAAGAAATTATTTCTGATATTTCTTTAGGAGGCATATTGAAATTAATAAAGCAAGAGAATAAATTTTATTTTGTTGAATATCCTGATAAAAGAAAAGGGTACATCAAAATTGATGAAGGTTTAGTTTATAATGATTGGAAAACAAAAATAATTGAAACTAGAGCTTCACATAAAACTCAACAAAATATAGAAATTATTGCTAAATCTATGGATGGTTTTCCTTATTTATGGGGAGGAACTTCAGCAAAAGGAGTTGATTGTAGTGGTTTTACAAAAATGGTTTATTTTATGAATGGATTAATAATTCCTAGAGACGCTTCTCAGCAAATTTATGCAGGAAAACTTGTTGATGAAAAATTAAATTTTTCTGGTTTAGAAAAAGGTGATTTACTTTTTTTTGGTAAAAAAGAAACCACTCAAAGCAAACAAAAAGTGACTCATGTTGGTATTTGGTTAGGAAACGGCAAACAAGAATTTATTCATGCATCTGGGAATGTGCACATCTCTTCTATGAACAAAAATGAGGCTAATTATGATGAATTTAACAAGAAAAGATATTTAGGAAGTAGACGTTATTTAGGCACTAAAGATAAAATGATTATTGAATTATAATAAACTAAAAAAGGATACTATTTTATATTTTTTGAATATACTTTACCCTCTTGTAAGTAAACTTCTTTATTGGGATCTACTTTAAATTTTGTTGGAATTGTGATTCTTTTACCAAGTCTTTGCTTAAAAACGCTAAAATGCAGGTGTGGTCCAGATGAAAAACCAGTATTACCACTTAAAGCAATCTCTTGATTTTTAACAATACTATCACCTACTGAAACTAAAGCTCCATTTTTTTTCAAGTGTAGATAGGTAGAAAAAGTTCCATCCGTATGATAAATTAATATTTGATTATTGTATTTACTGCATTCTTTCATATAACAATTAATAGAATTCTCATCAATGACACTTACAACAACACCTCCTCTTGAAGCGTGAATTTTTGTTCCTATTGGCATTTTAAAATCTAATGAATTTTCATCCTGATGTGTTCTTGATCCATTATATCCCTGACTTAACAAAAATTTAGCTCCATTAGCAAAAGGTAAATCATAAGCATAATTTATATCAAAGCTATTCAACGCATGATTGCCATAATTATACCTTGTTTTATACTTAAATGAATAGCTTCCACTTTTATTAGCTGATAAAACTGTAATTAGAATATTTTTCTTCCTTTCTGGTAAAATAAATATTTTGTGATTCCCTTTTGATGATTTAAGGTTTTTCAATTCAAAATCAAACCTCACCGAAACAGGGCAATACTCATTATTTTCCGCATAAATTAAAAAGCCTCCTTTAATTTCTTTAGAAGATATTTTAATGTTGATTTGTGAACAGACACTAGAAATGTTAACCAAAAAGAATAATAAAAACCAGAAATTTAGTTTCATTAAAACTAACTTTTAATATAATACTCTAAATTTTACAGTTCCTTCTACTCTTCGTAATGCATCGATTACTTCTTTATTATATTCTTTATCTAAATCAGTAATTACATAACCTACTTTTAGTTCTGTAGATAAATACTGACCTGTAATATTCAAGTTAAAATCAGAAAGCACTTTATTAATTTCCGCCATTACACCAGGAACATTTTTATGAATATGTAAAAATCGATGCGCATTCGTTTGTCTTGGTAATCGGATATTTGGGAAATTCACGGCATCAACAGTATTTCCTGAATTTATATATGCCATAATTTTATTAGGCACAAAATCAGCAATATCTCTTTGCGCCTCTTCAGTACTACCTCCTACATGAGGTGTTAAAATTACATTTGGTAATCCTTTTAACTCCGTATAAAACTCACCATTTTTTCTTGGTTCAGAAGGATAAACATCTACTGCTGCACCAGCTAATTTACCTGACTTTAAAGCATCAACCAATGCTGGAATATCAACCACAAAACCTCTTGCTAAATTAATTAATATTGCTCCGTCTTTCATTGATTGAATTTCTTTTTCACCTATGAAATTCAAGTTTGCAGAATTATCATCAATATGTAAACTAACAACATCAGAAATTGATAATAACTCTTCTAAAGAGTCTATTTTAGTAGCATTCCCCAAAGCTAGTTTATCTTCAATATCGTAATAATAAACAGCCATACCTAGAGCTTCTGCAAGAATAGATAATTGTTTACCGATATTTCCATAACCAATAATTCCTAATTTTTTAGCACGTACTTCTCTCGAACCTTGCGCTGTTTTGTTCCATTCTCCGTTATGAAGCTCAGTACTTCTCTGAAAAACAGAACGCATTAGCATAATTATTTCACCAATAGCTAATTCAACCACAGAACGTGTATTACTATAAGGAGCATTAAATACTACAACACCTTTTTCTTTACAAGCTTCTAAATCAATTTGTTTTGTACCGATGCAAAAAGCACTCACAACCATTAAACGATCTGCTGCATCAATGACCTTTTTTGTTACGTTTGTTTTTGAACGAATCCCTAAAACATGTACGTCTTTGATTTTTTCAATAAGTTCTTCTTCTGATAAACTTTTTGATACTGTTTCAACTGTAAACCCATCTGATGATAATTTTGAGAAAGCATCTGAATGAATGTTTTCTAACAGTAAAATTTTAATTCTGTTTTTCGGATAACTTATATTTCTTGGCAACTTGTTAACGTATAAAAATTCATCTAAATTTGGAGTAATATGATCTGCATTTTGTGTCGTTTTTTCTCTTTCAACATTTTCTGTATAGGCAAAAAACTTGTCTGCAACTCCAGCTTCTCGCGTTACATAATCACTATAACCATCTCCTATCACTTGTATTTCTCCATCTAAATTCATGTCTTTTAAACACTGAATTTTACCATTGTGTTGAGAAAGCGGATTATTAGCATCAAAACTTACAATTTCACCATTTTCATCAAACTCAAAAGTATTAGCAAAAACTCTTTCTGACGGAATATTATATTCTTTTACAATAGGGTCTATAAACTCTTTAAAACCACAAGAAATTACATAAATATCATCTGAATATTGTTCGAAAAATTCTTTATTTCTTTCTATTGATGATGAAACTTGCGCTTTTAAACTCTCAACTAAAAGTGATAAATCTGATTTATTAGCTTCTAACAGCTTTATTCTTTTCTCTAAAGATTCTGTAAATGAAATTTCTCCATCAATTCCCAAATTAGTAATATCAATTATCTCTTGAATAATACTTTCTTTTTTGGGGTTATTTTTTAGTGTAATTTCTGCAAGAACATCTAAAGCTTCTACACGTGTTAAGGTGCTATCAAAATCAAAAATAAAATTTCTTTTGGTTGAAATCATTACTTAAATATATATAATTTAAGTGAGTAAATCTACAAAATATGATTATGAAACAAGAATAATTTATAATTTTTATGAAATCATTTTATTTTTTCATTGTTATTCAAAAAAAAATAAAAATTCACAAAAGAGAATCCTAAAAATTAGTAAATCCTAAAATAAATAACCACCAAAAAACAGGAATTGCCTCTACCCAAAATGAACTATAAAATTTTGACTGCTCTTTTTCGGCTCTCATCAAAAAAATAAGAACAATAAAAAAAAATAGCATAAAAGGAGTCTTCGTTAAATTTGAATCTTGAATAAGATATTCTATAATTAATGTGATAATCATTAAAATAACTCCAATTTTTTTAGTCTGCTTAATTCCAAATTTCTTCGGAATTGTTTTTAAAGAAATTTCATCATATTGTAAATCTCTTATATCAAAAGGAAGAACAAGAACTATAACAATCAAAAATCTTTGTAAAAAAAATAGAATTTCTTTCGAAGAAAAACCTACTCCAGCATCAATTAATGGAAGAAAAACTGAAAATGCTGCCCATACTAAAGCAACAATTATGATTTTTAAGTAACCTATTTGACGTAAATTTTTTTCAAATTTATCTAAAAAAGGGATCGCGTAAAGAAGGGTTAAAAAACAAAAAGGAATTGCATAGAGAAGAGTTTTTATTGGAATTAAGTAAGCGAAATAACAGAAAGCTACAAAACTTAAAAAAGAAAATAATTGAATAAATCTTAGACCATCCGTTAAGCTCTTGTGGTGTAATTTTGCAACCCCTGAATACTTAATAAAGTTATACCCTGTTATTGTTCCAAAAAACACAAAAAAGTTTAGGTTTTTATTAAATGGTAAATTAAAATAAATCTCTGTAATTCTTAGCAAAGCAAATACAGCCAAAGCAACATGTATACTTGAGCTTATATAAAAATTAAAAACCATTTTAAACAACTTCATTCTACAAAAATAACTATTCTGTTGATAACAAATATTTTTGGTTAATAATTAACAATTTTAAGTGTAATTTTTTCGAAAATTAATCTTTATTAATGTGTATTTTTGCACAATTAAAAAATTAATCAACAACCAGTTATAATAGTAATAAATTAAATTGATAAAATAACGATTATAATTTTTTTTAATGAATACAGATTCGTTTCAACTCAGACACATTGGTCCTAATAAAAAGGAGCAAGAAAAAATGTTAGCTACTATAAATGCAGATAGTTTAGAGCAATTAATTTTAGAAACTGTTCCAGATAACATTTTACTAAAAGAAGAATTAGATTTAGAGCCTGCAATTAGTGAATATGAATACTTAGCTCATATTAAAAAACTCTCAGAGAAAAATAAAGTCTTCAAAAGTTATATTGGCTTAGGTTATCATGAAGCAATAATGCCAAGTGTTATCCAACGAAATATTTTAGAAAATCCGGGTTGGTATACTGCATATACTCCATATCAAGCAGAAATTGCACAAGGTAGACTTGAAGCCTTATTAAATTATCAAACGATGGTTTGCGATTTAACAGGTATGGAATTAGCAAATGCTTCTTTACTTGATGAAGCGACCGCTGCAGCTGAAGCGATGACATTATTATTTGATGTAAGAGAACGCGCTCAAAAAAAAGCTGGAGTTTGTAAGTTTTTTGTTTCAGAAGAAATTTTACCACAAACATTATCTGTTTTACAAACTCGTTCTAATCCTTTAGGAATAGAATTAGTTGTTGGAAATCATGAAAACTTTGATTTTTCAAATGATTTTTTTGGAGCAATTTTACAATATCCTGGTAAATATGGTCAAATTTATGATTACACAAATTTTGTTTCAAAAGCCAATGAAAATAATATAAAAGTAGCAGTTGCCGCAGATATTCTTTCTTTAGTAAAACTTAAAGCGCCGGCTGAATTTGGTGTTGATGTTGTTGTTGGTACAACACAGCGTTTTGGAATTCCTTTAGGTTATGGAGGACCACATGCTGGATATTTTGCAACAAAGACAAAATACAAAAGAAATATTCCTGGTAGAATTATTGGAGTTACTAAAGATAAAGATGGTGGACGAGCTTTACGTATGGCTCTTCAAACTAGAGAACAACATATTAAGCGTGAAAAAGCGACTTCTAATATATGTACAGCTCAGGTTCTTTTAGCTGTTATGGCGGGTATGTATGCTGTTTACCATGGTAAAAATGGACTACAATTTATTGCTGATAAAGTTCATAGAAATACAAAAAAACTAAGCACTCAAATAGAAAAGTTAGGTTTTAAACAACTAAACTCTTCTTACTTCGATACCTTATTAATTAAGGTTGATGCAAATACGTTAAAACCAATTGCAGAACAAAAGGAAATTAACTTTAATTATATCAGCGACGATCAAGTTTCTATTTCTATAAACGAAACAGTTAATGATAATGATATAACTGAAATTGTCAATTGCTTTGAACAAGCTTTTAATTTAAAGGCTGCTGAACAAACTGAACCAAAAGATATAATTTCTGAAAATTTATTAAGAAACACCTCTTTTTTAGAAAACGAAATTTTTAACACATATCAGTCAGAAACTGATATGATGCGTTATATCAAAAAACTGGAACGAAAAGATTTAGCTTTAAATCATTCTATGATTTCACTTGGGTCTTGTACAATGAAGTTAAACGCAGCTTCAGAAATGCTACCATTAAGTAATCCTCAATGGGGAAATATTCATCCTTTTGCCCCTCTTAATCAAGCTAAAGGATATCAAGAAATTTTACAAAAATTAGAGCATCAACTAAATGTTATTACTGGCTTTGCAGGAACTTCTTTACAACCAAATTCTGGTGCTCAAGGAGAATTTTCTGGCTTGATGACAATTAGAGCTTATCATCAATCAAGAGGAGATTTTCACAGGAATATTTGTTTAATTCCTTCATCTGCTCACGGGACAAATCCTGCTTCAGCAATAATGGCAGGCATGAAAGTTATTGTTACCAAAACTGATGAAAAAGGAAATATTGACGTTGAAGATTTAAAAGCAAAAGCAATTGAACATTCTAAAAACTTGGCTGCTTTAATGGTAACTTATCCTTCAACGCATGGAGTTTTCGAAAGTGCTATTCAAGAAATAACCAAAATCATACACGATCATGGAGGGCAAGTTTATATGGATGGCGCAAATATGAATGCTCAAGTTGGATTAACAAATCCTGCAACAATTGGTGCAGATGTATGTCATTTAAATTTACATAAAACCTTTGCTATTCCTCATGGCGGTGGCGGACCTGGTGTTGGCCCTATTTGTGTAGCGCCACAATTAGTTCCTTTTCTTCCATCAAATCCAATAATTAAAACCGGAGGAGAATCTGCAATTACTGCTATTTCTGCGGCACCTTGGGGTTCTGCTTTAGCTTGCTTAATTTCTTATGGATATATAAAAATGCTTGGTTTTAAAGGGCTTACTAACTCAACAAAAAACGCGATACTGAACGCAAACTATATAAAAGAACGTTTACAAGGACATTTTGATACTTTATATACTGGAGAAAAAGGAAGAGCAGCTCATGAAATGATTATTGATTGTCGTGAGTTTAAACAAAAAGGTATTGAAGTAGTTGATATTGCAAAGCGTTTAATGGATTATGGATTCCACGCACCAACTGTTTCTTTCCCTGTTGCAGGTACAATGATGATAGAACCTACAGAATCTGAAAGTCTATCAGAATTAGACCGTTTTTGCGAAGCGATGATTTCAATAAGACAAGAAATTGATTCAGTTACCAAAGAAGATGCTAATAATGTTTTAAAAAATGCACCTCATACACAAGCTATGCTAACTGCAAATGAATGGGATTTCCCATATACAAGACAACAAGCAGCATTTCCTTTAGAATATATTGCAGAGAACAAGTTTTGGCCTACTGTAAGAAGAGTTGACGATGCATATGGAGATCGTAATTTGATTTGCTCATGCAATCCAATAGAAGATTATATGTAAAAAATAATAGATAATCATAAAAGCCATCTTTAATATAAAGATGGCTTTTTTTAAACAACAAAAAAACTCTTACAAAATGTAAGAGTTTTTTAATATTATTACAACAAAAATTACTTTTTGAATTTTGCGTATTTGTTTTTGAACTTATCGATACGACCTGCTGTATCAACAAGTTTAGATTTACCTGTGTAAAATGGATGAGAAGTTCTAGAAATTTCTAATTTTACTAAAGGATACTCAACACCATCTACTTCAAGAGTATCTTTAGTGTCTGCAGTTGAACGAGTTAAAAATACATCATCATTAGACATATCTTTAAATGCTACCATTCTATAATTTTCTGGATGAATTCCTTTTTTCATTTTATAATATTTTAATACTTTAATGTTATGTTTGCAAAGAATAAAGTTGGTAAGGTTTTATTCTTATAAATCTCTAAATAGTTCGTTTTTACTATTTTGAGGATGCAAATTTAACGATAATTTTTAATATACAAATAAATAATTTACTTTTATTTGAACTAGAAACTAAACACTAAAATTTCTATTTTGATTAAATTTAAAATAAAAAACTTCAAAATCAATATGAAAAAAATAAAATCACTTTTAATATTAGCATCTATAATTATAGTATCTAGTTGTAATTCAGAATATAAATTCATTCTTGAAGTTCCTCAGAAATCAAGTTTAAATTCAACAATTACAATATCATTAAAAGAAAAAAATAATCAACCAATTAATAAAGTTGAATTTTATATTGATGGAAAAAAATTCGACAGTAAAAACAATTCAGCTGTTTTAAATACTTCAAATATTGGTATTGGTAAACATGTTGTTTCTGGTTTAGCATTTTATCCTGGGAAAACAAAAAAAGTAAATAATTCTTTTGAAGTGATGGCTGAGAAAGCTCCTGAAGTGTATTCTTTTGAAATTATAAACGAATATCCTCATGATAAAAAAGCCTACACCCAAGGTTTAGAATATTACAATGGTTTTTTATATGAAACAACTGGGCGCAGAGGCCAATCTTCTTTAAGAAAAGTGGATATAAAAACCGGTAAAGTTTTACAAAAGGTAGAATTAGAAAAAGAATATTTTGGTGAAGGAATGACCATTTTAAATGATAAAATTTATTGGTTAACATGGGAAGCTAAAAAAGGTTTTGTGTACGATTTAAAAACTTTTAAAAGAGAAAAAGAGTTTAGTTATAATAAAAGTAAAGAAGGCTGGGGATTAACCAATAATGGCAATGAACTCATAAAGTCTGATGGAACGAACAAAATATGGTTTTTAAACTCTGAAACTTTAGAGGAAAAAAAAGCTATTGAAATTTATACAAATAAATATGCTGTTAACAATTTAAATGAACTCGAATTGATTGACGGAAAAATATATGCAAATAAATATCAGCAAAATGCAATTGTTATCATAAATAAAAATACTGGCGCTATCGAAGGTATTGCTAATTTAAAAGATCTAAAAAAAGAGATGGAAAAAACCCAAAAACTAGTTGCCCAAGATGAAGTTTTGAATGGAATTGCATATGATAAAGAAAATGACAGATTATTTGTTACTGGTAAAAATTGGGGTAAATTATTTGAAATCAAACTAATAAAAAAATAATAAAATCAATTGTTTAAAGTTCTATTTTACATACAATTTTAGTTTATGCGTAAATTCATCACTTTTCTAGTTGCAATACTTCTAATTTCAATAAGTTCATGTAGAAAAGATTTTTCTACA
>JBELHK010000064.1:0-4207 GCA_042091415.1 Polaribacter sp. | reverse complement strand
TCTAGTTGCAATACTTCTAATTTCAATAAGTTCATGTAGAAAAGATTTTTCTACAATTGCTAGTTTCGGAAATTTAGAATTCTCTAAAGACACTGTTTTTTTAGATACCATTTTCACCAATATTGGCTCTGCCACATATAACTTAAAAGTCTATAATAAAAGTAATAACGCTATAACCATACCTAAAATCACTCTAGAAAATGGTAATGAATCAAACTATAGATTAAACGTAGACGGAATACCAGGAAAAGAATTTAATAATATTGATATTTTAGCAAAAGATAGCATTTTTGTATTTGTGGAAACGACCATAGATTATAATTCAGTTTCACAGCCTTTATACACAGATCGTATTTTATTTGATACAGGAACAAACCAACAAGATGTTGATTTAGTTACTTTAGTTCAAGACGCAAACTTTATTTATCCTGGAAGAGATCCTTTTTCAATGAAAATAGACAGTTTAACTTTAGACGGCCAACCAACATCAATAAAAGGACGTTTTTTGAATGATTCAGAATTGACAATTACCAACTTGAAACCTACTGTTATTTACGGTTATGCTGCTGTACCTTCAAACAAAACACTCACCATTGATGCTGGATCTAAACTTTATTTTCATAGTAATTCAGGTTTAATTATTGATAAAAAAGCGACTCTAAAAGTAAATGGAACTTTAGAAGAAAAAGTTGTCTTCGAAGGAGATCGTTTAGAAAATTCTTTTTCAAGAGTACCAGGACAATGGGGAACAATTTGGATGCGAGCAGGAAGTAAAAATCATGAAATTAAACACGCTCAAATTAAAAATGGCATTATTGGAATTTTGATTGATAGCATCGGCTCAGCAACTTCTCCAACCTTACAAATAGAAAACTCTGAAATATACAATAATTCAAATTTTGGAATTTTAGCTCGTGAAACTAATATAGAAGCTCATAATGTTGTTATTGGTTCTGCAGGTCAAGCCTCTCTTGCTGCAACAATTGGCGGTACCTACAATTTTACTCACAGTACATTTGCTAATTTTTGGAATAACGGAATAAGACAATTACCTGCCGTTTTGGTGAATAATTTTTTCGCTTATCAAGATGATAATGGACAAGAAATTATTGAAACTAGAGATTTAAAAGCTGCTAATTTTACTAACTGTATTTTTGACGGAAGTAATAATATTGAGTTTGTATTAGATAATGTTCAAGGGAGTTTATTCAATTACAGCGTCAATAATTGTATGATTTCTTTTAACGACACCTCTAACTCTTTTGATGATGTTTATGAACTAGATTTTGATAACAATCCTAATTATGAAAATATAATTTTAAATGGATTTTCAAACTTTAGAGATTCAATGAAAGAAGATTTTATAATTGGCAACGAATCTGATGTAATTAATAAAGCAAAATCTACAAACTTTAATTTTGATCTATTAGGGGTTGATAGAAGTACAAATCCAGATATTGGAGCTTATCAACATATCATTTTTGATTAAATATCTAAACTTATTGTCTCTTGTAAATTTTCCCTTCTTTCATCACAAAAACAACATTTTCCATTGTTGATATTTTTTCAATAGGGTTATCATTTACGGCAATTATATCAGCAAAAAAACCTTTTTGAATTTGCCCAATTTCATTTTCCATTTTTAAAATTTTAGCATTTGTAATGGTCGCAGATTGTATGGTTTGAATTGCTGGCATACCTGCTTCAACCATAAAACCAAATTCTTTTCCATTTTTACCATGTTTAAAAACTCCTGCATCTGTACCAAATGCAATGCCAACTCCTTTTTTATATGCTCTTGCAAAAGTTCCTTGAATTTGAGGACCAACCGCTAAAGCTTTTGGAACTACAATTTCAGGATAAAAACCTTTAACCTTTGCTTTTTCAGCAACTTCTTTTCCTGCTGTAATTGTTGGCACTAAATAAGCATTATTTTTAATCATTAAATCCATCGTTTCATCACTCATATAAGTACCGTGTTCTATGGTTTTTACACCACCCAAAATAGCTCTTTGCATTCCTTCATCTCCATGAGCATGAGCAGCAACATGCATTCCATAATCTTTAGCCATATCACAAATAGCTTTTACTTCTTCAACAGTAAATTGCGGGTTATCACCTGATTTAGCAACACTTAAAACTCCTCCTGTTGCGGTAATTTTAATACAATCTGCTCCATTTTTATAACGTTGCCTAACGGCTTTTTTAGCATCCTCAACAGAATTTATAACCCCTTCTTTAGGTCCTGGGTTACCAATTAGCTTTCGATTACTCCCATTTGTTGGATCTGCATGACCTCCTGTTGTGGCAATTGATTTACCTGCTGTAAAAACTCTTGGCCCTATAATTTTACCTTTATTAATGGCATTTCTTAATGAAATATTCACACCTGTACCACCTAAATCTCTTACTGTAGTAAAACCATTTAAAAGGGTAACCTCAGCAAATTTGACAGAATTATAAGCAATATCAGCCTCATCAGCAGTATATTTTCTAATTTGCGTATTACCATCATACTCATTCTCTAAATGCACATGCATATCTATTAAACCAGGCATTACAAACTTATCTCTTAAATCAACCAAATTCGCTCCTTTTGGCATAATATAGCCATCCATTACACCTTTAATTTTGTCATCTTCGACAACGATTGTTTGTTTATTTTTGATTTTTCCTGATTTAGTATCTATTAAATTACCACATAATATGTAAGTTGTTTGAGAAACTACAATTTGAATAAAAAATAAGGCAATTAAAAGTAATAAAGACTTCTTCATTTGTTGGATTTTAATTCTTAAATGTATGAAATTTTAAGTAGATTGCTTCTCGAAATTTTGTAGGATGAAAAATATAGTAATTACAGGAACAAGCAGAGGAATTGGATTTGAATTAGCTAAAATTTTTGCAGAACAAGGGCATCAGGTTTTGGCAATATCTAGAAATATAGAACCTTTACAAAAATTAAAAATATCAAACATTACAACTTTATCTATTGATATTTCAAAAAATGATGATCTAAAAATTGTTTCTAATTTTATTAAGGAGAAATGGAAAAAAGTTGATATTCTAATCAATAACGCAGGTAAACTAGTTAACAAACCATTTACAGAACTTACTTCAAACGATTTTATTGATGTATATAAAGTAAATGTATTTGGGGTTGCTGAATTGATAAAAAATATGATTCCATTTTTAAATAAAGGAAGTCACGTAGTTACAATTAGTTCAATGGGAGGCATTCAAGGAAGTATGAAATTTCCTGGCTTAGCAGCATATTCTTCTGCTAAAGGTGCTGTAATTACTTTATCTGAATTACTTGCAGAAGAATATAAAGAACAAGAAATAGCTTTTAATGTTTTGGCTATTGGTGCTGTTCAAACAGAAATGTTAGAAGAGGCTTTTCCTGGATATAAAGCTCCGCTTAATGCAAAAGAAATGGCGAATTATATTTTTGATTTTAGTACAACTGGTAATAAGTTTTATAATGGTAAAGTACTGCAAGTATCATCTTCAACACCCTAATTATTCATTTTTAAAATAGTTTAATTCTTGAGCGTGGCATTAGAGAAATACATCCCAATTAACGCTATTGAAAGAGTTCAATATCTTATTAACGAAAATAATTTCACTTTAAAAATTGTTAATCAAAGAGAAACAAAACATGGTGATTTTAGAAAACTTGCAAACGGAAAATTTCAAATAACAGTAAATAATAATTTAAATAAATACCAATTCTTACTTACTCTTATTCATGAAATTGCGCATCATATTACACATCAAAAATTTGGTTTAGTAAAACCTCATGGTAAAGAATGGAAAACTGTTTTTCAACATTTAATGCTTCCTTTTTTAGCTCCTGATATCTATCCAAAAGAAATGTTGCCTTACTTGGCAAAGTATTTAAAAAACCCGAAAGCTAGTACAGATAGCGACGCTAATTTATCATTAGTTTTAAAAAATGGTATCGCTGAAGAGGGAAAAGTTTTTGTATTTAATATCCCTTTCGGAAATACATTTATCTACAAAAATGATATTTATAAAAAAGGAAAATTAAGGAGAACAAGAATTGAATGCGTAAATTTAACTAATAAACGGGCATATTTATTTCATAAAAATACTGAAGTAAAATTAACCTAGTTTTAAGCTTGAATCTCGTTTTTATAAAATGTTTTAGCATCTTGTAAAAGTAAATCCAGTTTATCAATTT
>JBELHK010000063.1:2172-14960 GCA_042091415.1 Polaribacter sp. | reverse complement strand
ATAGAAAGTTTAGATTTCGGAGGCAATAATAGCGATTGGTATATGTTTACAGGAGTTTCTTTAATTTACACTTTTGGAAGACCTCCATGTTACACTAAAGGACTTTAAAAATGAATAAAAAACTACGAATCGATCCTCTTAGAGTTCCAAAACATGTTGCCATCATTATGGATGGTAATGGTCGTTGGGCTAAAAGCAAAGGAATGAATCGTGTTTTTGGTCATAAAAATGCACTAACAGCTGTAAGACAATCAATAGAAGCTGCTGCTGAAATTGGAACTGAAGCAATTACTTTATATGCTTTTTCAACAGAAAACTGGAATAGACCTCAAAAAGAGGTAAATGCTTTAATGACTCTTTTAATTAGCTCTCTAAAAAAAGAGCTGAAAACTTTTCAAGAAAATCAAGTAAAAGTTAATGCAATTGGCAACATCAAAAGCTTACCCAAAAAAGCACAAGAAACCTTAGACAGTGTAATAGAAAAAACACAAAAAAACAGTAGAATTGTATTAACATTGGCTTTAAGCTATGGAGCTAGAGAAGAAATTGTTAATGCAATCAAAAACATATCTAAAAAAGTTGTTAATAAAGAACTTGATTTAGAAAATATTGACGAAAATACTATAAATAACCATTTATATACATTTAATTTGCCCAATGTCGATTTAATGATAAGAACTAGTGGAGAACAACGCATTAGCAACTTTTTATTATGGCAAATGGCATATGCTGAATTATATTTTACAGATGTACTTTGGCCAGATTTTAGACAAGAACATTTTTATGACGCAGTCATAGATTATCAGAATAGAGAAAGACGATTTGGAAAAACAAGTGAACAACTTACAGAATAAAACTCAAAATAAATTAGCTTCATTTGCTATAGTGCTTCTTGCGCTATTTTTTAGTTTTAATACAAATGCACAAGTGCAGACAGACTCCATCCCTAAAAACAAAATCAATTTTGAAAGAGGAGAGGAATATATTTTAGGTGGAATTTCTGTTACAGGTTTAAAAAAATTCAGTGAAGAAACGGTTAAAGTTTTCACAGGATTAAGAAATGGACAAGCCATAAAACTACCAGGAGATAAATTAACAAGTGCCATTAAAAAGCTCTACGAAAGTAAACAGTTTAGTAACGTAGATGTGTATTTAGCTAAAATAGATGGAAATACTGTTTATCTTCAATTTGATGTTGAAGAATTACCTCAATTAAATCAGGTAAAAATAAGTGGTATAAAAAAATCTAAATCCAAAGAACTTATAAAGGATGCTGAGTTAAAAACTGGAGCAATGGTTACAGATAATTTAATTGTAACTACAAAGAATTACTTCACAAAGAAATATACCGATAAAGGTTTTTTAAAAACAAAAGTAAACCTAGACATTACTAAAGATACTACAGATTTGAATGCTGTAAATATGAATGTTTTTATTGATAAGGGTAAAAAAATAAAAATTAAAAACATAAATTTTACAGGTAATCAAAAAGTTTCTGACAAAAAGCTTAAAAAAGTAATGTCAAATACGAAACAAAAATTCCTTGGTAGATTTTGGAAAGGATCTAAGTACATAGAAGAAGACTATCAAGCAGATTTAGAAAGTATACTTGACAAGTATAGTAGACTCGGGTTTAGAGATGCTAGAATTTTGAATGATGAAATTAGTTGGAATGATGATAACACGATAAACATTTCAATAGATTTAGAAGAAGGTAAACAATATCGATTTGCAGAAATACTATTTGTTGGAAATAAAGAATATACAGACGAACAACTTCAAGGAATTCTTAGAATAGATAATGGAGATATTTATAATGGAGCTGTTTTAAAAGAACGTGTTAGTGGTGATGGAACTCCGAATTCTCAAGATTTATCAACATTATATCAAGATAGTGGATTTTTATTCTCTCAAGTAAATGCTGTAGAAACAAAAGTAGAAAATGACTCAATTACTGTAGAAATTAGAATTCGGGAAGATGAAAAAGCAAGAATTCGAAAAGTAACTGTTTCAGGTAACGACAAAACCAATGATCACGTAATATTTAGAGAATTAAGAGTTAAACCAGGTGATTTATTTAGTAGAACAAATATTATTAGATCTATTAGAGAAATTGGTCAACTAGGTTTCTTCGATCAAAATGTTATTCCGGATGTTGTACCAGATTACCAAAATAAGACAGCTGACATCGACTTTTCTGTTGTAGAAAAAGGAGGAAGTCAAATAGAACTTCAAGGAGGTTATGGTGGCGGATCTTTCATTGGTACTTTAGGGTTATCTTTCAACAACTTTTCTATAAGAAATATTTTTAACAAAGAAGCTTACAAACCACTTCCTATGGGAGATGGACAAAGTTTATCTTTAAGATTACAATCAAGTAGAACTTTTAATACCTATAGTTTTTCTTTTACAGAACCTTGGTTAGGTGGTAAAAAACCACAATCATTATCTTTTTCAATCTATTCATCAAACCAATATCAAATAGATCCGCAAACATTTGATGTTGATAAAAGTAGAAGTCTTGGAATTGTTGGAGCTTCAATAGGCTTAGGGAAAAGGCTAAAATGGCCAGATGATTACTTTCAATTAACCCAAACTGTCAGTTACCAAAGTTTCAATTTAAATAATTACGGATTTAGAGTTGGTGATGAAGTTTTAGATAATGGAACTTTAAATAACTTATCTTACAACCTAAATATAACAAGAAATTCAGCAGGACCAAGTTTAATTTTCCCTACATACGGATCAGAATTTTCATTTGGTGTAAAAGCAACATTTCCTTATTCATTATTTAGTGATAAAGATTATGCAAATTTAGACGCTGAAGAAAAATATAAATGGTTAGAATACTATAAAATAAAAATTAAAGGAAAGTGGTATACTTCATTTACAGACAAGTTAGTTTTAATGACAAATGCTGAAATGGGTTACCTTGGTTACTACAATTCAGAAATTGGTTTATCTCCTTTCGAAAGATTTTATGTTGGTGGAGACGGAATTGCTGTTTTTCAATTAGATGGTAGAGAGGTAATTGGTTTAAGAGGTTATGAAAATAATCGATTATCTTCTCAAAATGGAGGTTCAATTTACAATAAGTTTCAATTAGAATTAAGATATTCTATTACTGATTCGCCATCTGCATCAATCTATACATTAGGTTTTGTAGAAGCGGGTAATTCTTACGACAATTTTGAAACATTTAATCCGTTTGAATTAAAACGTTCAGCTGGATTAGGAATAAGAATATTTATGCCTGCGTTTGGTTTACTGGGTATCGATTTTGCTCACGGATTTGATCCTTTACCTGGTTTTACTGAAAAGTCTGGCTGGCAAACACATTTTATTATTGGAAGACAGTTCTAAGAAAAATGTACATTTGTAGGATATCATTTTTTTGGCACGGTTTTTTCTAAATACATCATACAAATGAAAAAAATATTTTTATTAGGCGTTCTTTTATTTACCGTAACAACTTTTTGGTCTCAAAGAAATCAATTGATTGCTTATATAGATATGGAATACATTCTTGAAAATGTTCCTGAATATCTAGAAGCACAAAATACTTTAGATGCTAAAACAACAAAATGGAGAAAAAAACTAGACACTGAAGCTAGGCACATCGAAGTTTTAAAAAGTGATTTAGCAAATGAAAAAGCTATTTTAACAAAAGATTTAATTGAGGAAAAAGAAGAAGAAATTAGCATAAAACAAGAAGAATTAAGAAGATTAGAATCTTTATACTTTGGCCCTAATGGTGATTTGTTTCTTGTACGAAAGCAACTAGTAAAGCCAATACAAGATCAAGTTTACAATGCAATTCAAAGCATAGCCGCAAGAAAAAAGTATGATTTTGTTTTTGAAAAATCTAGTGATTTAATAATGCTATATTCCAATAAAAAATACGATATTAGCGACCTTGTTTTATCTAGCATTGATAGAACTAGATTATCTAAAAAGAAAAAAGAAGAAAGAAAAAAGAAGAGCGAAGCTTCTAAAAATGTAAATAAAAATTTATCATCAAAGCAAAAAGAAATACTAAAGCAAAAAGAAGATGCATTAGCTAAGAAAAATGCTGAAAAAGAAGCCAAAAAGAAAGCTATTGAAGAAAAAAGAAAAGCTCTTTTAAAAGATAAAGAAGAAAAAAGAAAACTATTAAGAGAGAAAAAAGAAGCTTTAAGGAAAAAGAAAGAAGAAGAAAGAAAGCAAAAAGAACAAAAAGACAATAATTAAACATAAGATATTAATATTAATTAAATGAAAATCAGAATGAAAAACTTAAAATCGTTACTATTAATTGCTGTATTTACTTTAGGATTAGGTGGTGTTGCAAATGCACAAAAAATGGGGCATATAGACTTTGAAAAATTAGTTGCTGAAATGCCAGCTACTAAAAAATTAAAGACAGATATTGAGAAACTAGGAAAAACTTACCAAGATGAGATTGAAAGTATGGGTAAGCAACTAGATGCTAAAATGAAAAAATATACTGCTGAACAAAATACACAAACAGAAGCTATTAATAAATTGAGAGCAGAAGAGGTTCAAAAAGAAAACCAAAGATTCGAAACATTAAGACAAACAGCTTACCAAGAAATGCAAAAAATGCAAGCTGAAGGCTTAAAACCGATTGTTGAGAAAGCTCAAAAAGCAGTTGAAGATGTTGCTGCAACAAAGAGTATCGTTTATGTTTTAGATGCCTCTGTTGGAAAAGGTTTATTAGTTAAAAAAGGTGAAGACCTATATGATGCTGTTAAGACTAAATTAGGTTTCTAAAAATATTTTATTCCTAATAAAAAAAACCTACTTTTTCAAGTAGGTTTTTTTATTTTTATAGAAATATGATGCAACACAGTAATTCACCAATAGGTATTTTCGATTCTGGTATTGGAGGAACGTCAATCTGGAAAGAGATTGTAACTCTTCTACCAAATGAGAAAACAATTTATCTTTCAGATAGTAAAAATGCACCTTATGGAACGAAAAGTAAAGAAAGTATTATTGAGCTATCAAAAAAAAATACAGAATTTCTATTAAATAAAGGCTGTAAATTAATTGTTGTAGCTTGCAATACTGCAACAACAAATGCAATTCAATATTTAAGAGCGTCTTACCCTGTTCCGTTTATTGGTATTGAGCCTGCAATTAAACCTGCTTCTATAAAAACTAAAACTAATATTGTAGGTGTATTAGCGACTAAAGGAACTTTAACAAGTGAATTATTTGCAAAAACATCCAGTATTTTAAGAGGTAAAACGTCTATTAAAGAAGTAGAAGGTGAAGGTTTAGTTGAGCTTATTGAAGCAGGTAAAATCAAATCTAAAGAAATGGAAAATCTTCTTACAAAATATCTAAATCCTTTATTAGATTCGGGTATAGATTGTCTAGTTTTAGGTTGTACTCATTATCCTTATTTAATTCCTGAAATTAAAAAAATTATTGGAAATAAAATTCAAATTATAGACTCTGGCCAAGCAGTTGCGCGCCAAACTAAAGCTGTTTTACAACAACATAAGATACTAACTACTTCTACAAGAATAGCAAATCATCAATTTTTTATAAACAAAGAAAAAAGTATTTTAGAGACTATAATTTCAAACTCTTTATCAATAAAAAATAATACAATTAATCAATTAGATTTTTAAAAACTCCCGAAAGAGGAATTTATATTCGGGCATGCAGCCGCTCTAGGTTGTTTAGTCCAAAGGTTTATACCAAGTGAAATTTGGTGAAATCCAGAATTCGTTAAAACTATATCATTAATTTGATTCGTATATGTATAAGAAAACATAAAGTTATTATAATTTATGCCAATTACAGGTGATATAAATTCTGCATTTTGAATTGCATTTGCATCAAACGTTCTTCGGTAAGATAAAGCAGCCCATAACTGTGACTTAGAAATATTTTTGTAGGCTTTTAAATTAATATCTGCAATTCTTTCACCGGTACCTTCTTTAAATTGAAACATAATTGTTGGTTCAAATTGAACAAACAATTCTTCTCCGAAATAATATCCAGCAGAAAATATATAATTTTTCAAGTCTAAATTTTCTTGAACGTTCTGATTGTTTTTAGCTGTTAATAGTAAGTTTTTTATAGTAAAATAAGATGATAATCCTCCATAATGATAAGAAACACCAAAGTCAGCATTATAATAACTTGTACTTTGTACAATTGCTGCAACTGCAGGATCTCCTGTAAATGATCTTTGATCAGATTGATTTTGAATAAAGCTAAATGATAAACCAAAAGATAATTGATTAAAATTTCCATCTCCTAAAAAAGGCAAATGGTATGCATAAGTAGCTTGAATTCCTTTCTGAGAATGAAACCCATTTTTATCATTAAATAAAATTAAACCATAACCCGCATTAGAATATTCGTTAAAACGAGAATGAAAACTTAACGTTTGTAAAGCTGGGGCATCTGGAATACCTGCCCACTGTTGTCTGGCTGTAAAACGTACTTTACCAGAGTTACCAATACCTGCTGCTGCTGGATGAACTAAATAAATATTATCAGATAAATAATCTTGATAAATTGGTAAAGTTTCTTGAGAATAATTTTTAAATGAAAAAACAAAGGCGAAAAAAAGAATCAGTCTAGAAATGTAATTCATTAATTTTTTAATTTTTAAAAGAACCAAAGATATCGAATTTAGCATAACTTATAAATTAAATATCTAACATTTAACAAAGAATATAAAGATATTTGTGATTTTTATATTTAAAAATCAAAACACATTAGATTATGTGAATAAAATCATTAAAAGCTACATAATAAGGCTGATTTTTAAAAACTGGTGTTTCAACACTTTCTGCATTTGCAATACCAACACCTGCAAACCAAACTTTTGCATTATTTTTTTTTGCATGTTCTTTAAAAGTTTCCATCCAAATAGTATCGTATTCACTAGGGTTTTGCAGGTTAGATGTCGCTTTTACTAATACAAAAATTGTAGGCTCTCCTTTTTTAAATAACACAAATTGAGGGTGCCTTTTTAATTGACTGTTTATTGCTTGGAATTCATACCCCATTTTTTCGATCTTTTCCCCAACAATATTCATTGCAAGATTATGTAATTCTTGTTCGGTTAAAACTTGCATAATTATTTCTTATTTCTTTTGTTATAATTTTTATCTCCTCTTGTTTTTGGTTTTTTATATTTCTTAGCAATTTCTCTTCTGTAAGAACCTCCTAAATTTACTTTTTGATTCTTTTCACTCTTTTCATGAAACGCAGGACCTGGTGTATATTCTAGACCTGTTCTGTTTTTAGATTGTTCTCTTTCCTCTTTAGGGCGCTCGTCTTCTGTTAATAGTTCAGACTTTTCAACTTCTTCTGGCATTTCTATAAGAGGAATCGTATAGCTCATTAATGATTCTATTTCTAATTTAGATTCTTGTTCTTTTTTAGTTGAAAATAAAATAGTTTTTCCAATTTTTTTAGCACGTCCTGTTCTTCCAATTCTATGCATATAATTTTCCGGAAAATCTGGTGTATCAAAATTAATAACATGACTAACGTCATCAAAATCTAAACCACGAGCCATTACATCTGTAGCGACTAAAATTCGGTTATTACCTTCATCAAATTGTCTTATAGAACGAATTCTGTAATTTTGAGTTTTATTCGAATGTATCACACAAGTTTCACTACCAAAAACTTCTTCTAATTTTTTAAAAAGTAAATCTGCACTCCTTTTAAAAGCTACAAAAATTAAAACTTTACTATAGGTTTCTTTATCCTTTAATAAGTAATTTAACAGATTAACTTTTGTATAAAAATTAGGAACATCGTAAGAAACTTGCTCAATATTATCCAAAGGAGTTCCGCTTACCGCAATCGAGATTTTTTGTGGATTTTTAAAATAATCGTAAATTAGTTTATCTACGTCTTGCGTCATCGTAGCAGAAAATAATATATTTTGTCTTCTTTCTGGAATGATGTCAAAGATATTCATCAACTGAAAACGAAAACCTAAATCTAGCATTACATCAACTTCATCAATCACTAGCTTTTGAATCGATTTTAGCTTTAAGGCATTGCTTAAACCTAAATCATATAAACGACCCGGAGTTGCCACAATAATATCTTGCCCTTGTAGAATTGCTTGTTTTTGAGTATTGATATTTGTACCTCCATAAACACCCAAAACACGAACGTTAATATAATTCGCCAATTTTTCTATTTCATCAACAACTTGTATAACCAATTCACGAGTTGGCACTAAAACCAAAACTCTAGGATGTTTTTGTTTCGAAAATTTTAAATCGCGAAGAATAGGCATCATGTAAGCAAAGGTTTTACCTGTACCCGTTTGCGCTATTCCAACAACATCTTTTCCAGATCTAACAACAGAAAAAGCTTGCTCTTGAATTGGAGTTGGATTGTCGAAACCCAAATCATCAATAGCATATTGTAATTGATTTGAAAGGTCTAAATCGTTAAAAGTCATTTAAAAATCTTTTTGCAAAGGTACGTTTTATAAAACGTGTAACAATAGAAGATTAAAGCAACAATTATTTGTAGTTTTGTAGCCGAATTTATTTAAATGTAATGATTACAGATACCCACACACATTTATACTCAGAACAGTTTGATGAAGATAGAAATGAAATGATTAAACGGGCAAAAGAAGCTGGTGTTTCTCGTTTTTTTATCCCTGCAATCGACTCTTCGTATACAGAAAAAATGTTAGCATTAGAAGAAGAAAATAAAAGAGAGGTATTTTTAATGATGGGCTTACATCCTACTTCAGTAAAAGAAAATTACAATGAAGAATTAGAACATGTAAAACATTGGATAGATAAAAGAAACTTTTATGCAATTGGTGAAATAGGCATTGATTTGTATTGGGATACCTCTTTTTTGAAACAGCAACAAGAAGCGTTTAAAACTCAAATACAATGGGCTAAAGAAAAAAAATTACCTATTGTAATTCATTGTAGAGATGCTTTTGATGAAATTTTTGAAGTCTTAGAAACTGAAAAAAGTGATGATTTAAGAGGCATATTTCATTGTTTTACAGGTAATTTAGAGCAAGCTAAAAAAGCTATATCGTATAATATGAAATTAGGAATTGGTGGTGTTGCTACTTTTAAAAATGGTAAAATTGATAAATTTCTAAACCAAATAAATCTTAAACATATTGTTTTAGAGACTGATGCTCCATATTTAGCACCTAAACCTTTTAGAGGAAAGCGAAACGAAAGCTCTTATATAACGAATGTAATAGATAAGTTAGTTGATATTTATGAACTATCGTTTAACGAAATCGCAGAAATTACAACAATGAATTCTAAAGATGTTTTCGGAATTTAAAAAACTGGTTAAGATTAATTAAATCGATAAGAATAAATACTTTTTATCTTCTTTAAAACATAAAAACATATTTTTACGTTAGTTGTTTAAGTTTCTATGTTTAAAAAAATTCTTTTCTTTTTATTTTTAATGATTGGATTATCAATTCAATCGCAACAACTCAATTCAGATTTTAAAAGAAAAGTAATTGAAGTAAAAAAAGACACTATTCAATTAGATTCTGTTGCAATAAATTCTCAAAGTTTTAAAGTTTTTAATGCATCTAATAAGTTAATCAACTCAGAAAACTATAAAATTGATTTTAAAAAAGCCACATTAGTTATAAACTCAGAAAAATACGATACGATTATTGTTGAATATTATAATTTCCCTGAATTTGTAACGAAAACATACACCGCTTTTAATGATAATTTAATTCTACAAAGCAAAAATAATAATGGAACTCTTTACAGTTTAACAACAAACAAAGAGCCTTCAAACGTTAAACTTTTTGACGGATTAAAAACAAGAGGTTTTATATCGAGAGGCGTAACTTCTGGAAACAATCAAAATGCGGTAACCAATTCTGCATTAGATTTAGAAATTTCAGGTAAGTTATCAAAAGATGTGAGGCTTAGGGCAAATATATTTGACACAAATATTCCTATTCAAGAAAACGGAACATCGCAAAATCTAACAGATTTTGACAGAATTTTTATTGAATTACTGCACGAAAATTGGAGGGTTAAAGCAGGTGATATTTTAATAAATAATAATGAAACTTACTTTTTCCCTTTTCAAAAACAAGTTTCTGGTTTAGAGGTAGAAGCTAAAGTTTCTAAAAATGTAAAGATTGCAGCTTCTGGAGCAGTTGTTAGAGGTAAATTTAATACATATAAATTTACAACAACAGAAGGAAACCAAGGGCCATATAAAATTTTCGGCTCAAATAATGAAGCTTTTATCCTTATGATTGAAGGAACAGAACAGGTATATGTAAATGGTGTTAAAATAAAAAGAGGTGAAAACAAAGATTATACAATAGACTATAATTTAGCAGAAATAACATTTAATACCACATTCCCTATTACAAATGATATGCGTATTTGGATTGACTTTCAATATGCAGAAAAAAATTATACCCGATTTATTACATACGAAAAAGCAGAATATAAAGGAGAAAAGCTTAATATATCTGGATATTTTTATTCAGAAAACGATGCGAAAAATCAACCTATACAACAAAATTTATCAGAAGAACAAAAAGACATACTAGCAAATGCGGGGAATGATACTGATAAAATGATTGCAGAAAGTGCCTATTTAGATACTTTTGATGATGATAAGATTCTTTATAAGAAGATAGTTGATAATCAAATTGAGTTTTTTGAATATTCAACAAATCCTTCAGATGAACTATATAATGTTACTTTTACCGATGTTGGATTAAACAATGGAAGTTATAATTTAGACAGAACAATAGCCATTGGAAACATTTTTGTTTATGTTGGTTCTAACCAAGGAAATTACAGCCCAACTGTGCGTTTAATTGCTCCTACAAAATCTCAATTATTTCTAGTTAAATCAGATTATGATAATGCTAAAAAAACTAAATTGAATACAGAAATTGCAGTAAGTAATTTCGATCAAAACCTATTTTCTTCTTTAGATGATAGTCAAAATGCAGGCTTAGCAGCAAAAGTTGAATGGGAACAAGTTCTAATCGATAAAAAATGGAAACTTAAAACTAATATAAACCACGAGTATGCACATAAAAACTTTTATTCAGAACAAGTTTGGGAGCCTGTTGAATTTAATAGAGATTGGAATATAACCACAAATAAGGCTACCAAAAATTATTTTCAATCTGAATTAATACTTGAAAACAAAAAAAATGGTTTTTTAAAATATAATTTCAGTAAGTTAAATTACGATAATGATTACGATGGACAAAAACACACTTTAAAATCCAAAATAGAGGTTAATAAAACAACATATTTTTCAGACGTTAGTTTTCTTGAAAACAATTCGTCAATAGAAGACAATTCTTTTTTTCGTGCTACCGGTAAAATAAATCATCAACTAGAAAAAACTTGGTTTGGTGCTTTAGTGAATTTTGAAACCAATTCAAGAAAAAACGCAACTACTAAAGAATTTATCAATACAAGCCATAGATATAAAGACTATGAAGTTTATTTCGGAATTGGAGATACAACTAAAATTTACGCAAAGTTTGGATACAATTTTAGAAATAATGATAGTATAAAATTAAATGCTTTTACAGAAATTAATAATAGAAATACTTTTTATATAAATAGTAAACTCATCAAAAATAAAAATGCTAACCTAAGTCTATTTGCAAACTACAGAACAACTGAAAACGCCTTTAGTGATAACGAAAAAACCTTAAACTCTAAACTAATTTACAATCAAAAAATTTTTAATGGATTTGTAAATTTAGGTACTGTTTATGAAACCTCTTCAGGAAATGTAGCTCGACAAGAGTTTACATACATAAAAGTTGAACAAGGTTTAGGGTATTACACCTGGATTGACTATAATAACGATGGAATTGAAGATTTTGATGAATTTGAAGTAGCTCAATTTCAAGACCAAGCAAACTATCTAAGATTGCCAAAACCGAATCTAACTTTTCTACCAACTCAAAGAGTAAAATTACAACAGAGTATTGGTCTAAATCCTGATAAATGGTCTACAAAAAAAGGGTTTAAAAAATTTGTTTCTAAGTTTTACAATCAAAGTTATTTAAGTATTGAAAATGAACAAGAAAGGTTTGGGAATACTTTCGAATTCAATCCTTTTGATTTAAATGAAAACACATTAATTAGCTTAAATTATAATATTAGAAATTCTTTATACTATAAAAAAGGGTTACAAAAGCACAGCACAACGTACACCTACGCAAATTCACAGATTAAACAACAATATTTTATTGGTAATCAAGAAAATAAAATTGATATGCATCAATTAGATTACGCTCATAAGTTTTCTACTTTTTGGTTGATAAATTTTATGACTAAAGTCTCTAATAATCAACTTGAAACTGAAAATTTTGAGGATAGAAATTATCAAATCAAAGCTTATGAAATTAATCCTACAATAAGCTTCTTATACAATCAAAACAATCGTTTTTCTGCATTTTATCACTTTAAAAATAAAGAAAACTTTCTACAGAATTTCGAAAAATTAAAGCAACAAAAAATCGGTATCGAATACTTTTATATAGGCAAAAAACAAAATCAAATTTCTTCTAATGTAAATTTCTTCTTAAATAATTTTATAGGAGAAACAAATTCTCCTGTTGCATATCAAATGCTAGAAGGCTTGCAAGCAGGAAAAAATTATACTTGGAATGTTATTTTTAATCGAAAACTAAATTCTTTTTTAAATTTAAATCTGAGTTATTTAGGTCGAAAAAGTGAAAATTCAAAAACCATTCATACAGGAAGCGTTCAATTAAGGGC
>JBELHK010000063.1:0-2072 GCA_042091415.1 Polaribacter sp. | reverse complement strand
TGCTATGCTCAAAAAGAAATAAAACTTGATATTGCAGACGCGTTAGTTATTAGAGCTTTAGAATTTTCTTTTGAAAATTATATTTCAGAAAATTCTTCTTTTGGTATTTCAGCGCTGTTTAATTTAGCAAAACAGAATGTAAGCTTTAGGTATAATGAGAATTATATGGTAACTCCTTATTATCGTCATTACTTTACTACTTCTGAAAAATGGAATATTTTTGGAGAAGCTTTTGTAGGAATTAACTCAGGTAAAAAAGAATCTGTAAAAGATTCTGATGATTATGATTTAAAATATACTGATGGAGCTTTAGGTGTTGCTATTGGTACAAAATATGTTGCAACAGGTGGTTTAATTATTGATGCTTATGCAGGTCTTGGTCGTAATTTATTTGGTGTAGATTCTCCTGTAGTTGTTCCAAGAGTTGGCGTTAATGTTGGCTGGAGATTTTAAATAAAAAAAATAGATTTATAAAAAAACCTCAATGAACATTCATTGAGGTTTTTTTTGTTTTTTTATCTTAATGTTACATCTTTTGCAACCAAGTTTTCACATCTACTTCAGCCTTTATAATAGCTTTTAGTTCAGTAATTTTTACTCGTTTTTGCTCCATAGTATCTCTATGCCTAATTGTAACAGAATTATCCTCTAAAGAATCGTGATCCACAGTAATACAAAACGGAGTTCCTGCAGCATCTTGTCTTCTATAACGTTTACCAACTGCGTCTTTTTCGTCATAAAAAACGTTAAAATCCCATTTTAAGTCCTCTATAATTTCACGAGCAACTTCAGGCAAACCATCTTTTTTAACCAATGGTAAAACTGCTGCTTTATAAGGTGCTAAAACTGCTGGCAACTTTAAAACTGTTCTTGTTGTTCCATTATCTAGAGCTTCTTCTGTAAGCGATTTTGAAAAAACTGCTAAAAACATTCTATCTAAACCGATTGAAGTTTCTACAACATAAGGAACATAACTTTTATTTTCTTGAGGATCGAAATATTGTAATTTCTTACCAGAATGCTGCTCATGTTGACTTAAATCGAAATCTGTTCTTGAATGTATTCCTTCTAATTCTTTAAATCCAAAAGGAAAATTAAATTCAATATCGGCAGCAGCATCTGCATAATGAGCTAGTTTATCGTGATCATGAAAACGATAATTTTCTTCGCCCATCCCTAAACTCAAATGCCATTTTAAACGAGTTTCTTTCCATTGTTCGTACCATTCTTTTTGAGTGCCTGGTTTTACAAAAAATTGCATTTCCATCTGCTCAAATTCACGCATTCTAAAAATAAATTGTCTTGCAACAATTTCATTTCTAAAAGCTTTACCCGTTTGTGCAATTCCGAAAGGAATTTTCATACGGCCAGTTTTTTGAACATTTAAAAAGTTTACAAAAATACCTTGAGCAGTTTCTGGTCTTAAATAAACTTGAGTTGAATTTTCAGCAGATGCGCCGATTTGAGTTCCGAACATTAAGTTAAATTGCTTTACCTCTGTCCAATTTTTAGAGCCAGATACAGGGCAGGTAATTCCTAAATCTAGAATTAAATTTTTAAACCCTTCTAAATCATTTTCCTCTTGAACTCTTGTTAACTCAACAGTAATATCATCAATTTGTTTTTGACGACGTAAAACATTCGGGTTCGTATTTCTAAATTCTTGTTCATTAAAAGCATCTCCAAAACGTTTTTTAGCTTTGGTGATATCCTTATTAATTTTCTCGTTAATCTTTTCTCTAAAATCTTCAACTAAAACATCAGCTCTATATCTTTTTTTAGAGTCTTTATTATCAATTAAAGGGTCATTAAAAGCATCTACATGACCAGACGCTTTCCAAGTTGTAGGATGCATTAAAATTGCTGCGTCAATACCAACAATATTTTCATGCATTTGCACCATTGCTTTCCACCAATAATCTCTTATATTTTTCTTTAACTCAACACCGTTTTGAGCATAATCATAAACCGCACTTAAACCATCATAAATTTCTGATGATTGAAACACATAACCATACTCTTTTGCGTGCGATAAAACTTTTTTAAACTGATCTTCTTGTTTTGCCATAATG
>JBELHK010000062.1:0-15098 GCA_042091415.1 Polaribacter sp. | reverse complement strand
ATTCAATTTACTTTAGGTAAAACTTTTTAAAAACAGTTTGCTAAATTTGCAAAAAATAATAAATGCAAGACGTTAATTTAAAAATTACCGATAGAGAAGGAGTTACACATAATGTTGTTGCGCCAACAGACATGGCAATGAATTTAATGGAAGTTATTCGTTCATACGAATTAGCTGAGGAAGGAACAATCGGCATTTGCGGAGGTATGGCAATGTGTGCATCTTGCCAATGTTATATAAAATCATCGCATCAATTACCAGAAATTACCGACGATGAAGACGCAATGTTAGCAGAAGCATTTTATGTAGAAGACAATAGTAGACTAGGTTGCCAAATTCAAATTACAAAAGATTTAGAAGGTTTAGAAATTGAAATTGCGCCAGAAGCATAGTTTCTATTTCTGTTAAGAGATCAAAAGTATTTGTCAAGTTATTTTTTAACATATAAGCACTATTGATACACAAATAATAAAAACTAATTTTTTTTAAAATATAAAAGTTAATAATTTGTCTACTTTTGTGTTATAGAAATAATTATCCTAAACAAAATAAAATGGCATTAGAAATTACAGATGCAACTTTTGACGAAGTAGTATTAAAATCAGAGAAACCAGTATTAGTAGACTTTTGGGCAGCTTGGTGTGGGCCATGTAGAATGGTGGGGCCTATAGTTGATGAAATTCATACAGAATACGAAGGAAAAGCTATTGTAGGTAAGGTAGATGTTGATGCTAATCAAGAATTTGCTGCAAAATATGGTGTAAGAAATATACCTACTGTTTTAATTTTCAAAAACGGAGAAGTTGTAGATAAGCAAGTCGGAGTAGCTCCTAAAAATGTATATACAGAAAAAATTGATGCTACTTTATAAGTAGTTATATATTTAAAAATTATAAAGGTTTGGCATTTGTCAAACCTTTTTTATTTTTATAAAGTGATTATTTTTATAATATTGATTGAGAAAATGATCGAAAATTATAAACGAAACTATTAAAATGGATTTATCTCAAATACAGTCTGAAGAAATTAAAAATATCGATTTATTAGCAAAACAAGTAGTTGAGGGATTTATTACTGGTATGCATAAAAGTCCATTTCATGGTTTTTCGGTTGAGTTTTCTGAGCATAAATTATATAATAAAGGAGAAAGTACCAGACATATTGATTGGAAATTATTTGCAAAAACAGAAAAATTATACACAAAAAAATATGAGGAAGAAACAAATTTAAGATGTCATATTATCATTGATAATTCTGCTTCAATGCATTATCCAATCATAAAACAACCAACATTAGATAATTTAAATAAAATAAGTTTTTCTGTAGTTGCTACAGCAGTTTTAATGGAGGTTTTAAAAAGGCAAAGAGATGCTGTAGGGTTAAGTGTTTATTCAGATTTTTACGAATTTTATGCGCCTGAAAAAGGGAGTGAGAAACACCGAAAAATGCTATTAAATGAGTTGTTAAACTTTTTGAATAAAAAATCAAAAGCAACTACAAATACTTACGATTTTCTTCATCAAATTGCCGATAAAATTAAAAGACGTTCCTTAATTTTTCTATTTACAGATATGTTTCAAACCACAAAAAGTGAAGAAGAATTATTTGAAGCTTTACGTCATTTAAAATATAATAAGCATGAGGTTGTTTTATTTCATACTTATGATGAAAAAACTGAACTCAATTTTGATTTTGATAATGCGCCAAAGAAATTTTTAGACGTAGAAACAAATCAAGAAATTAATCTTTACGCAGAAAATATTCAAACTTCATATAAAAAATTAATAGAAAACTATTTCACTAGATTAAAAAGTAAATGTTTACAGTATAAGATTGACTATGTTCCTGTAAGTATTAACAAGGGTTATGATGAAATCTTGACAAGTTATTTACATCAGAGAAAAAAATTTAAATAAATTTAACTTTTTACTTGTAGATATAAAAATCTGTATTATATTTGCATCCGCAATTAGCAACGGTTTGGTAGTTCAGCTGGTTAGAATATCTGCCTGTCACGCAGGGGGTCGCGGGTTCGAATCCCGTCCAGACCGCAAAAAGCATCTCATTTGAGATGCTTTTTTTGTTAAAAGTAATTTTCGTTATTATTATTTTATTCAATTCAATCAAATATTTATTGAATAAATTGAATAAACTCGCAATATTTTAAATAATTCATAATTTTATGTAAAGTTTATTGATATTATTTGTGTATATAAATTTTATCTTTAGATTTGTTATCCAATTAATTAGAATATACATGTTTAAGGCAATTTGGTCTCGTTTCTATTTTTACTTTTATTTTTTTATAAAAGAAGAGACTTTGTATCATATTGTTAAAAGCAAATAAAAATATAAAGTCTCGAATTTTTCGAGGCTTTTTTTTTGAATTTAAATGAATGAGAAAAGTAATCGCAATACAAGGTGCAATTGGGTCAAATCATCATAAAGTGGCACAAGAATTTTATGGAGATTCCGTAAACTTGCTAGAATGCATGTCTTTTGATAATTTAGTAGATCAATTGGTTAATGGCAATGCTATATTTGGCATTATGGCTTTAGAAAATACTATTGGAGGTTCTATTATTCCAAATTATGCATTGATAGATAAATATAACCTTCATATTATAGGAGAGCAGTATTTAAATATTCATCATCATTTAATGGGGCTGAAAGATCAAAATATTGAAGATATTAACGAAGTGTGTTCTCATCCTATGGCTCTTTTACAGTGTAAAGAATTTTTTAAAAAACATCCGCAGATAAAATTAGTCGAAGATGTAGATACTGCAGAAGTAGCTAAAAGAATTTCTAAACAAAACTTAAAAGGAATTGCTGCAATTGCTCCTAAAATAGCTGCCGAGATTTTTGATTTGAATATTATAGAGGATGAAATTCAAACTATTAAAGAAAATTCAACCAGATTTGTAATTGTTCAAACTACAGCTCCAAATAACGAAATTGATGAGATCAACAAAGCTTCTTTAAAGTTTCAGTTAAACCATAAAAGAGGAAGTTTAGCAGCGATATTAAATGTTTTAAGTGATTGTAAAATGAATTTAACAAAAATACAGTCCTTACCAGTTATAGAAACACCTTGGAAATATTCCTTTTTTGTTGATGTTACTTTCGATGATTATAAAGAGTACGTAAAAGCCAAAAAGATTATTGAAATTATGGCTGAAGAATTTAAAATTTTAGGAACCTATAAAAGTGGTAAAAAATGATTAAACCAGCTCATAGATTAGATACGGTTCAAGAATATTACTTTTCAAAAAAATTAAGAGAAGTTAGAGAATTGATTGCTAAAGGGAAGTCAATTATAAATATGGGAATAGGAAGTCCAGATTTACAACCTCCTAATGAAGTTTTAGAAGCAATACAGCAAAGTTTAAAAAGTGAAAATGCTCATAAATATCAATCTTATCAAGGTTTACCTGAATTAAGGAATGCAATTTCAAATTTTTATCAAACAAAATATAGTGTAGAAATAAATCCTGAAAATGAGGTGCTTCCTTTAATGGGAAGTAAAGAGGGAATTATGCATATTTCTATGGCTTTTTTAAATGCAGGAGACAAGGTTTTAATTCCAAATCCAGGCTATCCAACCTATAGTTCTGTAACAAATTTAGTAGGAGCAGAAACACAGTTTTACAATTTAAAACAAGAGAAAAATTGGTTGCCAGATTTCGAACAGTTAGAAAAGTTAGATTTATCTAAGGTAAAGCTAATGTGGGTAAATTATCCAAACATGCCAACGGGAGCAAATACAACTTTAGAAACGTTTAAAAAATTAGTCGATTTCGGTAAAAAACATCAAATTTTAATTGTTAACGATAATCCGTACAGTTTCATTTTAAACAAAAAACCTATAAGTATTTTACAAGTTGATGGAGCTAAAGATATTGCTTTAGAATTAAATTCTTTAAGTAAAACTTTTAATATGGCTGGCTGGCGAGTTGGAATGGTTTTAGGGAATCCAAATTTTATAAATCAGATTTTAAAAGTAAAAAGTAATATGGATTCAGGGATGTTTTTCGGAATTCAAAAAGGAGCTATAAAAGCATTGCAAACTCCTAATTATTGGTTAGATAAACAGAACGAGGTTTATGAAAAAAGAAGAAAGTTAATTTGGCAATTAGCTGATAAATTGGGCGTTTCGTATAGTAAAGATTCTTCAGGATTGTTTGTTTGGGCAAAAATTAATACCAAAGAATTATCAGAAGATTTTACAGATAAACTTTTGTATGATAAAGATATCTTTATTGCTCCAGGAACTGTTTTTGGGAGTGAAGGAGAAGGGTATGTTCGTTTCTCATTATGTGTAGATTCAGATACAATAAACGAAGCAATATCTAGAATATGAAAAATATATATGTAGTTGGTGTTGGTCTTATTGGCGGTAGTTTGGCAAAAGATATAAAGAATATTAATCCAGAATGTATTATTTACGGAATTGATAAAGACAACTCAACGCTTGATGAAGCAATAGAAATAAATTTAATTGATGAAATAGCGACTCTAGACAATCTAGAAAATGCTGATTTAGTAATTGTTTCGATTCCTGTAGATGCTACAGTTAAATTATTACCAGCAATTCTAGATAAAATATCAGACAATACACTTGTATTAGATGTAGGATCAACTAAAAAAGCGATTTGTAAGTCAGTTGAACATCATTCAAGAAGAAGGAATTTTTTAGCATGTCATCCTATTGCAGGAACTGAAAAATCTGGACCTAAAGCTGCTATTTCTGGCTTATATAAAGGAAAAACTAATATTATTTGTGAAGTAGAAAAAACAACATTTAAACTACAAGAAAAGGCTTTAAAACTTTTTACAGATGTTGGAATGCGTATTAGGTATATGGATCCTATTTCACATGATAAACATATTGCTTATGTTTCGCATTTATCTCACATAAGTTCATTTATGCTAGGTAAAACAGTTATTGAAAAAGAAAAAAATGAGAGAGATATTTTTGATATGGCAGGTTCAGGATTTGCTTCAACGGTTCGTTTAGCAAAAAGTTCACCAGCAATGTGGGCGCCTATATTCAAACAAAATAAAGAGAACGTAATAGAAACATTAGATGAATACATTAATAATTTAAAACAATTTAAAGAATTAATGCAACAAGATAATTTCCATGAAATTTATAATGAAATGGAAAGCACAAATCACATAAAACAAATTTTAAACGGCATAAATTAGAAGCCAAAATTAGCGTAAAAATGAAAAATACAGCAGCATTAAAAACATGGTTGGATGATATGAAATTAGATCATCCACTAGTAATAGCAGGGCCTTGTAGTGCAGAAACCGAAGAACAGGTTTTAAAAATTGCACATGAACTAAAAGATTCTGATGTAAATTATTATAGAGCCGGAATTTGGAAACCAAGAACACGTCCTGGAAATTTTGAAGGAGTTGGTGCTTTAGGGTTAAAATGGCTTAAAAAAGTGAAGGAAGAAACAGGCATGAAAACCTGTACAGAAGTTGCAAATGCAGCCCATGTAAAATTGGCTATAGAAAATGATGTAGATTTACTTTGGATTGGTGCAAGATCTACAGTTTCGCCTTTTATTATGCAAGAAATAGCAGATGCATTACAGGGTACAGATAAGATTGTTTTGGTTAAAAATCCTGTTAACCCAGATATTGCTTTATGGTTAGGAGGTATTGAAAGATTATACACAGCAGGGATAAAAAATTTAGGAGCAATTCATAGAGGATTTTCAACTTATGAAAAAACCAAATATAGAAATATTCCTGAATGGCAATTGGCAATTGAGTTTAAAAACAGGTTTCCTGATTTACCTTTAATTTGTGATCCTTCTCATATAACAGGAAATAGAGAAATGATTTTTGATGTATCTCAAACAGCTTTAGATTTAAATTTTGATGGATTAATGATCGAAACTCATATAGATCCTGAGAATGCTTGGTCAGATGCTGCGCAACAAGTCACTCCTAAAAAACTGATTCAAATTATGGAAGATTTGCGTATTAGAAAACAAACAGATACTGAAGCAGAATATAAATCTTCGTTAGATAATTTAAGAGCGCAAATTAACGTAATTGATGATCAACTTATAGATTTAATGGGAAAACGTATGAAGGTTGCTGATGAAATTGGGCTTTTAAAGAAAGAAAAAAATGTTGCTGTTCTGCAATCTAAAAGATGGAATGAAATTTTAGGCAATATGATTTTAGAAGGTGAGCAAAAAGGTTTAAGTGAAGAATTTGTTTTAAGAATGTTTAAAGCTATTCATCAAGAATCGATTAATCATCAAAATAAAATTATCAATGGTTAAAATGTAAAGATAATTAAACACGAATTTTCTTCTTTAAGTCAATTCGTGTTTTTTTTAAAACATATTTTATCCTCATATTTGTTGTATGATTGGAACTGTATATAAATCTACTGGAAGTTGGTATGATGTAAAATCAGAAAGTGGTAAGTTATATCAATGTAGAATAAAAGGTAAATTTAGAATAAAGGGGATAAAAAGTACCAATCCTATTGCTGTTGGTGATACAGTAGATTTTGAAATCGAAAAGAAGGGAGATGAAGAGATCGGTATCATTAAAAATATTAAAGAAAGAGAGAATTATATTGTTCGAAAATCTGTAAACTTATCTAAGCAAACGCATGTTATTGCTGCAAATCTAGATTTAGTTTTTCTCCTTGTTACTATTGATAATCCACCAACATTTACCACTTTTATCGATCGTTTTTTAGTTACAACTAGAGCTTACAGAATAGAAACAGTTCTACTTTTTAATAAGATTGATGCATACGAAATAGAGCAAAAAGCAGAGGTTTTGTATTTAAAAGACATTTACGAAGCAATTGGTTATAAATGTATTGAAGTTTCAGCAAAAGAAAACATCAATATAGAATTAGTCAAAAAATTAATGGTTGATAAAACATCAATGTTTGTTGGGCATTCGGGTGTTGGTAAATCAACTTTAGTGAATACAATTGAACCTTCACTTAATCTTAAAACAAAAGAAATTTCAGATCAACATAAACAAGGGCAACATACAACAACTTTTGCAGAAATGTTCGATTTAAATTTTAATGCTAGAATTATTGATACTCCAGGAATTAAAGGTTTTGGAGTAGTTGATATGGATAAATATGAATTAGGCGATTATTTTCCTGAGTTTTTTGCTTTAAAACAACATTGTAAATTTAACGATTGTTTACATCTAAAAGAGCCTCAATGTGCTGTGAAAGAAGCTTTAGAAAATGAAGAAATTGCGTGGTCGCGTTACAAAAGTTATTTGCAAATTTTAGAAGGAGAACAAGAAACTGAACATTACAGAACAGATATTTGGAACGAAGAAGAATAGTAAATGAAAATAGTTATTCAAAGGGTTTCTAAAGCAAATGTTACAATATTAGATAAAGAAGTTGCTTCGATCGAAAACGGATTACTAATTCTCTTGGGCATTGTAGATAATGATAATCAAGAAGATATTGATTACCTGGTTAGAAAAACAGCTAATCTTAGAATTTTTAATGATGATAATCAAATAATGAATAAATCATTAAAAGATGTAGAAGGAAATGTTATTGTTGTCAGTCAATTTACTTTACATGCATTAACAAAAAAAGGGAACAGACCTAGTTATATAAAAGCAGCGAAACCAGATGTTGCGATTCCAATATATCAGAAATTCATTTTTTCATTAGAAAAAGAAATTGGTAGAGAAGTTCAAACGGGACAATTTGGAGCTGATATGAAAGTTAGCTTACTAAATGATGGGCCTGTAACGATTATTATAGATTCGAAAGTAAGAGAGTAATAAAGTTATGTTAATTTATATTCCAAGGGAAATAAATAAATTATATTTGCTACAACAAAATTTTAAATTAACTAAAAATGAAAAAAATAGTATTAGTATTAGCTTTATCTGCAGGAGTTTTATCTTCATGCAAGAGCGAAAAAAAAGAAGCAGTAGTAGCAAAAGAAGCTGTTAAAGTTGTTGAAAAAGTTGCAGAATTTGATAATGTAGATGTTAATTCATCTGTATTAACTTGGAAAGGAACAAAACCAACAGGTTCTCATGATGGTACTGTTAGTTTAAAAAGTGGCGGATTCAAATTAGAAGGTGGTAAATTAACTGAAGGAGAATTTGTAGTAGATATGAATTCAATTAAAGTGTTAGATATTCCTGCAGATGATAAAGGAAACGGAAAATTAGTAGGTCATTTAGTAGGCGCAGACTTTTTTGATGTTGAAAAATATCCTACTTCAAAATTTGTAATTACATCTGTTGAAGATAAAGGAGATAAGTTACATGTAACAGGTAACTTAACAATTAAAGATGTAACAAAAAGTATTACAATACCAGCGACAGTTACTACTGAAAACGGAGTAAGCACTTTTAAAAGTGAAGTTTTTAGTGTAGATAGAGCGCAGTTTAATGTTAAATATGCTTCTAAATCTTTCTTCGATAATTTAAAGGATAAATTTATAGATGATATGATGGAAATGTCTTTTACGGTTGTGACAAAGGCGTAAATAAATAAATCTTTATTTTTTAAACCCAAAACTTTTTGTTTTGGGTTTTCTTTTTTAATTTGGCACAAAAAAAATTGAAAAAGAATCTTACACTCCTCTTTTTAGTACTTTATATTTCTTTATTTTCTCAACAAAATAATATTTCAACCTCAATTATACCTACTGAATTAACTGAGAATTCGAATGCAATTGTTAGAGATAATTCTATTGAAATTTTGTTAGAAGATTTGAATAAAATGGTTGTCAAGAAAAAAGTTGTTGTAACCGTTTTAAATAAACTAGGAAATAGTGATGCGATTATTTCTCAGAGTTATGATAATGATACAAAAATAACTAAACTAAATGCTTTCATTTATGATGCTTCAGGTAATCAAATTAAAAAATATAAAGAAAAAGATTTTATAGATGTAAGTGCTGTAGATGGTGGGACTCTTTATTCAGATTCAAGAGTTAAATACATTGATTATAATCCTATTTCTTACCCTTATACTTTAGTTTTTGAATCTATATATAAAACCGGTACTACAGGTTTTATTCCTTGGTGGAATCCTGTAAATGGGTATTATGTATCTGTTGAAAAAAGCTCATATAAAATTAGTAATCCAAAACAGTTTTTATGGAGAGTTAATGAAGATAATTTTAAAAATTTTGAAATTGAAAAAGTAAATAATTCAACAGAATTAAGTTACACATTAAAGAATCAAAAAGCTTTTAGGTATGAACGAAATTCTATTTCATACAGAGATTTCTTACCAAAGGTAACAGTAGCATTAAATAAATCTTATTTAAAAGGTGTATATGGAGAATATACAAATTGGAGTGAGTTTGGTAGTTGGATGAATGATAATTTGTTGCTAGGAAAAAATGTCTTAAATGAAGAAACAAAAGATAAAGTTTTATCATTGGTAAAAGGAGTTTCTGATCCTATAGAAAAAGCAAAAATTGTATATAATTATATGCAAAATAAAACACGTTATATAAGTGTTCAAGTTGGCATTGGAGGTTGGGAGCCTATTGCAGCAAATGAGGTTGATAAAGTAGGTTATGGAGATTGTAAAGGTTTAACAAATTATACAAAAGCATTATTAGATGTTGTCGGAGTTACTTCATACTATACGGTAGTTTATGCACAAGAAAAGAGAGATATAAATAAAGGTTTTACTTCAATTCAAGGTAATCATGTTATTTTAAATTTACCTAACGAAGGAAATGATATTTGGCTAGAATGTACAAGCCAAACTTCTCCATTTGGCTTTTTAGGATCTTTTACAGACGATAGAGATGTTTTAGTAATTACACCTGAAGGAGGGAAAATAAAGCATACAACTTCATATAAAAATGATTACAATCTTCAAAGAGCAAATTATAATATTACATTTTCTGATGACGGAGATCTTGCAGCTAATCTTTCAAGGCTTTCATATGGAACTCAATATGATGATAAATCTTACTTAGACGGTTTTACAACCAAAGAATTAGAAAAAGAGTATAAGTCAGAAATTTGGGATTACATAAATAATTTAGATTTTAATACTATTGAAATTGAAAATAATAAGGATAGTGTTTATTTAGATGAGAAGCTAAATCTTACCATTAAAAATTATGCAACTATAAAAGATAATGAGTTTTTATTTAGAGTGAATGTTTTTAATAAAAGTTCATACGTTCCAAAGAGATATAGGAATCGAAATCTTTCATTAGAAATTGAAAGAGGATTTAAAGACATAGATGTATATAATATCAATTTACCAGAATCTTATTCCTTAGATTTTATTCCAGAAAATATAGAGATAAATTCAAAATTTGGTTTTTACAAATTAACTTTTAAAAAGATAGATGATAAGAGTTTTAACTTCTATAGAGAAATTTATATAAAGGAAGGTCTTCATAAAAAAGAAGAATACAAAAATTATAGAAGTTTTTGGAAGAAAATTACAAAGTCAGATAATTTAAGAATACTAATTACTAAAAAAACTATTAATGAATAAAATCAATTTAGTCTTGCTATTATTCATTTCAACTTTTTCTTTCTCCCAAAAGATAAAGTTTGGAAAAGTATCAAAACAAGAAATCGAAGAAAAATACTATCCAGGAGATTCTACTGCCGACGCTGCATATCTCTATAAATATAGGAGATCATACTTTTCATATAATTCAAATCAAGGATTTCAGCTAATTACAGATATACATGAAAGAATAAAAATTTACACACAAGAAGGTTATGATTATGCTACAAATCTTATTCGGTACTATAATCCGGATAATCAGACTTCTGAGGGTGTTAATGGAATAAAAGGATATACATTTAGTGAAGAAGATGGTAAAATTGTTAAAGAAAAACTGAATAAGGCTGGTATTTTTAAAGAAAAGGTTAATAAATATAATAGCGTTTATAAAATAACAATGCCAAATGTAAAAGTAGGCTGCGTTCTAGATTTAAAATATTCAATTTTTTCTCCTTATGCAACTTCAATTCCAGATATTCAATTTCAGAAAGGTATTCCTATAAAAGAATTAAAAAGTAGGGTAGAAACACCTGAATTCTTCATTTTTAATAGAAGAAATAAAGGTTATTTTAATATACCTATGAACGAGTCTTCAAAGTTAAGTAACATTGGAGAAATAAATTTTAGGACTAATATATATTCTTTTGAAGGAGAAAATATTCCTGCACTTAAAGACGATGAAGCATTTGTTGCAAATATAAATAATTATAGAGGAGGAATTAAATTTGAATTAGCTAGTGAAAATTTCATTTCTATCGGGGGTAGTTTTAAAAATTACACAACCTCTTGGGAAAATATAAGTAAACAGATATATTCATCGCCTTCTTTTGGAGCAGAATTGAAAAAGACAAATTATTATAAAGCTGATTTACAGAATATTTTAGAAGATGCGAAAACAGATCAACAAAAATTATTCTCAATTTTTCAATTTGTAAAGTCTAAAGTGAAATGGAATGGGTTTTATGGAACATTTGCTGATAAAGGTGTAAAATTTGCCTACAAAGAAAATGCTGGAAATGTCGCAGAAATTAACTTAATTCTTACTTCTATGTTACGTTCTGCAGGATTAAATGCCAACCCTGTTTTAGTTAGTTCAAGAGGAAATGGGCTTCCATTATTTCCAACTATTAAAGGATTTGATTATGTTATTTCAATGGTAACCTTTCCTGATAATACATATGCTTTATTAGATGCCACAGAACCTTATAGTTTGCCAAATGTTCTTCCAGCAAGATCCTTAAATTGGAACGGTATGTTGGTTTCTGAAGGAGGTATTTCTTCATGGGTAAAGTTAACAGCATCTAAACATGCTAAAGCGGAAAATATCATTATGGTAAAATTAACAGAAGATCTTGAGGTTAAAGGTTTATTAAGAACTAAATATCAAAACCTTAGAGCTCTTAGTTTTCGAAGAAATTATAATCATATTAAACAAGACGAGTTAATTAATAAATTCGAAGATGAAAATAATATAGAAATTGAAAATTTTAAAATATCAAATAAAAATTCAATTGGAAAACCTATTGTAAGAAATATAAATTTTAGTTCAGAAGATTTAGTGGAAACGATAAATGATAAAATATATATTGAACCTTTATTATTTTTGGCTAAAAGAGAAAACCCTTTCAAAGTAGATGAAAGAAAGTTTCCTGTAGATTTTACAACTGCATGGGAAGATACAGAGAGGGTAATAATAGAGATACCTGGAAACTATAAAGTTGAGTCAGTCCCAAAACCAATAGCTTTAGTTTTACCCAATGATATTGGAGTATTTAAATTTCAAGTTTCAACCTCAGGTAATAAAGTAAACACAATTTCTAAATTGCAATTTAACAAAGCTGTAATTCCTTCAAATTATTATGCATATTTAAAAGATTTCTATGATAAACTTGTTAAGAAGGAAACTGAAAAAATTGTTCTGGTAAAAATTTAATTAGATAGATGAAAAGAATAATTATAGTATTCCTCTTAATTGTAAATTCAATTTATAGTCAAAATAAAAAGGATTTATTACTCAACAAAGTAACTTTAGAAGAGTTGAAAATGAAAAGTTATGAGAAGGATACAACTTCACAGGCTTTGGTTTTAGAGGAGTTCGGGAGAAATTATTTGTCTGAAAAACATAATTTAGATTTTAGAACAGATTACTACAATAGAACTAAAATTTTTAACAGTAAAGGATTTAATAAAGGAACAATAAAGTTTTCATTATATGAAAAAGAAAAAGTTATAGATATTGAAGCTTTTTCATATCAATTAGAAGATGGTGTTATTAAAAAAACAAAGCTTAATAGTAAAGATATTTTTGAAAAAGATGTAAATGAAAAATGGAAAGAAGTAGTTTTTACAATACCAAATCTCCAAGAAGGTAGTGTTATTGAATATAAATATAGTATTATTTCTCCTTACCCTTCAATTGATGATTGGTATTTTCAGTCTGATATTCCTAAATTAAAGAGTGATTTTATATTTTCTTTCCTTGGTAATTATAAATATAATATTAGACTTGTTGGGAGTTTAGAGTTAGATAGAAATAAAAATTTTATCAATAAAAAATGTGTTTATCTTCCTGGTATAGGAAGAGGTGAGTGTGGAGTCTTTGAGTTTGGTATGGATAGCATTCCTGCCTTTAAAAAAGAAGACTATATGTTGAGTGAAGATAATTATTTATCTCACATAGTATTTGATCTTATATCAATTACAAATACTGACGGAACTATAAAAAAATATACAAAAACTTGGAAAGATGCAGATCTTAGTTTCAAGAAGAATTTCTTAGATGGTCAGATTAATAAAAAAAACTTTTTTGTAAGAAACCTTCCAGAAGAACTTTTATCTGAAGAAGATGAATTAAAAAGAACTAAAAGTATATTTAAGCATATTCAAAATAGATTTAGTTGGGATGGGCGTTATTGGTCTTCAAAGCAGATTAATGTTCGTAAATCATACGAGGCAAAAACGGGAGGTGTTGATGCAATTAATTTATCATTATACAACAGTCTACAAGCAGTAGGTATTGAAAGTTACATTGTTATGATAGCTACACGAGGCAGAGCATTACCAACAAAATTATTTCCAATAACTAATGATTTTAATTATATTATTGTAAAAGCTGTAGTTGGCGATAAGACGTACTTTTTAGATGCAACTGATAAGTTTATATCTTTTGGTCAACTTCCATTAAAATGTTTAAATGGAGAAGGAAGGGTTTTAGATTTTAAAAATGGAAGTTATTGGCAACATGTAAAACCTATAAATAAAAATATTACTAGAACTTTTGTTCAGCTTAAAATTAATGAAGATAACGAAATTGAAGGAAGATTAAATATAAATAGAAGTGGCTATTTTGCTAGTAATAATAGAAAAAAATTAAGTCAAATAAATAGAGAAGACCACCTTGGTAATCTAGAATCAAATTTGTTAGATTTTGAAATATTTGATCATTCTATTAAAAATGAAAATAATTTAGAAAAGTCATTGATTGAATCTTATTCACTTGTATCTGAAGAAACAATTTTAGAAAAAAATAAAATTAGTATTAATCCTTTTTTAACAGAAAGAATTAAATCAAATCCATTTAAATTGGAAGAGAGAATTTATCCTGTAAACTTCGGATATACAAGGAGTTTTAATTATATACTTACTTTTAATGTACCAGATGGTTATGAGGTGGTAAATGTCCCAGAAGGGAAAAAAATTACAACTCCAAATAATGGAGCTTCTCTTACATTTCGGGTTAATTTTAATGGAAAAGTTTTAAGCTTAAATTACAGGCATAGAATTAATCAAGCTATTTATTCTAGTGAAGATTATTATAATTTGAAAGAGTTTTTTAATGAGTTAATCGATGTTCAATCTTATGATATAGAATTAAAAAAAATAATTAAAAAGGGATAACATTTGAATTCTTCACTTCATATATATTAAATATAGAATGAGTACTCCCAATATATTTTATAGTAGTTAATTTAGAAACCATAAAATTTCTATATTCATCCATGTCTTTTACATATATTTTTAAAATATAGTCGTAGTCACCACTTACATGAAAACACTCAGAAACCTCATGTAATTTCATAATTTCTTTCTCAAAAATTGTAACATATTCTCTCGAATGCTGTATCAATTTAACATGACAAAAAACCAAAAATGATTTATCAATTTTATTTCTATTAATTAGTGCAACATAGTTTTTGATAACACCTTCTTTTTCTAATTTCTTAATTCTTTCGTAAATAGCGGTTACAGATAAATTTAGTTGTATCGATAGCTGTTTTGTAGTTTGTTTGCAGTCTTTTTGAAGTAAATTTATAAGTCTTTTGTCTATATAATCCATGATGAAATTTTTCTAAATTAATTCATTTATATCATTTATTCGGATAAAAATACTTATATATTTAATAAAAATAGATAAAAAAACTATATTTAGTTATACTGATTGATAAATATTCTTTTAAAAACTAATTTTGATGTAAAATTAAATAGTTACTCATGAAATTTAAGCCAGCAAATAATATTCAAGATTTACAATACTTTGGAGAATTCGGAGGAGTTAATC
>JBELHK010000061.1:0-15315 GCA_042091415.1 Polaribacter sp. | reverse complement strand
CTAACTCTGCAAAAGAGTTTCATATTCTAGAAGAAAAATGTGCATTCAATTTTAAGCGTTTTGCCAAAACAACCTCTTTACAACAAGTTATATATCTAAGCGGGATAACGAATGACACTAAACTTTCAAAACATTTATTATCAAGAAAAAATGTTGAAAAAACACTAAAATCTAAGAGTTATGCTTTGACAACATTTAAAGCAGGAATTATTGTTGGTTCAGGTAGCTCTTCTTTTGAAATAATTAGAGATTTGGTAGAGAAATTACCTGTTATGGTAGCTCCAAAATGGTTGAATACGAAAACGCAACCTTTATCAATTAGAGACGTATTGTCTTTCTTATACAAATCCCTTGGAAAGAAAGAGCTATACAATAAATCTTATGATATTTTCGGCCCTGAAATTCTAACCTATAAAAAAATGCTTTTACAATTTGCTGAAGTAAGAAAATTAAAAAGGTGGATTTATACTGTTCCTGTAATGACACCTAATCTTTCTTCTTATTGGCTATATTTTGTAACATCTACATCTTATAAATTGGCAAGTTCTCTAGTAAATTCAATGGGAGTTGAAGTTATTGGCATCAAAAGTAACATCAACCAAATATTAGATATTGAGCCCATAAAATATAAAAAATCGGTACAATTAGCTTTTAAAAAAATTGAACAAAACAGCATTATTTCTAGTTGGAAAGATTCATACATAAGTAGTGGAAAATTAAAAAATTACGTTCACGAGTTTATTAACGTACCTGAATTTGGTTGTTTTAAAGATTTGAAAAAAAGAAAAGTAAAAAACAAAGAAAAAGCTTTACATAAAATTTGGTCAATTGGCGGTGAAACTGGTTGGTATTATGGAACTTTTTTATGGAAAATTAGAGGCTTTCTAGATCAATTTTTTGGTGGAGCAGGTCTCAGAAGAGGAAGAAGAGATCCGCAAAATCTAAATGTTGGCGATGCACTTGACTTTTGGCGAGTAATTTATGCTGATAAAGACAATGGTAAACTTTTATTATATGCAGAAATGGTTCTTCCTGGTGAAGCTTGGTTAGAATTTAAAATAAGAGAAAACACTTTATATCAAACTGCAACATTTAGACCACATGGTTTAGCAGGTCGTTTATATTGGTATGCGGTAGCTCCTTTTCATTGGTTTGTTTTCAACGGAATGATAAATAACATTAACAAATAGGTTTTGAAAAAAAATCAATTACCACAAAAAACTTGTCCGGTTTGTAATAGACCTTTCTCTTGGAGAAAAAAATGGGAAAGAAATTGGGAAAATGTAAAATACTGTAGCAAAAAATGCAGCAAAAACAAGAACATACTGGCTTAATTTGGTTTAGAAACAACCTTAGAATACATGATAATATTAGTTTACAAAAAGCAACTTTAAATCATAATAAAGTAATTGCTGTATACTTTTTTGATCCTAAATATTTTAAGAGTGATAAGTTTGGTTTTAAAAAAACAGAAAAATTTAGAGCGAAGTTTTTAATTGAAACGATTGAAAATCTTAAAGAAAATCTAGCTAATCTGAATATCACTCTTCTCTCCTACTTTGACGCTCCTGAAAACAGATTTCAGAAATTGTGTGATGATTTTTCAATAAACACAATTTATACGCAAAAAGAATGGACTACAGAAGAAGCTGAGACAAATATTTTAGTTAAAAAGTCAATTTCTGAGAACGTAAAAATTATCGAAGATTATGATCAGTTTTTATATCACCCAAAAACAGTATCAAGTAATTTTAATAATATCCCAAATGTATTTTCTTCTTTTAGAAAAAAAATTGAAAAATATGTAGATATCTTAGAAGAAACGAATGGCATAAAACTACCTAAAGAAAATATTGTAAAAAACAACACAAAAACACCTAGTCTTGAAACATTAGGATTTGACAAATTTGAAATATCTCATAAAACCGCTTTTCCTTTTAAAGGAGGTGAAAATGAAGCATTAAAAAGGTTAGATTATTATTTATTTGAGAGTAAAAAGGTAAGTTTTTATAAGAAAACTAGAAATGGATTGATCGGGCTAGACTATTCTACAAAGTTTTCTCCTTGGCTTGCAAATGGAAGTATTTCTGCTAAAACGATTTATCATAAAATTAAAAAATATGAGTCTGAATTTGGTAAAAATCAATCTACATATTGGGTGATTTTTGAATTAATATGGCGAGATTTCTTTAAATATATTTCGTTAAAATATGACAATAAAATCTTTAAAATAGAAGGAATTTTAAATAAAAAATACGATTGGAACAATAACACTAAAATTATATCCAAATGGATTAATGGTGAAACAAATGATGATTTTGTTAATGCAAACATGATAGAATTAAAAGAAACAGGATGGATGAGCAACAGAGGCAGACAAAATGTAGCTTCTTATTTTGCTAAAGAGCTATTACAAGATTGGAGAATTGGCGCCGCATACTTCGAATCTTTACTTCTAGATTATGATGTTCACAGCAATTATGGCAATTGGATGTATGTAGCTGGTGTTGGCAACGATCCAAGAGATAGAAAATTCAATACCAAAATTCAAGCTGAGAGATATGATTCTAACTATAAATACCGAAATATTTGGTTAGAAAAAACACTATTTTAAAATGAAAACGTTACGATTAATTTTAGGAGATCAATTGAACTCAAATCATTCTTGGTTTTCAGAGTCAGACGAAAATGTAATTTATTGCTTGTTCGAAATGCGACAAGAAACAGATTATGTAAAGCATCATATTAAAAAGGTAATTGGTTTCTTTGCTGCAATGCGAAATTTCGCTAACGAATTAGTTAAAAAAAATAAAACGGTTGTTTATTTAAAAATAAACGATGAAAACAATACTCAAAACCTCACTCAAAACCTATTAAACTTAATACAAAAGAACAACATTACTCGGTTTGAATATCAAGAGCCAGATGAATACAGACTAGACGAACAACTTAAAGAATTTTGCAAAAATCTAGATATTAATTCAAAAGTTAATTCAACAGAACATTTTTATACAGAAAGAAGCTTTTTAAAAACTTTTTTTGATGGGAAAAAGCAATTTTTGATGGAAAATTTTTATCGTGAAATGCGAAAGAAACATCAAATTTTAATGGTCGGAAATCAACCTGAGGGAGGCAAATGGAATTATGACAAAAACAACCGTAAAAAATGGAAAGGAGAAACATTAATTCCTTTAGATAAAGAGTTTAAAAATGATGTTTCCTTTATAGTAAATGATATCAAAAAAGCAAACATTGAAACAATAGGAATAACTAACGAAGTATATTTTGAATATCCTATTTCAAGAAAACAAGCTTTAGAGCAACTGACTTATTTCTGTAAAAATTTATTAGTTCATTTTGGTGATTATCAAGATGCTATGCATACAGAACAAGTGTTCTTGTATCACTCGAAAATATCATTTGCAATGAATACAAAAATGATTTCTCCGAAAGAAATCATAGAAAGTGTCCTCGAGGAATTTAGAATTAATAAAGATGAAATTGAAATTTCTCAAGTTGAAGGCTTTATAAGGCAAATATTAGGCTGGAGAGAATATATGAGAGGCATGTATTGGATGCTGATGCCAAATTATAAAAAAGAAAACTTTTTAGATAATAAAAACAAACTCCCTGACTTCTTTTGGACTGGTAAAACAAAAATGAACTGTTTAAAAAACGCTATAAATAATTCACTACAAAATGGATATGCACATCATATTCAACGTTTAATGGTTACCGGTAATTTTGCTTTATTAACACAAATTAACCCTAATGAAGTTGATGCCTGGTATTTAGGTATCTATGTTGATGCTATAGAATGGGTTCAACTACCTAACACTAGAGGAATGAGTCAATTTGCTGATGGAGGTAAAATTGCTACAAAACCCTATATTTCTAGCGGTAGTTATATAAATAAAATGGGGAATTATTGTAGCTCTTGTTATTATAATAAATCAAAAAAATATGAAAAGGATGCTTGCCCATTTAATAGCTTGTACTGGAATTTTTTAGATGATAAAAAAGAAAAGTTATCCTCTAATTTTAGAATGAAAATGATGTATAGTTTACACAATAAAATGTCATCCGAAGAAAAAATAAAAATTAAAGAAAAGGCAAATCATATTATTAATAATTTAAATGAATACTAATAAAGAAGAAATAAATGTTGTTTGGTTTAAACGTGATTTACGTTTGCAAGATAATGAGGCAATATATAATGCCCTTTCATCAAAAAAACGCACGCTTTTACTCTACGTATTCGAAAAATCTTTAATTGATGACCCTCATTATGATGAACGCCATTGGAACTTCATAAAGCAATCTATTGTAGATTTAAACAATCAATTAGAGCAATACAGTACACAAATTCTTTGCGTTACCTCAGAAGTAACTTCTGTTTTTAATCAATTGCAGAATGAATTTAATATTCATACGGTTTTCTCACATCAAGAAACCGGTTTATTAATTACCTATAATAGAGATAAAGATTTTGCAAGATATTGTAGAAATAATTCAATAAAATGGATAGAAAATAAAAATAATGGAGTTTTAAGAGGACTTTTAAACAGAGTAAATTGGTTAAAAAGTTGGGAAGAATATATGAATGTCAAACAATTTTCACCTCGATTTAAGTCCGATTTATTTTTAAGCACTTCTAAAATTACAGAACTAGAAAAGTACTTCTACAAAACAAACTTAGATACTTTAGAGAATTCTAATTTTCAAAAAGGAGGAACTTCTGTAGCGTTAAAATATGCAAATAGTTTTTTCAACGAGCGCCATAAAAACTATATGTTTCACATATCAAAACCAGAACTTTCAAGAAAAAGTTGTAGTAGATTATCACCATATATTGCTTGGGGTAATTTATCGATAAGACAAGTTTATCAAAAAGCTTTATCGTCTTTAAATGATAAAAATAAAAAACAAATAAGCGCTTTTATTTCTAGATTACGCTGGCAAGCCCACTTTATTCAAAAATTTGAAATGGAGCATACCATGGAAGAAGTTAGTTTAAATAAAGGATATCATAAGTTAAAAAAGAGCATATCGATTGAATATCAAACAGCTTGGAAAGAGGGTAAAACAGGTTTTCCTTTAATAGATGCCTCTATGAGATGTTTAATAGAAACAGGATATTTAAACTTCAGAATGCGTTCAATGTTAGTTTCTTTCTTTACACATATTTTATGGCAACCTTGGCAAGCATCATCGCAGCATTTATCTAAATTATTTCTAGATTTCGAACCAGGCATTCACTTTCCGCAATTAAATATGCAAGCAGGTGAAACAGGCACTAATGATTTACGAGTATATAACCCAATAAAGAATAGTATTTTACATGATGAAAATGCAGAATTCATAAAAAAATGGGTTCCTGAATTAGCTGAATTACCAAAAGCATTTATACACGAACCTTACTTAATGACTCCTTTAGATCAGCAATTTAATAATTTTGAATTAGGCGAAGACTACCCTAAACCAATAGTAAATATTAAAACAAATAGAAAAAAAGCGTTAGATATTCTTTGGAGTATGAAAAGTGATATCGATGTAATTGAAGAAAATAAAAGAATTTTAAAAAAACATACGATAGCTATTAGATCTAAGCTAAATAGCACTTCTTAAATCATTTTTTTTAATTATAATATTTTGTTAATTCTTGTTTAACCTATTCAATTATCCGTTAAACATAATTAATATTTTTTATCTTTGATGTATGATTTTAAATACCACACATAAAAATACCGATGCTGAAATTATGATTAATGACTTGGTAGGAAAGTCATATACTTTTTTTGAATCTTTAAAATTAAAAGGAACTGGTTCTAAAAGAATGATAATTGAAGATGTAAGTATAGGTTTTAAATCATTACTCAATAAAGTTTCTGATATAAATTACGGAAACATAGAAATACGAAAAAAAGGGATTTTAATCTACGTAAACAAAGGTTTACAAAATTTTACTTGGGCAATACCATTTTATCAATTATACATTTATAAGACGAGTACTTTTAGTGTTCATGCACAAGGAAATTATGTTCGTTTTAAAAAAAATAAAACTTTTAAAGAAAATAAAAAATTCATAGATAAATTATTAGATCTTAAAATAAAAAATGATGAGATTTATGATATATATGGAAGAATAAGTTAAATCTATCAATGAAAGAATTAAGTGGTATAGAAATTGACAGAATTATTGAAATGGCCTGGGAAGATCGAACAACATTCGAGGCAATTAAATTTCAATTTGGTTTAAAAGAACAAGAAGTAATTTCTTTAATGAGAAAAGAAATGAAACCAAGCAGTTTTAAAATGTGGAGAGAAAGAGTACAAGGAAGAAAGACAAAACATGAAAAACTAAGAACCTTTGAAACGGGTAGATTTAAATGTACAAGACAAAAAACAATATCAAATAACTCTATAGCAAAAAGATAACTAACCGTGCTTTGCTTTTAAGATTAGAGTACTTAAAGACAGCACATAAAAAAGACAATTATGATTACAGAAGTAATATTAAAAGAAAAAGAAGCATCATCAAAAATCAACGGATTTTCAAATGATGAAATTGGGGATGATCATCTGTTTACAGGTTTACAAACACCAATGAAAAAAGATGCTTTTAAAATCTCTGACAAAGAAAAAAAGAAAAAAATTGCATTTTTATTTGAAGAAATAATGGATGTAATGGGTTTAGATTTAACAGATGACTCTTTAAAAGGAACTCCAGAAAGAGTTGCTAAGATGTATATCGATGAAATTTTTTCTGGCTTAAATCCTAATAACAAACCTAAGGTTGCGCTTTTCGATAATAAATATCAGTACAACCAAATGTTAGTTGAAAAAAATATTACATTCTATTCTAATTGCGAGCATCATTTTGTTCCAATAATAGGTAAAGCTCATGTCGCTTATATCTCTTCAGGTAAGGTAATAGGTCTTTCTAAATTAAATAGAATAGTTCAATATTACGCTAAGAGACCTCAAGTTCAAGAAAGATTAACGAACCAAATTGCTGAAGAATTAAAAACAATTTTACAAACTGAAGACGTAGCTGTAATTATTGATGCAAAGCACCTTTGTGTTTCTTCAAGAGGAATTAAAGATGATACTTCCTCTACAGTTACCTCTTATTTTGGTGGTAAATTCAATACTAAGGAAAAGATAGCTGAATTACAAAACACGTTAAATTATTAATAAAATGGATTTAATAGAAAAGGCACTAGAATTCGAAAATAGAAAAATGAGATTTCCTACAACTAGTGATAGGATATTGGCATCAAGAGAAGCTAAGTCTCTAATTCTAAGTTTAAATGAGGTTTATAAGGAAACGAAAGATTCTAAACTTATGGATATCATGAAAAGACTAACCACAATAAAGCAAAGAATAGATAAGCGTTTAAAAGGTAAACCTTTATCAGCTGCTTAATTATTTTATATTTTAGTTGGTTTTTTAACTTTTATACTTATATTCGAAAGTCATAAAACCACCTAAAAAATCATGGAATTATTAGAAAGAGCCTCAGAATTTGAAAATAGAAAATTTTCATTCAAAACTACTAGTGATCGAATTTTAGCTTCAAGAGAAGTAAAGGCACTTATTTTAGAATTAAACGAAGTATATAAATTAGAAAAAGATCCTGTTATTATGGATCACATGAAGCGTTTAACAGTTGTAAAACAAAAAATTGAAAAACGCTTGAAAGGAAGACCTTAAAAGCAACATGAGAAATACAGTAATAATCGGGGGAAGTAAAGGAATTGGTAAAGAAATAGTAAAAAACTTAATTGAAAATAACCATGTTTTCAATATAAGTAGAACAGAACCAGAAGAGTCTAACCCGAATCTTACTCATTTTTCTGTTGATATTTTATCAGATGAACTTCCTGATATAGAAAATATAGATACTCTTATTTATTGTCCTGGCAGCATCAATCTAAAGCCTATTTCAAGATTAAAATTAGAAGATTTTAGAAAAGACTTCGAAGTTAATGTTATAGGTGCTGTTAAAGCGATTCAAAAATACTTGCCTGCACTCAAAAAAGGAAATTCTCCTAATATTTTATTATTTAGTACTGTCGCAACAAAATTAGGAATGCCTTTTCACGCTAGCGTAGCTGCGTCAAAATCTGCTATAGAAGGTTTAACAAAATCTTTAGGAGCAGAACTTGCTCCTACAATCCGTGTTAATGCGATTGCACCAACTGTAACAAATACAGACTTGGCTTCTAAATTATTAAGAAATGAAAGGATGATAGAAAACATAACAGAACGTCATCCGCTAAAAAAATTCCTAGAGCCTAGCGAAGTCGCAGATATGGCTACATTTTTAACATCAAATAAAGCAAAATCAATTTCTGGTCAAATATTTGAATTGGACTGTGGTATTGTTAATTTTAAAATATAACCAAGTTTAAATGGAATCTATCTACGATATAAACATAAATAGTTTACAGGGTAAGGCAATAAATCTAAAAGATTTTAAAGGAAAACATCTGTTATTTGTAAATGTTGCATCTAAATGTGGTTTTACTCCTCAATACAAAGGTTTAGAAAAACTATTCAAAGACTATAAAGAAAATTTGCAAGTTATTGGTGTTCCTTGCAATCAATTTGGAAGCCAAGAACCAGGCAATGCCAATGATATTGAAGAATTTTGTGAAGTAAATTATGGTGTTTCATTCTTAATGACGGAAAAAATAGATGTGAAAGGTTCAAATCAACATCCTTTATATTCTTGGCTCACCAAAAAAGATTTTAATGGTAAGAAGAATTCTTCTGTAAAGTGGAATTTTCAGAAATATCTTGTTGATGATGATGGTAATCTTATTGATTATTATTTTTCTATTACCAAACCTACAAGCTCAAAAATTATTAAACACTTAAAATAATGTTTGGTTTATTTAAAAAGGATAGTCCTTTAGAGAAACTTCAAAAGGAATATAAAAAGTTAATGTCTGAGGCTTATAAACTTCAATCTATAAGTAGAAAAGATAGCGATCAGAAGTATTTAGAAGCAGATACTATTCTAAAGAAAATAGAAGCACTTCAATCAAAATAAATAATGAAACGATTAAAAATTACCATTTTATTTTTAATCATAAATTTTAGTGGTTTAGCAATTGGAAATTGGTTTATGAATGATGGACCATCGACAAATTGGTATATCAATTTAAACAAAGCTCCATGGAATCCTCCAGGATGGGTTTTTGGGTTTGCTTGGACTTTAATAATGGTTACTTTTTCTATATATCTTGGAAAACTTTTATTAAAAGAAAATACTTTCAGAAATAGGTTTATTTTTTTGATACAATTTTTATTAAATGTAAGCTGGAACTTCATTTTTTTCAATAAACATTGGGTATTTCTAGGTCTTATTAATTTGATATTATTGACATCATTAATTTTTATTTATTTTTTTAAAGTAAGTAGTAATCTACAAAAAGAAAGATATTTATTACTTCCTTATGCTCTATGGCTTTGCGTAGCGACTTCACTTAATCTATACATCCTTATACATAACTAATTTGAAAATATATACTTTACATAAAAAACAAAAACTTCCTATTACTTTAGATGAAGCTTGGAAATTTTTATCAAGTCCGTACAATTTAAAAACTATAACACCAGATTATATGGGGTTTCAGATTCTCTCTGGTGCAGACAAGCCTATGTTTTCTGGTCAAATAATACAATATATAGTAACTCCAATTTTAGGAATTAAAACAAAATGGGTAACAGAAATTACACATATAAAGGAAAAAAAATATTTTGTTGATGAACAAAGATATGGCCCTTATGCAATGTGGCATCATAAACACTTTATTCATCAAATTGACAATGGTGTTGAAATGGAAGATATCATACACTATAAGATACCATTAGGTTTTGTTGGGCAATTAGCTCATCCGTTTTTAGTAAAACCTAAACTTGAAGAAATTTTTAATTACAGGGAAAAAAAATTAATAGAACTTTTTGGAGAATATAAAAATGAATAAAGAAGTTAATATTTTTTGGTTTCGAAGAGATCTTCGTTTAGATGATAATATCGGATTTATAGAAGCTCTAAAATCGAATAAAAATGTATTGCCCATATTTATTTTTGATAGCTATATTCTAAATAAATTACCTAAAGATGATGCTAGAGTAACGTTTATTTTTGATGAACTTCAAAACATGAGAAATGAACTTCAAAAAAAATACGATAGCAGTCTAGCAATTCATTTCGGCAAACCTAAAGAAGTATTCTCAAAAATTCTACAAGACTATACTATTGAAAAAGTTTATACAAACCGAGACTATGAACCATATGCCCAAAAACGTGATGCAGAAATAGAAAATTTTTTGTCACAAAACAAAATACAATTTAAAACATTTAAAGATCAAGTTATTTTTGAAAAAAATGAGGTTGTAAAAAAAGACGGCAACCCTTATGTTGTTTATACACCATATATGAGAGTTTGGAAAGAGAAATTCAAAGAAATAGATATAAATCATCATTCAGAAGGAATCAATTTTTCAAACTTAATTAACGATAAAAATTTACCGAACTTAACTTTATCAGACTTAAATTTTAAAAGATCATCACAGAAAATTGCTTCTTTCAATATTAATTCGCAAATAATTAAAGAATATGAAGAAACAAGAAATTTCCCAGAAAAAGATGCAACTTCAAAACTTGGTCCTCATTTACGTTTTGGAACGATAAGTATTCGAAAAGCAATTAACAAAGCTATTTCAGAAAAAAATGAAACTTTTTGGCAAGAGTTAATTTGGCGAGAGTTTTTTATGCAAATTTTATGGCATTTTCCAGACACAGAGAAGAAATCTTTCAAAAGTAAATATGACAGAATAGAATGGAGAAATAATGAAGAAGAATTCAAGGCTTGGTGTGAAGGAAAAACAGGCTACCCTTTTGTAGATGCAGGAATGAGACAGTTAAACAAAACAGGCTTCATGCACAATAGAGTTAGAATGCTTGTTGGCAGTTTTTTATGCAAACACTTACTTATCGATTGGAGATGGGGTGAAGCATATTTTGCAGAAAAATTGCACGATTATGAAATGGCAAGTAATGTTGGAAACTGGCAATGGGTTGCTGGTTCTGGAGTTGATGCCGCTCCTTACTTTAGAATTTTTAACCCTACAACACAAATTAAAAAATTCGATAAAGAGTTAAAATACATAAAAAAATGGGTTCCTGAATTTCAGGATTTCAATTATCAAAAAGAAATTGTTGATCACAAATTTGCAAGAGAACGTTGTTTGAATGTATATAAAAAAGCCCTGAACTAAGTTCCTTTAACATATGCAACATTTATTCTATTCTTAGACAATAAATTTTTATAAGAAAATTGCGAATTACATTAGTTTTATGCATTATTGTAATATATGTGTAAAAAACTTTTTTTTATTTGCAATTATTCTTGTAGGATGTTCCTTTTTTTCTAGATCTCAAAATTTTCAGCGTATAGAAGATATTGCTGGTTTAGAAGTTTTAAAAAACAACAATGGAGTTGCTGTAGCAGACTTCGACAATGATTTTGATTTAGATCTTTTTATTGTCGCAAAAGCAAAAGATAACCCTGACAATCCAGATTCTTACAGCAGACTTTTTAGAAATAATAACGATGGTTCTTTTACAGATATCACAGAACAATCAGGCCTATTAAATCTAATTCCTGAAGATGTTCCTGAACAAAATTTTATTGGTCTATCAGGATTTAAATACGGAGTTTCTTGGGGAGATTTTGATAATGATGGATACCCAGATCTTTTCTTTACTCATATTTCTGGAATTCAACTTTTCCATAACAATCAAGATGGAACATTTTCAAACATTACAGAACAATCTGGGATAAGAGTAGATGATAGTTGTTATAATACAGGTGCTACTTGGTTAGATTATGATAATGATGGTTGGTTAGACATTTATATTAATGATTGGGGAGGATGCCGAGGAAACTCACTATTTAAAAACAATGGAAACGGTACATTTAGAATCATAAATACTCCAAGTCCATTAAAATCAGATGGAAAATCAAGGCAGAGTTACGCAATGGTTCCTTATGATTTTAATAACGATGGTTGGCTAGATCTTTATGTATCAAACGATTTTCAAGAACCCAATTCTTTACATATCAATAATAATGGAAAAAGTTTTGAAGAGAAAGCAAATGATTTTGGTATAGGTAATCATTTTGATGACATGGGTATCGCTTTAAGTGATATTGATAATGATGGAGATTTTGATATTTTCTTAACCGGAATTCTAGAAAATGCCTTATATATAAATGATGGAAACAATCAATTTACAGAAGACATAGAAAACTATAATATTGAAGAAACTGGCTGGGCTTGGGGTTGTCAATTCGAAGATTTTGATCTTGATGGAGATCTTGATTTATTTGTAGCAAATGGCTTTAGCCAACTCATTAGACCAAATGCATATTATAAAAACTTACTTCTAGAAGGAGAAAATAAATTTGAAGAAGCTACTTCTGAAGTAAATCTTATAGATTTTACTCAAAGTAAAGAAGCCGCTTCTTTCGATTATGACAATGATGGAGATTTAGATCTTTATGTGTCCAATCACGATAGAGAATCTTACTTCTATGAAAATAATACAGAAGGCAAAAATTGGTTGAAAATTTCTCTAGAAGGAAAACAATCAAACAGAAACGGTTTTGGTGCTATCTTAGAAATTAAAACAAATAAAGGAATTATGATGAAAAACTACTCTGGTGTTGGTTTTTTATCACAAAGTATCAAACCCATTCATTTTGGTTTAGATAATTTAAACTCTATAAACGAGTTGAATATTAAATGGCCTTCTGGCATTGAAGAAACATACACCAATATTAGCAGTAATTCATGGATAAAATTAACTGAAAATACTGGTATAGAGTTTTTAAATCAAAATTTGTCACAAAAGATTTTAGGTTGCACTGACCCAAACTCATGTACTTACAACCCAGATGCTACATCTAATGATGGATCTTGTGAATATGGAGAAATTAGTAATATTTTAGGGGAAACTCTATCAGCATTTAACAATATTGAATCCTACTCAATAAACCTAGACAATAATTCTAGTGCAATTTGGACTGTTACTGGCGGAGAAATAATTGAAGGACAAGGATCTGAATCAGTAAAAGTGAAATGGGGGTTTTATGAAAAAGGTAATATTTCTGTTATTAAAACCAATAGTACGTGTAATAGTAACCCTTCAGCACTTCTTGTTCAATTAAGTATTGATAGAATTGATTCTGATTTATCAATTGCGAGACTATGGAATGAAGCTCTTCTAGAGGCTATTAGAAACGATTTTGCGAGACCAAATGTTCATGCAAGGAATCTATTTCATACATCAATAGCAATGTATGATAGTTGGGCTATTTATAATAATTCAAAAACATATTTATTAGGTAAGACAATCAATGGTTATACATCTATTTTTAATCAATTTGAACCAAATGAAAACATAGAACAAAGCTTATCAAAAACAATAAGTTACGCCATGTATCGCGTTTTAGCACATCGTTTTAAAAATTCCCCAGGAGCTGAACAAAGTTTTCAAAGATTCCAATTAATTATGAATCAATTAAACTACGACATTGGTGTTATTACTACAGATTATACTTCAGGAGATGCCGCAGCTCTTGGAAATTATATAGCTGAAACAATAATTGAATACGGGCTTCAAGACGATTCAAATGAAGAAAAAGACTATGAATATAACTATTATACACCCGTAAATAATAGTCTGAATCTAACTTTGCCTGGATTATCAAATGGATTACAAAATCCAAATAGATGGCAGCCACTAACATTTAACACTTTCATTGATCAAAGTGGAAATTTAATCAACAGCGATACCCCGAAATTTTTAGGACCAGAATGGGGAAATGTCTCTAGTTTTTCACTTACAGATACTGATAAAGTTGAGTTTTCTAGAAACGGAAATATATACAAAGTATATCATGATCCTGGAAATCCTCCTTATTTAAATCTAAATGAAAAAGATGTAAACAGTGAACAATACATGTGGAATTTTTCTCTAGTTTCTTTATGGAGTGCTCATTTAGACCCTAGTGATGGTATTATGTGGGATATCTCGCCTGCTTCTTTGGGCAATGTAGACATAAACTCTTATCCGAAACAATTTAATAATTATGATGAATTTTATGATGAATTTAATGGAGGTGATAAAAGTACTGGACGATCTATAAACCCTAAAACTGGAACTCCATATCAAACTCAAATAGTTCCTAGAGGAGATTACACAAGAGTTTTAGCCGAATTTTGGGCTGATGGCCCAGATTCTGAAACTCCTCCAGGACATTGGTTTACCATCTTGAATTATGTCAATGATCATGAACAAACAATGAAAAAATTGGCAGGAACAGGAGAAGAATTATCAACTTTAGAATGGGATATAAAATCATACTTTACTTTAGGAGGTGCTATGCACGATGCTGCAATTTCTGCATGGAGTGTTAAAGGATGGTATGATTATATTCGTCCAATTTCAGCCATACGCTACATGAGTAGTCTTGGACAAAGTTCAGATGAAAATTTACCAAATTATCATGTAGCAGGAATTCCTTTAAAAAACGGATATATAGAAATCATTTCTGATACAGATCCTATCCGTGGTAATAATAATCAACATGTAGGAAAAATAAAACTAAAAGCCTGGAAAGGACACAATTATATTAGTAATCCACAAACTGATTTAGCTGGCGTTGACTGGATTCTAGCTGAAAATTGGTGGCCATATCAAAAACCCTCTTTTGTAACTCCTCCTTTTGCTGGCTATGTTTCCGGACACTCAACATTCTCAAGAGCAGCTGCTGAAGTTTTAACTCTTTTAACAGGTGATGAATATTTTCCTGGAGGAATGGGAGAGTTTATTGCAAAAAAAGACGATTTTTTAAAATTTGAAAAAGGACCTTCTGTAGATGTAAAATTACAATGGGCAACCTACAGAGATGCATCAGACCAGACAAGTTTATCAAGAATTTGGGGAGGTATTCATCCTCCTGCAGATGATCTTTTAGGAAGGGAAATTGGTGAAAAAATCGGAATAAGTGCCTTCTCTAAAGCAATGTCTTATTTTGAAAATGAAACAAATGAAGATTCTGAAATAACCGAAGATTTAATTGTTTTTCCAAACCCTGCAAAAGGAAATGAAATCTATTTACAAAATTTAAATCAAAATAGTGATATCTTTCTTTTTAACGCATTAGGGAAAATCATTCCTATTTCTATATCTTACAATAATGAATCTGGCTTGCACAAAATATCTATAA
>JBELHK010000060.1:0-15434 GCA_042091415.1 Polaribacter sp. | reverse complement strand
AAAAAACTTCTTCCAATTTTATTTCTTGCTTCAATTTTAACATCTTGTAATATCAACTTACTAAATAAAATTAACGGCAATAGAAATGTAATAATCGATGATAGAACAACGATAGAAAACTTTACAAAAATAAAAGTAAGTACTGGTTTAGATGTATACTTAACTCAAGGACCTAAAAATGAAATTATTTTAGAAGCAGACGAAAATTTACACGACATAATTGTTACGGATGTACAAGATGGGACACTAAAAATTTATGCTGAAAAAAGTATATGGCAAGCCAAATCAAAAAAAGTATATGTTACGATAAAAAATTTAGAATCTTTAACGGCTACAAGCGGTTCTGATGTTTACACAAAAGAAGATGCTTTGAGCCTAAATGAAATAAAAATAAGAGCAACTAGCGGCGCTAATATTAATATTTCTATAGAAGCTAATATTGTTGAAACATCTGCAACTAGTGGCTCAGATATTGAAATTTCTGGTACATCAAAAAATCATATATCGAGTGCAACAAGTGGCGCTTCTATAGACGCGTTTCTTTTAAAAAGTAGAAATGCGAACGTAAATGTTTCTAGTGGTGCAGATATCAATATTTATGCATCAGAAAGTATCAATGCTAGTGCTTCTAGTGGAGGCGATATTGATTTTAAAGGCAATCCAAGAAAAATTTCGAAAAACTCTTCTTCTGGAGGTAGTATTTCCGCCAAATAAATTTCAATCAATCAACCAAAAAATAAAAAATGAATTCATTTTTAAAACCTTTTAAAGAATCATTAATTTTCAAAATTTTAATTGCTCTTTTTACTTTGTTTTTAAGCGGAAAAACAGAAGAAAAAGTAAAAGAAACATTAAAAAGCGAAGCTCACAAAATAGAAAATAAAGAGATGAAAAAGATTGATGATAAGCACTTTACAATATCAGATATTAATTTCTATTAGATGATTTTTCAAGAAACTGTTAATTTTTAGAATAGCTAACTCTAATTACAGTACTAATACTTGGTTTTATTAGTTTACTTGGTAAGTCGTCGTTATATATAAACGGCGACTATTTTTTTTAATAGAAAAAATAATTATTTATTCCTTTTTAAATGATCTTCTATATCAGCAATATGATGCTGTAATGCTTGTGCAGAAATATGTATTTCTTTTATTAAAAGTGTTAATGATAAAATGAGTAACAATAAACCTAAACCAAAGCACCAAATAGCAATTGTTTGATAACTTATGTATATTAAAAACATCGTTAACACACAAAATAAAAGACTTGTTATACCAAAAATTTGCATCCATCTTGTTAGGGTTAATCGTAACTTTAAATTTTGTATTTGTCTTAACAAAGAATCATCTTGTTTTTGAAGATATTTATCATGTAAATTACGAATTACTGCAGCATATGCCAAAAACCGATTGGTATAAGCTAACATAATTAAAGAAATTGCAGAAAATAATAAAGTTGGTGTGGTTAGTGTCAATTCTTCCATAAATCAAAATTAAGAATAATCAAACTAATTTACTTTTCTTTATTTTTGAATTATGAAGAATTTTATTACTGCTTTTTACTTTTTAATTTATAGTCTATCAATCAACAGCCAGCAAATACCAAATGAATTCGTTTATTTAAATGAAATAGATAAAACCATTAAAGTTGATTTGCGCTACTTTGGTAATAATAATTTCATAGGAAAAAAAATTGATGGTTATGAAAAAAACTGTTTAATTCTAACAAAACCAACAGCTCAAGCATTAAAAGAAGTTCAAAAAGATTTATTATCAAAAGGATTAAGTTTAAAGGTTTATGATGGTTACAGACCACAGCAAGCTGTAAACCATTTTGTAACATGGGCGAAAGTTTTAAGTGACACTTTAATGAAAAGCAAGTATTATCCAAATATTCCAAAATCAAAACTTTTTGAATTAGGTTATATTGCATCAAAATCAGGGCATACAAGAGGAAGCACTGTTGATTTAACAATTGTAGACTTAAAGACCAATAAAGAACTTGATATGGGCAGTCCTTTTGATTTTTTTGGAAAACAATCTCATCCGTTTTATCAAAAGATAAACAACACACAAAAAGCGAATAGAATATTATTGAGAGAAGTTATGCTTTTACATGGTTTTACCCCTTATAACAAAGAATGGTGGCATTTTACTTTAAAAAATGAGCCTTTCCCCAATAAGTACTTTAATTTTTCTATTAAATAACTCTTTTAACAAAATCTATAGCTAATCATTAAAAATCGGCATTATATTTGCTAATAGTAGTTATCTAATAATTAAAAATGAAATTATTTTTAAAATTCTTTATCTCTCTTTTATTCATTTTTTCAAGTGATTCTATTTCTGCTCAATTAGATACAAATAATGGAGCAAACAAAGAAAAAGGAAAAGTAAAGTCAATTACTTTAAACAACACTAAAGAAATTAACAAGCCAAAATCTATAGAATTTAATGGCGCTAATGGTTTTGAGAAAGCTTATGAATTAGAAAAAGAAAAACTCAAAAAGAAACAAGACAAAGAAGCTTTAAACAAAAAAGGAATTCTTTCTCAGGCCAAGGTAAACGAGCAAAAGTTTTTAAAGGCATTCCAAAAAATTAATGGCCAATACATTATTCCTAAAATCGATCAAGATTTAGGTAGTGTTAGAACAAACTCTGAAAGTGTAAATATTATTTGTAGAGATTTTCAATATCCAGACGGAGATAGAGTTACTATTTATGTAAATGATATCCCTGTTATTTACAATATCACTCTACAAAGCAGTTATCAAAAATTCAATATTCCTTTAGAGGTCGGTATCAATAAAATTTCCTTTGTAGCTCTTAACCAAGGAACTTCAGGCCCTAACACTGCAGGATTCAAAGTTTTCAATGATGCAGGTATGTTATTATCTGAAAACGAATGGAATTTGGCTACAGGTGCTAAAGCAACCATCGTTGTTGCAAAAGACAAATAAAGAGCTAACTAAATCGTTTGCGATAAAATTTAAAATCTCACGTTTTTTTATTCTTTATAAAACTATTATTTTTGTGGTTAATTCTTTTAAGGGAGATAAAAATTAACAAACAACTATCACTAATAATGAAAAAAATAACCAAAGAAACCTATTTAGATTGGTACAAAGACATGCTCTTTTGGAGAAAGTTTGAAGATAAATTAGCATCTGTTTACATACAACAAAAAGTTAGAGGTTTTTTGCATTTATATAATGGCCAAGAAGCTATTCTTGCAGGAGCTCTTCATGCAATGGATTTATCTAAAGATAAAATGATTACTGCGTATAGGAATCATGTTCAACCAATAGGTATGGGAGAAGACCCAAAGAAGGTAATGGCTGAACTTTTTGGAAAAGCTACTGGTACATCAAAAGGTATGGGAGGATCAATGCATATTTTTTCAAAAGAATTTGGTTTTTATGGAGGACATGGAATTGTTGGAGGTCAAATACCTTTAGGAGCTGGTATTGCTTTTGCAGATAAATATAAAGGAAGTGATGGCGTTACTTTAACATGTTTTGGTGATGGTGCTGCAAGACAAGGTTCGCTTCATGAAGCTTTTAACTTAGCTATGCTATGGAAATTGCCAGTTATTTTTATTTGTGAAAATAATGGTTACGCTATGGGAACTTCTGTAGAAAGAACTGCAAATCATACGGATATTTGGAAACTTGGTTTAGGTTATGAAATGCCTTGTGGACCAGTTGATGCAATGAATCCTGTAAAAGTAGCTGAGGCGATTGATGAAGCTCTTGCTAGAGCAAGAAGAGGAGATGGACCTACTTTTTTAGAAATGAAGACTTATAGATATAGAGGACATTCTATGTCAGATGCTCAACACTATAGAACAAAAGATGAAGTAGAAGAGTACAAGAAAATAGATCCTATTACTCAAGTGAAAGATATTATTTTAGAAAATGGTTATGGTACTGAAGATGATATTAAAATAATGGATAAAGAGGTGAAAGCAATGGTAAAAGAATGTGAGCAATTTGCAGAAGAATCTCCATTCCCAGATCCTCAACAATTATATGATGTTGTTTATGAACAAGAAGATTATCCTTTTATAAGTTAAAATATGGCTACAGTTATAAATATGCCGAGATTAAGTGACACCATGGAAGAAGGTGTTGTGGCAAAATGGTTAGTAAAAGTTGGAGACAAAGTTGAAGAAGGTGATATTCTAGCAGAAATTGAGACTGATAAAGCAACAATGGAATTCGAATCTTTTCACGAAGGAACATTGTTACATATTGGTGTTCAAGAAGGTGAAACTTCACCTGTAGACCAATTGTTAGCTATTATTGGTGATGAAGGCGAAGATATTTCTAGTTTATTGAGCGGTACTTCAGAATCTTCAGAAACTGAAACTATAACAGAATCAAAGCAAGAGATTATTAAAGAAGAAAACAATTCAGAACCTGTTGCTACTCCAGAAGGGGTTCAAGTCATTACAATGCCACGTTTAAGTGATACAATGACAGATGGTACTGTTGCAACTTGGTTAAAAAAGGAAGGAGAGTCTGTCGAAGAAGGAGATATTTTAGCTGAAATCGAAACTGATAAAGCAACAATGGAATTTGAATCTTTCTACGAAGGTACTTTATTACACATAGGAGTTGCAGAAGGAGACACTGCACCTGTAGATAGTTTATTGGCTATTATTGGACCAGAAGGTACAGATGTTAATAGTATTGTAGAGAATGGTGGTGTTGTAAATCAACCTGCTAAGAAAGTTGAAGTAGAAGAAGAAAAGAAAGAAACTAAAGAAGAAGTTAAACCTGTTGTAAATTCTTCTACAAATGAATCTACTGGAAGGATATTTGCTTCTCCTTTAGCTAAGAAAATAGCAGCAGATAAAGGAATTAACCTATCAGAAGTTTCTGGTTCTGGAGAAAATGGTAGAATAATTAAGAAAGATATAGAGAACTATACACCTGTTTCTAAAATTGAAGAAAAAGTAGCTACATCTGAGAAAACTGCTACTCCAAAAGCTGCATTTGTTGCTTCTGGTGAAGAAAGTTCTGAAGAGGTTAAGAATTCTCAAATGCGTAAAGCAATTGCAAAATCTTTAAGTAATTCTAAGTTTTCTGCTCCTGATTTTAGTCTTAATATTGAAGTTAACATGGATAATGCAATCGCTTCAAGAAAGACAATAAACTCAATTCCAGACACAAAAGTTTCTTTTAACGATATGGTTGTAAAAGCTTGTGCTATGGCTTTACAAAAACATCCACAAGTAAATACATCTTGGAGTGACAATGCAACAGTTTATCATAAACATATTCATGTTGGTGTTGCCGTTGCTGTAGATGAAGGATTACTTGTACCTGTAATTAAACATACTAATGTTTTAAGTTTAACTCAAATTGGCGCATCTGTTAGAGATTTAGCAGGTAAAGCGAGAAATAAAAAAATTACACCAGCAGAAATGCAAGGTAGTACCTTTACGGTTTCTAACTTAGGTATGTTTGGTATCGATAACTTTACATCGATTATCAATCAGCCAAATTCTGCAATTTTATCTGTTGGAGCAATTGTTGAAAAACCTGTTGTTAAAAACGGACAAATAGTTGTTGGAAACACAATGAATTTAACATTGACTTGTGATCATAGAACTGTTGATGGAGCTGTTGGTGCTCAATTTTTACAGACTCTAAAAACATATATAGAAAATCCTGTGACAATGTTGGCTTAGTAAGCTACATTTCAGTTTTAATATAAAAAAAGTCAAACTTAGTTTAAGTTTGACTTTTTTTAATTTGATAATTATCCTTTAATTATATAATTCTGAACTATCAATCTGTAAAGAATCAATAAATTTTGAAGCTGTTATTATATCATCATGTAAAACTCTATCCTCATATACGATTGAAACTTCTTTTCTAAAACTTTGTAAAAAAGACTCTAAAAAAGGAGAACTTTTTTCACTTACAAAATGTAATGCTTGCGAAGCTGTAAAAAGCTCAATTGCTAAGATTGTCTGTAAGTTATCAATAATTTTTTTACACTTTGTCGCAGAATTAGCTCCCATAGAAACATGATCTTCTTGTCCATCACTAGATTCTATTGAATCTACACTTGCAGGCGTTGCATATTGTTTATTTTGACTAACTATGCTTGCAGCTGTATATTGAGGAATCATAAAACCTGAATTTAAACCAGGATTTGAGACTAAAAAAGGAGGTAAATGTCTATGACCAGAAACTAACTGATAAATCCTTCTCTCTGATATATTTCCTAGTTCTGATAAAGCGATTGCTAAAAAATCTAAGCCTAAAGCAAGTGGTTGTCCATGAAAATTTCCTCCAGATATAATTTGATCTTGATCAACAAATATGTTAGGGTTATCAGTTACAGAATTAATTTCTGTTAAAAATGTTGTAGTTACGAAATCAATCGTGTCTTTTGTTGCACCGTGAACTTGTGGCATACATCGAAAAGAATATGGGTCTTGAACATGGTTTTTCGATTTAGAAATTAAAGTGCTATCTTTTAAAAACTCTTTAATTCTATGAGCCGTTTTTATTTGTCCATTATGTGGTCTTACCAAATGAATTAATTCATTAAAAGGCTCAATTCTACCATCAAAACCTTCTAACGAAAGTGTACCTATTAAATCTGTTAAATATGATAATTTGTGTGCTTTTAACAAATTATATATTCCGTAAGCAGACATAAATTGAGTTCCGTTTAAAAGAGCCAAACCTTCTTTTGATTGTAAGTCTATTTTGTTCCAAGAAAATATTTTTAACAACTCTTTTGTTGATATTTTTTCTCCTTTATAATAGACCTTTCCTAAACCAATTAGTGGTAAAGATAAATGAGCTAAAGGAGATAAATCTCCTGAAGCTCCTAAAGAACCTTGGGTATAAACAACAGGAATAATATCATTATTATAAAAATCTACTAGCCTTTGAACTGTTGCTAATTGTACTCCTGAGTTACCATATGCAAAAGCTTTAATTTTAAATAAAATCATCAACTTTACAATTTCTTTAGGAACTTCATCTCCTGTTCCACAAGCATGACTCATCACTAAATTTTCTTGTAGTTTTTGTAAGTTTTCATCACTTATTTTCACGTTGTAAAGTGCTCCAAAACCAGTGTTAATTCCATAAATTGGTTTTGAAATCGATTTCGTTTTTTTATCTAAATAAGCCCTACAAATTTTTATCTTTTCAATTGAATCTTCAGATAAAATAAGTTTTTTATTTGTAGATATAATATCTTGTATATCAGATAAATTTAAAGGTTTATTATCTATAGAATAGAATGTCATAAGCTGAATTGATTGATTTTCAAATTTCTAAATTCAATACTGCATTTGCAAATCATTTTAACAATATTTATGATATTTAATACCATATATTTGTAAAAAATTATAAAAAAATGAAACAGTTAAGCTCAATTCTTTTTAGTTTATTAATTATGAGTTCTTGTAGCCAAGAACATCCAAAGAACTATCTATCAATTGAAGGAACTATTGAAAATAGTAAAGATTCTGTTATAACGATATCTAATAGACAAGGTATTATCAAACAAATTAATATTGACAAAAATGGAGTTTTTAAAGATACTTTGGCACTAAAAAATAATGATGGTCAGATTTATAGTTTTTCTACAAATACGAATAAAACTGCCCCAATATATTTAAAAAATGGGTACGATATATACTTAAAAGGAGATTCTAATAAGTTTATGGAAAGTTTTATTTTTTCTGGAAAAGGTGCTTCTAATAGTAACTTTGTATTAGCTCAAATTAAAAAGAACCAAAGTATTGGAGACCCTCAACAAATTTTAAATTTAGATGAAATTAATTTTAATAAAAAAATTAAAAATCTAAAAAAAGAATATGATAGTATCTTAAGTTCTTACTCTGATTTAGATAGTACTTTTTATGAGGCGATGAAAAATCAAAATAAACAGCTCATTACTTTCTTTGAAACTAATTATCAAGCAAACCGAATAATTGGGATTGGGAAACCTTCGCCAACTTTTGAGAATTATCTTGATATTAATGGTGATAAAAAATCATTATCAGATTTTAAAGGTAAATATGTTTATGTTGATGTTTGGGCAACTTGGTGTGGACCTTGTATTCAACAAATACCTTATTTAAAATCAATAGAAAAAGAATATCACAATAAAAATATTGAATTTATAAGTATTTCAACGGATGAATCTTCAAGAAGTGGTGGCTCTTGGGAAGCTGCTGAAAAAAAATGGAAGAACTTTGTAAAAAAAAGAAATTTATCTGGTGTTCAATTGTGGTCTGGTAAAGATTATTCATTTCAACAAGCTTATCAGATTAATGGAATTCCAAGATTCATTTTAATCGACCCTGAAGGAAAAATAGTTGATCCAAATGCTCCTAGACCTTCTGATCCTTCATTAAAGGAATTATTAAATTCTCTACTTTAAAAAATTGATGACTTTATCTATTTTGAGAAACCAACTAAACGACCTATAAATAAATCCGAATGATAATTTTAAATTAGCCTATAGAAATTTTACTTTTCATAAAGTAATCAAGCTGCAGACCATCGATATTATTTCATTAAAATTTGTTTTTTGAAATATTTAGATTATTAATCTTGGAAATAAATTATCAACAAAAAAGAAACCCAATCGTTATTATTAAATAACTGATTGGGTTTCTTTTTTAACTTATATATTCTAAAATTATTTCTAGAATAAAATTTTGATTCACTTTTTTACGATTTATACAAAATATTGAGTTTATTCTTTATAAACACCCATATTTGCATACTTCTCCATTCTTTGAGATACTAACTCAGTATCGTTTAAATCTTTTAATTCGCCAAAAGCAGCAATAATTTGTTCTTTAACAGCATTAAAGGCTCCTTCTCTATCTGAATGTGCACCTCCAATTGGCTCTTTGATAATAGCGTCAATTAACTTTAACTTTTTCATATCAGTACCAGTTAATTTTAAAGCCTCAGCGGCTTGTTCTTTATATTCCCAACTTCTCCATAAAATAGACGAACAAGATTCAGGAGAAATAACTGTATACCATGTATTTTCCATCATATAAACCCTATCTCCTACTCCAATTCCTAAAGCACCTCCAGAAGCTCCTTCACCAATAACAATAGTAATAATTGGAGTTTTTAAGCGAGTCATTTCAAAAATATTTCTTGCAATAGCTTCCCCTTGTCCGCGTTCTTCTGCCTCTAAACCAGGATAAGCTCCAGGTGTATCTAATAAAGTAACAACAGGAATACCGAATTTTTCGGCCATTTTCATCAAACGAAGGGCTTTTCTATAACCTTCAGGATTTGCCATACCAAAATTTCTGTACTGACGAGTTTTGGTATTGTATCCTTTTTGCTGTCCAATAAACATGTATGATTGATCTCCTATTTTTCCGAGACCTCCAATCATAGCCTTATCATCTTTTACACTTCTATCTCCATGAAGTTCCATAAAAGTATCTCCACAAAGTGCTTTAATATAGTCTAAAGTATAAGGTCTATTTGGGTGTCTTGATAATTGAACTCTTTGCCAAGGAGTTAAGTTTTTATAGATATCTTTTCTTGCAGCTATTAATTTTTTTTCAATTTTCTTATAAGTTGCTGATACGTCAACATCACTTTCTTTACCTATAATTTGACACTTTTCAAGTTGATCTTGAAGTTCTTTTATTGGCATTTCAAAATCTAAATACTCCATTTTTTCGGATTTGATTATGTTGTTTTACTAAACAAACATACTATAAAAATTACTTTTTTTAATAAAATAGAACTACTTTTTTATTTTTCTTTTACTCAAAATCTTTTCCTGAATTGCTGTTCTATTTTTAATAATTCCATTTACAAGAACTACTCCTAAAACAATACAAGCACCTAGGTAAAATTCGGGATTCATCTTTTCTTTATCACCAAAGATAAAAAGAGCTAAAATTATTGCATAAATAGGTTCTAAATTTATCGTTAGCATTACCGTATAAGGAGACAAGAATTTCATAACTTTTACAGAAACAATAAAAGCGTAAGCTGTACATACACTACTTAAAACGATTAAATATACCCAATCCATAGTAGGCAACATAAAGAAATCAATGCTAATACGATTACTCAATAATAAATATACGAGGACAAAAAATGCTCCAAAAAATAATTGATAAAGAGAAATAGTATTTGCATCATATTTTTTTATAAATAATCCGTTTAAAACTGCAAAAAGCGATCCTAAAAAGGAAGAAATCAAGGCGTAAATAATTCCTAATTTATATTGACTCTCAAAATTGAAAATCACATATAATCCTAAAATAACAAATAAACCTAAAATAATTTCTAGAGGTTTTATCTTTCTTCTAAAAAAAATAGGCTCAATTAAAGAAGTAAAAAATGCGCCTGTACTCATTGTAACTAAAGCAACGGAAACATTAGAAACTTTTATCGCTTTAAAAAAGAAAACCCAATGAGTTGCTATAATTATACCTGTAAACAAAAATTTTAAAAGTCCTTTTTGATCTACTTTAAAAGACTTGTTTTTTATTAAAAAAAATATAACAATAAAAAAAACTGCTAAACCCATTCTAAAAAAAACTAATGGAATTGCGTCTATAGTAATTAATGCTCCTAAAATTGCTGTAAAACCCCAAATAAAAACGATTAAGTGAAGTAATAAATAGTTTTTAATATTATTTTCTTGCATTATAATATAGATATAAGGCTAAACATCCAAAAAATAGATTTGGCAACCAAACATATAGAAGTGAATTTACACCTGCAACAGCTCCTAAAACTTCAGAAATTTTAAGTAAAAACACGTATATAAACATTATTCCTATTCCCATTGCTAAATTAACACCTGTACCTCCTCTTCGTTTTCTGAATGCAAGAGCCACTGCAATTATTGTTAATATATATGAAGCTATTGGTAAACTTGTTCTTTTGTGAAATTCAACTAAATAAGTATTTAAATTTTTTACTCCTCTCTTTTTTGATAAATCTATAAACTTGTATAATTCATCTGAAGCCATTTCTTGTGAAAGTGCCGATTTATAAATTAAATCTTTTGGTGTAAAATTTAAAACAGTGTCTATTTTATTTCCATAAAAAATATCATCCTTTTTTTTATGAATAATCCTTTTCCTCCAGTTTAATAAAACAAAGAGAGAATCTTTTTCTTTATAACGAATATTATCAGAAACTAATTTAGATTTTAATTTTAGTCCATCATAGACTTCAGATGTAAAATCATAACCAGAATTCTTTTCGGTATTAAAGTTTCTAATAAATATATAAGTGCTATCTGTTAATTGTAAACTAAAATCTCTCACAAATTTTAGTTCATTTTTTTTAGATCTGTGTTTTATATATTTCAGTTCAAAAGCTTTACGTGTTTTACTACTTTTTGGAACAACAAAATGATTCATCGCTAATGATAATATTGTTACTAAAGTAGCACCAATAAAATAAGGATATAAAAACCGGGTAAAAGAAATTTTTGCATTTGAAATAGCAATGATTTCTGTATTATTTGAAAGTTTTGATGTAAAGAATATTACTGCTACAAATAATGCTAATGGCATAAAAGTATTAGCATAATAGATGATAAAATTCTTATAATATTCATCAACAATTTGATAAAAACCTAAATCTGAATGCTCTAAAAAATTATCAATTTTTTCTGAAATATCGATAGCAATTGCTATGGGAATTAAAATCAATAAGGTAAAAAAGAAAGTTACCAAAAAACGTTTTAATATGTACCAATCTATAATTTTCAAAATAATCTTTTATTAAAATTTTAATAATTATAAAAACCTATAGTCTTTTATCCATTTGCTTTACCATTTTGTCTTTCCATTCTCTAAAATCACCAGCTAATATATGTTTTCTAGCCTCTCTTGTTAACCATAAATAAAAACCTAAATTATGAATAGATGCTATTTGTTTGCCTAACATTTCTTTGGCAGAAAATAAGTGTCTCAGATACGCTTTAGAATACATTGTATCTACATAGGTTATTCCCATTTCATCAATTGGAGAAAAGTCTTTTTCCCATTTCTTATTTTTAATATTAATTGTTCCATGAGCAGTAAAAAGCATTCCGTTTCTTGCATTTCTTGTTGGCATAACACAATCGAACATGTCTATACCTAAAGCAATATTTTCTAAAATATTTATTGGTGTGCCAACTCCCATTAAATACCTCGGCTTATCTTCAGGTAAAATTTCGGTAACAACCTCTGTCATTGCATACATTTCTTCAGCTGGTTCTCCAACAGAAAGTCCTCCAATTGCGTTTCCTTGTGCACCTGCATTTGCTATATATTCTGCAGATTGTTTTCTTAAATCTTTATAAGTACTTCCTTGAACGATAGGAAAAAAAGTTTGCTCGTAACCGTATTTAAATGGTAGTTTTTCTAAATGATTCATACATCTGTCTAACCATCTGTGAGTCATATGCATTGATCGTTTTGCATAATTATAATCACAAGGATAAGGTGTACATTCATCAAACGCCATAATAATATCAGCACCAATTGTACGTTGAATTTCCATTACATTTTCTGGCGTAAAAAAATGTGTAGAACCGTCTATATGACTTTTAAACTTAACGCCTTCTTCATTTATTTTTCTTCGACCAGAAAGAGAATAAACTTGATAGCCGCCAGAATCTGTTAAGATATTTCTATCCCAATTAATAAATTTATGTAAACCTCCTGCAGCCTCTAAAACTTCTAATTTAGGACGCAAATACAAATGATAAGTATTTCCTAAAATAATATCAGGATTAATTTCATTTTTTAATTCTGTTTGATGAACCCCTTTTACGGTTCCTACAGTTCCTACAGGCATAAAAATTGGAGTTTCTATAACTCCATGATCAGTAGTAATAAGTCCAGCTCTAGCTTTACTTTTTGGGTCTGTTTTTTTTAAATCAAAATTCATTAGCGGCAAAGATACTACTATTGTAAGAAGTGAAAAATTTAATATCTTTTAAAACTTTCGTTTTTTCTTAGAAAAAGAATTAGACTTTTTATTTTTAGAGGATGATTTTCTAAAACTAGCACTTTTTTTGTTGAACTCATTTTTTGAAAATTTATTTGATTTTCTTGGCTTTGAAACCTTTTTCTGTTCTTTTAATATTGATGCCTCTTCTGTTTTTGATGATGTAGAAATCATACTATTTATTTCCTTTAATTCATCTGCGGTTAATTCTCTCCAATCTCCAGCTTTTAAATTTCCAAGAGAAACATTCATGATTCTAATTCTCTTAAGTTTTAGAACGTTATAACCTAGATGAGAACACATCCTTCTTATTTGCCTATTTAAACCCTGAACTAAAATAATTTTAAATACTTTTTCTGATATTTTTTCAACCTTACATTTTTTTGTGACAGTTCCTAAAATAGGAACACCACTACTCATATTTTTGATGAATTTTTCTGTTATTTTATTATCAACAGTTACAATATATTCTTTTTCGTGATTGTTACCTGCTCGTAAAATTTTATTGACAATATCTCCATCATTCGTTAAAAAAATCAATCCTTCACTTGGTTTATCTAAACGACCTATTGGAAATAATCTTTGTGGATGATTTATATAATCAATAATATTATCATTTTCTCTTGAATCTGTTGTAGATACAATTCCGATTGGCTTATTTAAAGCAATGTATAATGTTTTAGGTTTTTGTTTTAATAGTCTTCCATCAACCTTTACAACATCATTTTCGAAAACTCTATTACCTAATACAACCGGTTTTCCGTTTATAGTAACTCTACCTTCAGCTATCAATTTTTCGGCTTCTCTTCTTGAGCAGATACCTGTTGAGCTAATGTACTTATTGATATTTGTAGAAACTTGATTTGAATTCAATCTAAAACTTTTTAAATACAAAAGTAATTATAAGATAATAGTTCTAAAAGTTAAATTAATTCTTGGAGTTTTTACTTTTTTAGTTGGTGGTAATCTGTGATTCCAATGAATTTGAGTTTCATCTTTCATTACTAGTAAACTTCCTCTTTCTAAAAAAACATCTACTCTTTGTTTACTTTTTTTGTGTTTGAAAGAAAATTTACGCTCTGCACCTAAAGATAATGATGCAATTGCTCCTTTTTCTTTCATCATTTTTTCATCATCTGAATGATAGCCCATTCCTTCCTCTCCTGAATGATAAAGATTTAGCAAACATGAATTATAGGTTTCTTTACTTTTAAACTCGACAATGTTTTTTAATTCAAGGAGCTCTTTCGTCCAAAAATTTGCTTTCTTAGTTATATTAGAATAGGTATAATAATATTCATTTTCTCCATACCAAGCAACTTTTCTTTTTGTTGTTATTAATTTACCAAAAATAAAAGTCTCATCATTTTTCCAATTTATTGTTTCTAAAAATTTATTGTAGAAAAAATCACATTGATTTTTATTTAATATAACTCCATGATAATTAGAAGTTCCATCATATGGTAAAATATTATGTTCGGGGTTAGAAGAAAATAAATCCATATTATAAATATATAAATTGTTTGGAGTTATGAAATGTATTTTTTTATAATTTAATTAGAGGGATAAAAAAAAGCTTAAGTCATAATTTCAGTTTATATTGGGATGAAACTATTGTAATAAAAATCTAAAACTATAAAATGGAAACGTATTAAAAACCAAAGTGGAGAAACAAAGAAAAACACTAGGTTGTTTATTGTTGAAAATAAATAAAAAAACCCTGAGTGTACTTATATTCGGGGGGTTGAATATAATAACTCAGGGTGATAGAATAATCTAAACAACAAATAAGCAGTTATCGTTAAAAAAAGGTATCTATACATAAAAAAATTAACTACATAACACTTAGAAAAAAACAGATTATTCTACATATTAAAAATTACAAAACAAATTTATAAACTATTTAAGACCAAGTTGAATTTATTTAGATTAACATCACTAAAAATTAGATAAACTTAAATAAATTTTCCTTGCTTCATTTACAATATAAAGAATGCTAAAATATTAAAGAGAAATGTAAACCTTTAGATAACACAAACTAATTAAAAAATTAACAAACAAATTATTTGATAAAATATACTTAATTTTTTAATACAAGTAGTTTTCTTAAATCCAAATTAAAATTAATTCTACTTTGCTTATTTTTAAACAATTGATATTAAATATTATTTAACTCTTTTACTTCTGTAAATATTTTTTTTAATAGTCTTGTATATTACCACATTCTAAGCATAAAAAAGATTTAATCTCTAACTCATCGCTTTTACAATATTTACAAATAAAACTTTTATTTTTTTTTAAGATTGATGCTGCTTTGTACCCTTTTATATAATATATTGCCTTTATATAATTAAGTTCATTACATTGATAGGGATCTGTTTTTATTCCATTATTATTTAAATGTTTTTCTAAATCTTTCATTAAAAAAGTTTTTTTATTTATT
>JBELHK010000059.1:0-15488 GCA_042091415.1 Polaribacter sp. | reverse complement strand
TGGTGATAAATTTTTAAGATGATTAAAAAGGTATATTTCTTATTTCTAATTTCTTTAAATATAAGTTGTCAAGATTTTGGCAACCTTAAAATAATTACAGAATTACCAACTGATTTAAACGAAGTTTCAGGTATTGAATATATAAAATATTCTAATTATTTCTGGATGATAAATGATAGCGGAAATAAACCAAGGCTATTTGCAGTTTCAGAGAAAGGAAATATAAAAGAAGAAATAGAAATTGATGCTAAAAATCATGATTGGGAAGATTTAACTTCAGATGAAGAAGGAAATATTTATATCGGCGATTTTGGGAATAATGAAAATAGAAGAGAAAATCTACGTATCTTAAAAGTCGAGAAAAATAACTTATCAAAGAAAAAAGCAAAAGTCTCAAAAATTAAATTTACTTACGAAGATCAAAATAAATTTCCACCAAAAAAGAATCAGCTTTTTTTTGATGCGGAGGCTTTCTTTTATTTTAAAAATAATTTTTATGTTTTTACAAAAAGTAGGGTAAAAGAACAACCAGGATTAACTTCGGTTTATAAAATTCCGGCTATAGAAGGAACGCATATTGCAAAAAAAATTGGAGAATATAATAATTGCAATGAACAAGATTGTTGGATAACTTCAGCTGATATTTCTAATGATGGTAAAAAGGTTGTTTTATTATCGCAAAGTAATATCATAGTCTTTTCAGATTTTACAGATGATAATTTCTTTAATGGAAAAATTAAAAAAATACCATTTACAGACTACTCTCAAAAAGAATCTATTGCTTTTAAGGATATAAATACTGTTTTGATTTCTGATGAAAAATCCCATAATCAAGGAGGATTTTTATACGAACACAAAATTTAAATAGTAATTGCTTTATAGAGTATTAGTGCCCAAGCTGCAGCTAATAATAAACCTCCAATTGGAGTTATAGGACCTAGAAATCTTAATTTTTTTCCCTTTAAGGAAGACAAAACAAGACCATAAATAGAAAATGAAAATAGAAATATTCCAGCTATAAATAAATTAATAATGTAAGTATTAACTTCACTTTCATCTTGTAAATTAAAAGCTAGAATTACTAAAATAATTGCATGATAGATTTGGTATTTTACTCCAGTTTCAAAACTTTGTAGTTGTTCTGCAGTTAGTTTGTTTTTAAGCCAATGAGCTCCGAAGGCTCCGAATATTATTGATAAAAATCCAAAAAGCGCACCAAAGAATAAAGCGATATTCATATTAATTATTTTTTAAAAGTTAAAACCTAAATTGAATGAGAATCTCAGATCATCATCACTATTAAACAAAGATAAATTTGCAGATACCATATCTACAAAATTAAAAAATACACCACCACCATAAGAATTATTAAATTTCGATCCTTTAAAAGTTGTGTTGTCTTGACCCCAAACAGTTCCATAATCAAAACCACCAAAAATACCTACGTTTATAGGTAATAATGCTGTTTTAAATTCTTGTATATTTAGACGAATATCAGAACTATGGTAAAATGCATTTTTGCCTGTAAATCTCTGGTTTCTGTATCCTCTTAGACCTTCATTTGCCCCAATACTTGCAGCTTGAAAAAAGTCGTAAGAATCACCAAAAGTGAAATGACTTTTTAACTTAGTTGCAAAAACTAATTGCCCAGAAGAATTTAGTTTATGAATAAAAGAAATAGAAGGAATTAGATAGCTAAAATTCCTGCTGTTTTCTAGGTTTGATGTAAAACCAAATTTTATATCCGTACTCATTCCTAAAGTTGGGAAGGCTTTATCATCATAATTTTCAAAATTATAGCCAATTTCTGAATTGATGAATTTTTGACTATTGAAAACATCAGGATTAATATCAGTTTGAGTTCCTATAAACCTGTTTTCTGTGTTTTCAACTCGTATATCTTCATAGTTTAATGAAATTTTAAGTTCTGACCCAAGATCTCCTCTCCAATTTAGAAAAGAACCAGCAATAAGTTTTCTAATTTTTACTCTATTATAGTCTTTATCTTCAAATTTATCTGCTTCAGGATTAAATGAATTATTACCCGTGCCAAAATAGTTTATTGCGTAATTAGGAGACGTAAACATTGCTTGCACTCCTAAATTTGAAGATTTTAAAATATTAGCAAATTCAGAAGAATAATTTATTTCGTATCCGTTTGTGGCAAAATAATAAGCAGCAGAAATAGTGTGTTGTGCTGTAAACGGATTTCGCTCAAAACCATTAGAAGTATAAGTATTTGCAATTCCTGTTTTGAAACCATCATCTGGGTTGTAACCAATAATAGGAACCAGCATATTACTGCTGTTTTTTAGTTTTTTGTAATCATAAATATTCGTTTCATAGTCGTCTGTTAACTTTTTTCGAACATTACGATTTTTAAATGTATTTTTTTTCGATTTATAATCATAAACTTTTATTCTTTTTCGATTTTTTATATCGTAGATGTCATTATTTTTCCCACCAACTAACCTTAATTCAATGAGGTTTTTTCCTTCTCCATAAACATCAAAATAGTCTTCATCGTTTTGTGCATAAATCCAAATTTCTTTGGTTTCTGATTTATTAAAAGTTCTTTGATATTTTACCTTATTTTTCTTGCCGTTTTTTATTGTGTAAACCGTTATTTTAGTTTCTCCGTTATCCAATCTTTCAATATCAAACCAGTCATCTTTTTGCGTTCCACGAACTACTTGAAATTTATTGATATGTTTGTAATAATTATCCGATATTTTTTGAAGATTATTTTTTCTTCCAACAAGTTTTCTTTTTATTTCTAGAATTGTTTCATCTTGAACTTCTTTCGGAAATCTACTAAAAGCTTTATCAATTATACTGTCAGTTATATTATGTTGAATTAATTTTACTTGCCTATTCCAAACATTCTTATTTGATTCAGAAATTAAAATCATGTCTAAAGGATAAGGTTCTAAATTAAACCATTTCGGACTTTTCAACTCTTCTTCATAAGATTTCATTAATCTTAAACCAGGAATTAATGATGTTGCAACACTTATTAGTAAGCCATCGCTAAAAATTGAAAATGCCTGATCTCTATCTCTTGGAACGGGTCTGTAAATTGTTTTGTTATCTTCATTAAATGCAGCCCATCTCCATTGATCTTCGTGCCTATCCCAATCACCAATTAACATATCAAACAGTCTTGCTTTTATATAAGCTTCTTCATCTAACACATAATCTTCACTTTTATTTAAATTTTCAATCAAATCGTCTGTACTAATTAATTCGTTTGAAAATCCAAAACTACTTTTATCTCCATGTCCAGAAGATGTTCGTTCTTCAATCATATATAATTCATCACCAAATTCATCATTAAAATTCCCAAGAGTGTTTTGCTTTGGAACATAATATAAAATAGGATTCGTATGATAAACTCCAATAGCATCAGATAATTCGCCAATGGTAAAAGGCGCATAAGGATGAGAACCTGTAAAAGCATCCATTAACAGCGCTTCTGTAGCCGTATTTTTAAATTGTCCTTCAATATATTGATCTTTAAAAGCAACTGCTTGAAGGTATTGAACTGCATTTTTTCTAAGAGCTCGCATAACGTATTCACGACCTTTTTTATCTTTTAATCTTAATGATTTTGATTGATGTCCTCCTCCTTTTCTAACGGGTTCTAGGCCGCCAAAAAGTGTGTCTAAATAAACAATTGTTGCTGCTACTTCTGTTCCAAAATATTGTCTATACCTTTCTCCCCAAAAATATTTATACACTTTTCCTTTTTCAACTTCATTATCAGAATAAATAGAAGCTTTAGTAGATTTGTTAGTAGTTTTAGTGAAATTAGTGTTGAAATTGGTTTCAAATTCATCAAAAACTTTAGATTCGTAGACTAATTTCTGATCGTTAACAGAATAAAATTTTACTTTAGAAGCTCCGTTTTTGTATACATCTAAAATTGCAAACCCTTGAGTTCCATAAGTGAATTTTGCTCCTTCAGATAATTTTGTAGCAGTAGTTTTAGAACCAGAACCACTTACAATTTGCGGAATATTATCTTGAACGAGATATTGTAAATTATGATCGTGTCCAGAGACAAAAATCGTTCTATCATTTTCTTGTGACAGTGTAACAATTCTTTTTTTGAATTCGTTATACTTTTTATTTTGTAAGTCTGCATTCGATATTCCAGAGGTTTTACGAATTAAATTTTTAAGAGAACCTAAAATTGGCAAAGGAGTCATATGACTTTTAAACGAATACTTTCCTCCATGTGAACCGTTTGTAAACATAGGGTGATGCATTGCAACTATAGTAGTTTTACCTCTCGATTTTTTTAATAAACTTTCTACTTCATCGAAAAATTTTGTTCTTGTTTTAATTTCGCAATCATTGTTGATATTTGGGTGTTTATCCCAGTTTGTAACATACCAATGAGTATCTATAATTATTAAAACAATATCTTCTGAAACCTTTACTCTTTTTAAAGGACAACCATCTTCTGGCAAAAAAGAATGTTTACCTAATGCTTTTTCAACTAATTTTTCTTCTCTTTTTAATCCTTTTAAACCATTATACCAATCGTGATTTCCTGGAATGAATATCGATTTTCCGTTAAACTTTTTTGCAACATCCGTTTGTGCTTCAATTCTTCTTTTAGCTAAAGCATAATTCTTTGATGTTTCAGATGGAATGCCTGTTTCATAAACATTGTCTCCCAAGAAAATTAATGTAGAATTTTCAGGAGCATCTTTTATTTGTTTTTCTAAATACTTAAGAGCGGGCGAATCTTCATCCATAGTTGAATTTCCTGCATCTCCAATTAAAAAGAAAGAATGAGAGAGTTCTGATTCTATGGTTTCTTTAGTAGTGTTGTCGTTTTTAACTACTTGTAATTTATTAGTAGCACAGCTTGTTAAAAAAACGATTATAAAAGCATATATATGAATTGATAAATTATATTTCATTCATTCTTTTTTTGAATAATTTAAGATCTTCTTGGGTGTCAATATCTACTAAATTTGGAATAATTTCAGGAAATATTACATTATTTTTTTTGTTATTTAGGTATTCTTTTGCGCCTTTGTCTCCCTCTATTTTTTCTAAGTCATCGAAATATATACTAGGGAAAATAGCAGGCACACCAACCTTTTCTTTATATTTTGAAGCAACTATTTTATTTTTATATTGATAAAATAAACTGATCATTTCCTTAAAATAGCCATTGTCAATTGCAGGTTGATCTCCAAGAATTATAAATATTCCTTTGTAATTTTTGTCCTCATTTTTCACATAGTTTAAGCCACTTTTAATACTAGAACTTAAACCATTGTTGTAATCTTCGTTAAAAATAATAGAGATATTATTATTGCTGATTTTATTTTTTATTTTATTGAAATTAGCGCCTAATACACAATAAATATCTTCTTTATTAAATAAAGTTTTTATTTTATTTAAAACAATTTCTAAAAGAAAGCTATTCCCGATTTTTTCAAGCTGTTTCGTGCTATTCATTCGAGTTGATTTTCCTGCAGCCAAAACTAAAATAGCGATATTTTCCATTTTTTAACTATACCTTTTACGACTCAAATCTTTTAATGAAATGGCTTTTTTATTTCTAAAAACTGATAATATTTCACTAATGATTGAAATTGAAATTTCTTCGGGAGTTTCGGCTCCAATTTGTAAACCAGCTGGCGAGTGAATAGATTCTAAAAATTCCTCAGAAATTTCTGGGTTAAATTCAAATAACTCATTGAATAACCTTTCTCTTTTTGCAAAAGAGCCAATCATACCAATATATTTTGGATTGTATTCAGATAGTTTTATAATATATTTTAGATCTTGAATATAGCTATGATTCATTACTACAACAGCAGTATTTTCGTTAATCTTATCAAATTGAATACTCTCAGGAGTTTCGCCAATTACAGAGTTTGCTCCTGGAAAACCTGAAATATCTTTAGAGTCTTTTATAGAAGTAATAACATTTACTTCCCAACCTATATTTGAAGCTATTTTACAAAGCTTTACAGCATCATGCTCACCGCCAATAATAATTAGTTTAAAAGCAGGTTGAAGAACTTGAGTGAAAACTTCATTGTCATTTGTAGGATTAGTTTTTGAGAATGAAAATTTTTTATTGTTTAGAAATGATAATATGGAACCAAAGTTGCCAAATGCCTCATCTTTTTTTATAAAAAAACTAGTAATTTTAATGGGTTCTCTCTTTGAACACGCTTTTTTAAATGCACTTAAAAAGTCATCATTAATAAAAAAAGGCTCTAATAAAATATAGAGAATTCCCTCGCAGCCCAATCTATATCTGCCGTCATAAGTAATTATTTTGGCCTTTTCATCTTTAAATAAAGATTTACTTCTGTGTATAATTTCCTTTTCAACACAACCTCCGCTCACAGCTCCTACTGTTGTTAAATTTTCAGAAATTAACATTCTTACACCTGGTTTTCTGTATGAAGACCCATCTAAATAAACAACTGAAGCTAATACATTTTTCAATCCTTTTTTTTGATTGATTACAGCCTGATTGATAATTTCTTTAAGTTCGTGAATCATTATAATTTAGAAGGTAAAATACTAAAATAAGCTATTTTCTTTAATTATGAGCTACAAGATAGCATAGAACATCCTATCTTATTTCTTGCCCATTCAGGTCTTTTTGCAAACCACTTTTCATTAGAAATTTGTTCTGAATAGGGCTCTTTTAAAAGATTAAATAGTTCATCTATTAACGAGTAATCATTTTGATTGGCTGCTTCAATTGCCAATTGCGCCATATAGTTTCGTAAAACATATTTAGGATTAACCCCGTTCATTTTTGTTTTTCGTTCTTCGCTTGATAAAGATTCTTTCTTCAACCTTTCTTTATAATTTAGAAACCATAAATTCCATTGATTTTTTATATTATCAGAAATATTTTCAAAGTCATAAAAGGCTTTTTCAATCAATTTTAAACCAGAATATTCATCAGAAAAATTACTTAATAATCGAAAGAAAATAGTCATATCTGTCTCTGTTAATTGCAATACATCTTCTAAGTTCTGAATTAATTGCAAATCACTTTTATCAGAATTAAACAAACCTAATTTAGATTTCATCATCTGTAAAGATTGTTTTTCAAAATTGACTTTATATTGATTTAAAATTGCTTCCAAAGACTCTGTTTCTTCAATAATTGGATATAACGCATTTGCTAGTTGATATAAATTCCATAACCCTATATTTGGTTGATTACCAAATCTGTATCTTTTATTTTGATAGTCTGTTGTATTTGGTGTCCATCCAAAATCAAAACCCTCTAACCAACCATAAGGCCCGTAATCTATTATTAAACCTAAAATAGACATATTATCTGTGTTCATAACTCCATGAACAAAACCAACTCTTTGCCAATTGATAATCATTTCTAAAGTTCTGTTAGAAACCTCTTGAAAGAAATTTATATATGTTTCTTTTGATGGTTTTCCTAAATGACTAAAATGATTTCTAATGGTATAGTCTGTAAGGATTTTCAAATTTTTCACATCTTTTCTAGCAGCAAAAATTTCGAAGTTCCCAAAACGTAAAAAAGAAGGCGAAATTCTTGATACAATTGCCCCTTTTTCGTAAGCAGGATTTCCATCATATAAAACATCTCTTAATACGTTGTCACCTGTTAAACTTAAACTTAAAGCACGAGTAGTTGCTATGCCTAAATGGTGCATTGCTTCACTACACAAATATTCTCTTATAGACGAACGTAGAACAGCAAGACCATCTGCAGTTCTAGAGTATGGTGTTTCGCCAGCTCCTTTTAATTGTATTTTCCAATTTTTATTTTGATGTTCAATTTCAAATAAATTAATGGCTCTTCCATCTCCTAATTGACCTGCCCAATTACCAAATTGATGACCTCCATAACACATTGCATAAGGTTTTGTATCAAGATAAATTTCATTACCAGTGACAATATTTTTAAAGAAATCAGATTTAGTTTCTGTATTAGAAATTCCTAATTCTTTAGCCATTTCACTTGAAGTATGAATTATTTTAGGAGCCTTTGTTTTTTTAGGATTAACATACGAAAATACTGCGTTAGTAACTTGTCTTCTCGAATTTTCAAGATTATTATCTGAAGGTAATTCTTCAATAAAAGTATTTTTGATGTTTAAATTCATGCTAGTTTCTCTGAATGTAATTCTCTTAATTTAGATAATTTGGGTTCAATAACATAGGTGCAATAACCATAACCTTGGTTCTCTTGATAAAAATTTTGATGTTCTTTTTCTGCTTCATAAAAAATACTCAAAGGACTAACTTCAGTCACAATTTTATCAGTATAATAAGCTTGCATTTTATCTATAACATTATTTGCAATTTCTTCTTGAGTTATGTTGTGATAAAAAATGACAGAACGGTACTGAGTACCACGATCTGCTCCTTGTCTGTTTAATGTTGTAGGATCGTGAGTGGTTATAAAAATTACTAAAATATCTTCAAAAGAAATTATATCTGCATCAAAAGTAATTTGTATAACTTCTGCATGACCTGTTAACCCTGAGCAAATCTCTCTATAAGTTGGTTTGCCAGGAGCATTTCCGCCAGAGTAACCAGAGATTACTTTTTCGACCCCTTTTACTTCTTGAAATACAGCTTCTGTACACCAAAAACATCCACCTCCAACAGTGGCTATTTGAAAATTTTTATTCATTTTTATTTTCTTCTTTGTCTAACTGCATAGACTCTGAATTAATACAATATCTTAAACCGCTAGGTTCTGGGCCGTCAGGAAAAACATGGCCTAAGTGAGCATCACAATTATTACACATTACTTCAACTCTAATCATGCCAAAAGAAGTGTCTTTATGATATTTAATTGCGTTTTCTTTAATAGGTTGTGTAAAACTAGGCCAACCTGAACCCGAACTGAATTTTATCGTAGAATCAAATAAAGGATTATTACAACAAATACAATTATATTTTCCTGTATCGTATGTTGTGCATAGAGCTCCACTATGAGGTCTTTCTGTTCCTTTTAGTCTTGTAATTCTATATTGTTCTGAAGTTAATAGTCCTTTCCATTCTTCTTCGGTTTTTTCAACTCTTTTATCTGGTTTCGGATTATTTTTTGAGGTAAAGTTTATTATATTTTTCCAAGTAAGCATATTTGTTTTTTCTTTCTTTTCTAAATTAATATGGATTGCCTTTTATGTTTTTAGGCTTAAAAATATTGTTAGCTTACAAATAATTCTTAATTTGTAGGCTTACAGAAGCACAACATAAATATACAAGAATATTATAAGGATATAAATATATTTAATCATTTATTCTTATTCGTTTATAAAATTATTTTACATGAATACACTCTTAATTGATGCTGAAAAATTCGTTTTAAATCTTTTAAATGAAAAATTAGATAAGAAGTATGTTTATCATAATATATCTCATACTCAAAGGGTTGTTGAAAAAGTAGGAGAGATTTGCGATGCAAGTTCAGTTTCAGAACAAGAAAAGGAAATTTTATTGCTAGCAGCATGGTTTCATGATACAGGTTTTATAAAAGGAGCTCATGAGCATGAAGAAGAAAGTGTAAATATTGCAAAAACTTGGTTGGCGTCAAACAATGTTTCTAAAGATAAAATAGAAACAATTTTAAAAGTAATCCTTGCAACAAAAGTTGATAAAGAACCAAAGGAAGATTTGGAAAAAATTATTCGTGATGCTGATTGTGCTCATTTGGCCTCAAAAAACTTTTTTGAATATACCAATTTGTTAAGAAAAGAGTGGGAGTTGACAGGTTTTAGAAATTTAGATGATGTAACTTGGACAAACACCAACGTTGATTTTTTTACCAATAAACATAAATATTATACTGAATATGCTTTAAAAAACTGGTCAAAAAGAAAGGGGAAAAATCTTTCAAAATTGATGAGTAATTTAAAGATCATAAAAGATGATATTAAAAAGTTTAATCAAAAACAAGAGTCTTTAGGTTTTAAGAAAGATAAAACTAATACTCCTGAACGAGGTATTGAAACTATGTTTCGCGTAGCCTTAAAAAACCATATGACTTTAAGTAATATCGCAGACACAAAAGCAAACATATTACTTTCTGTAAATGCAATTATCTTTTCTTTAGCTTTGTCTAATTTACTGCCGAAATTAGATAATCCTTCAAATGATTATTTATTGATTCCAGCAATTATTTTTGTTCTTTTTACGGTTATTTCTATCATATTATCAGTATTAGCAACAAGGCCCAATATTACTGAGGGTAAGTTTACTAAAGAAGATGTAGCTAATAAAAAAGTGAATTTATTGTTTTTTGGAAATTTTCATAAAATGAAATTAGACGATTTTGAGTGGGGTATATCTGAAATGATGGAAGACAGAGAATACTTGTATAGTTCTTTAACTAAAGATTTGTATTTTTTAGGACTTGTTTTGAATAGAAAATATAACTTACTGAGAATTACATATTCGGTATTTATGATTGGAATTATAGTGAGTGTAATTGCGTTTTCTATAGCATTTGCCTCACAAACATAAAATTTATTTTTCTATTTCTTTTATCAGATCTTTATAAGTAATTGTTTTATAAGGTAGAAAATCTTTGTTGTATTTAACCTCTACTCTTAAAGCTTTTAAACCATGAACACCTTGTAAATCTTGTAAATCTAAAAATTCAACTTCACCTAATAAGTCTTTAGATTTTAAATAATCGATATATTTAATATATTCTTGAGCATCTTTTTCTTGAGAATAAACAATAGCAATTTTTCCTGGTGATGTTAAGCGTTCATCTGTTCCTTTAATAAAAGCTTTGTCAATTCTTTTTTTAATGATTTCATATCGAATATTATAGGCGCCATCAACATCAAATTGTTTTTCATCCATTCTAAATTTGATAGCCATATCACTACTATGTACTAAAATTAATGATGCAACTCGTAAATCATATTCCATATTTTTTCTCTCAAAAAAAGCAATATTTTCCATTTCGCAAGTTACACTCAATTGCCATAGCCTTAAATTAAATAAATATAAGGAGTCGAACTTTTTTTCTTTTGTGATTGATTGACCTATGTATAAATTGTATTCAACACCATCTGTTTTGTATCTTTCAAAATAATGAGGAAACATTTTTTGAGCTTCATCTTGTTTTTTATCTAAGAAAAAAGCAAGTTTATCATTTAAGTGAGTTACACTATTTTCATACTGTTTTCGTTTATCATAAACAACATGTAATTTTTCATCTATTTGATTCATATAGATGTCAACTTTCTCAGAAAGATCGCTATTAAGTTCTTTAACGTGGTTAAAAACAGGATAGATTTCTCGTTTTAAAAAGTCTAAAATCAAAGTTTCGTCTCCAGCGTTTAATCCTTTTTTAACTTCACTTAAATAAGAAGAAACTCGAAACATCAGTTCTTTGTAAATAGGTAATTTCTCAGAAGTGCAAGCATCTTTTAAGACAGTAACAGCAAGGGATAATTGTGTTGTTAAATCTTCTTGTATAGCTAAATTTCTTGCATCAGAAGAACCTTTTATATCACTTTGACCATAAAGAGGATAAACATTGTTAAATACAATTTCATCTAATTTTGCATTTTCGTTTGTTTGTTTCTCAATGTGATATTTTTCAGCAGCCTCATAAAACCTCCACTTAACAGAACTATGAATTGAGGTGTAATTTTCTTGTATAGTTGCTTCTAGAACATTTTGTTGTTCTTCAGATGTTCTTTTGACAGCAGCCTCAAATACAGGAATAATATCACTTAATTTATTAATATTTACAGAGTTTAAGTCGTAAGGTCTTGGGGATGCAATTTCTAATAATGCGAGATTCTTATTATCATTTTTTGTTTTGATAGGTATTAAAACAATGCTTTGAATATCTGATTTTTTTAGGTTCTTATAAAATTCGTTGCCTTTACTTTTTAATCCATATGTATTTACATCAGATATAACAATGGTTTCTTGCTCTTTAAAAACTTTTTTCAAAATATGATTGCAGAAAAATTCTGTTTCGCAATTTATATTTTCTTCCCTATTTAAAATGATACTGCTAGAGTTTTTAATTATAGTATCACTTAATTTTGAATTGATATTATTATAAATTGAGTAACCTAATCTTAGATCTTTTATACCGTAAAAGTCTCTAATATTATCTTGTAATTTTGGCACTAAATCTTCTCCGCCTTCTAATAAATTTTCTTTAATAGAAGAGACCATTTCCTCAGAAGTAACTTCAAATAAATTAATTAGGCCAAACCCTTTAAATGTATAGCTATTTGGAGGGAATTTTTCTTTCCAAATTTCTATGTCATCAAAATTATCTAATAATAGTTTAAAATCTTTTTTATTTAATTTTGGAGCATTATCTGTTGCATATACTTCTGCAAAATCAGCATTAAAAGCAGCCCTGTAATATTTCATTGTGCCAGTATTTTTATCTGGAATATTAAAATAAAAAGGCTTTTTCATGTCAACATTAAAGCCATACACAAAACCTAGTATGTATGTGCAAGACATAATGTACATGCTGTCTTCTTCGAAATTACGAACATTCAATTCATAATCTTCACCAGCATTTGCTATTATGTTTTTTAATCTTAATGAGTATTTGAAAGATTTGAATGAAAAAGGTAAAGTTGCAGCTTTAATTTCATTGAGTAATAATGGTTCAGGAAATAAAGGACTTAGAATTAAATCTATTTCTTTTTTGTATTTTTTCAACAGTTTTTCATCTCTAAATCCATTTTTTAATTCATCATTTTTAGAGAAAACATCTACCATTTTTTTGGCAGCTTCATAAAATGGATGTTCAGAAAAATTATCATGAGCATACTTCTCAAACATATCATATACTTTCTTAAAGGATATGTTTAGTTGAAGAGGTAAAATTACTTCATCACTTTTTTTTGATTCTTGAGATTTCATTTTTCTGCCTTATTTAAAGACGCAAAATTACAAAATTGTAATTAGATGAAGTTTTAAAAAAGACCAGTAATAGATTTTACATTTATTTTTGTCTAAAGTAAATGGTTATTGGTACTCCTGAAAAATTATAAATTTCTCTCAACTTATTTTCAACAAATCTTTTGTATGGGTCTTTAACATACTGAGGCAGATTACAGAAAAATGCAAATTGAGGAGTTGGTGTAGGTAATTGCATGCAATATTTAATTTTTACAAATTTTCCCTTTATAGCTGGTGGCGGATAGCTTTTTACAATTTCTAAAACGGCATCATTTAATTTACTGGTAGAAATTCTATTTTTTCTGTTTTCAAATACGTTTACAGCTGTTTCGATAGCCTTAAATAATCGTTGTTTAGTTAACGCAGAAATAAACACAATAGGTACATCAGTAAATGGTTCAATTTGTTTTCGAACTTTAGCTTCGAAATCACGCATTGTGTTAGTTTCTTTTTCGATTAAATCCCATTTATTAATAAGTATTATAATTCCTTTTCTGTTCTTTTCAGCTAACCAAAAAATCTTTTCGTCTTGACCTTCAAGACCTCTAGTAGCGTCAACTATTAAAATAATAACATCAGAATGTTCAATAGTTCTTACTGCCCTCATAACCGAGTAAAACTCTAAGTCTTCTTTTACTTTCGATTTTTTTCTGATACCGGCAGTATCAACTAAATTAAAATCAAATCCGAATCTATTGTATTTTGTGTCTATGGAATCTCTTGTAGTTCCTGCTATGTTTGTTACAATATTTCTATCCTCTCCAATTAAAGCATTTATAAAAGAAGATTTTCCAGCATTTGGTCTTCCTACAACAGCAAATCTTGGTAGTTCTTCTTTTTCTAGATCAATTTCTTCGGCCTTTGCTACTTTTTCTGTTACTGCATCAAGTAAATCTCCTGTACCGCTTCCGTTAATTGATGATATTGTATAATAATCACCCAAACCTAAATTATAGAACTCAATAGCATCATTTGCTCTCATTGAATTATCTACTTTATTAACAGCAATAAAAATAGGTTTCTTTACTTTCCTTAAAATATTTGCAACTTCGGCATCCATTGGTGTAATACCATCTTCAACATCTACAACAAAAATAATTATATCAGCTTCATCTATCGCTAAGGCAACTTGTTTCCTTATTTCTTCTTCAAAAATATCTTCAGAACCAATCGTATAACCTCCTGTATCTATTACAGAAAATTCTTTGCCATTCCAATCTGATTTGCCATAATGCCTGTCTCTAGTAACTCCACTTACAGAATCGACGATGGCTTCTCTTTTTTGTATTAATCTGTTGAATAATGTTGATTTTCCAACATTTGGTCTACCTACAATAGCGATGATACTATTCATTGTTATTTCAAATTTTTGCAAAGATACAATTTACGATATGATAAATAATCTAAAGGATTAAATATCATATAAATTGATTATTAAAGGAGTACTATTTTGAATTAAATTCTGATGAATTCGATAGTTTATTTTAACAGTTAAATCAATCGTTATATCCGAATCTTTTTAACTGATTTTTATTGCTTCTCCAATTTTTATTGATTTTAACATATAACTCAATAAATACTTTTTTCTGAAAAAAACGTTGTAAATCTTTTCTAGCCTCAGCGCCAACTCTCTTAATTGCAGCTCCTTTATGGCCTATTAAAATACCTTTTTGAGTTTCTCTTTCTACCATAATTATAGAACGAATTCTAATAATTTCATCTTCCTCTATAAAACTTTCGGTTTCTACTTCAACAGAATAAGGAATTTCTTTTTTGTAGTGCATCAAGATTTTTTCTCTAATCTTTTCATTAACAAAAAATCTTTCTGATTTATCTGTAAGTTGGTCTTTTGGATAAAATGGAGGACCTTCAGGAAGTAGTTCAATAATTTTATAAAATACAGCATCAACATTAAACTTTTCTAAAGCGGAAATTACATAAACAAAAGAATTTGGAACTTTACTTCTCCAATAGCTAATTTTTTGATCAACTTCTTCTTTTGTTGATGTGTCAATTTTATTCAATAATAAAATTACAGGGATTTTACTGTTTATAATTTTATTGAAAAATGCTTCATTTTTGAGTTCCTTTTCACCAACTTCTACCATATAAATTAAAACATCAGCGTCGTCGAAAGCAGATTTCACAAAATCCATCATAGCTTCTTGGAGCTCGTATGCGGGTTTTATAATTCCAGGCGTGTCAGAAAATACAATTTGATATTCATCATGATTAACAATACCTAGAATTCTGTGTCTAGTAGTTTGCGCCTTATTTGTAATTATGGATAGTTTTTCACCAACAAGGGCATTCATAAGTGTAGATTTCCCTACGTTCGGATTTCCTATAATGTTTACAAAACCTGCTTTATGTATCATAAAACAAAGATACTTTGTTTTGTGAATTCATTTACAACTATTGTAAATAAAAAATAATTGAATTAAAGTTTGGATATTACTTTTAATCTGTTGTATATTTGCAGTCCGAAATCGCGGGATAGAGCAGTAGGTAGCTCGTCGGGCTCATAACCCGAAGGTCAC
>JBELHK010000058.1:0-15798 GCA_042091415.1 Polaribacter sp. | reverse complement strand
CTCCTGTAAACATATACCAATCGCTATTATTGCCTCCGAAATCTAAACTTTCTATAGATGTTGTTGTAAAATCTAAATCATCATCAAAAGTGTATCTAAATTTGGCTTCTACAGCAAATGCAAAAGCACCTGCTAATCTAGACTTAAACCCAACACCAATTGGCAGTGCAAATGAATTTTTATTTTCAAAATTATATTGACCCTGGCTTGTTTCTGAAATAACGTGCATTGAATTAAATGCAGCTAATTCTAAAAGAATATAAGGTGTCCAAGACTTATCTGTCTCAGATAAATTATATTCATAAAAATTATATTCTAAACCTATTGCCAATTCGTTTACTGTATTTGTAAAACTAAAACCTCTATTGTTTTTAAAATCTGTGTCTGCCTCTAAGTCATCACCTTTTATTGGTAAGTAACTGTACGTGGCTCTTAATGCAATTCTAGGATTGTAATTATATTTAAAAAATAGCGCAAATGATGGATTGTTGGGGTATATATAATTTGTTCTTCCGACATCACCAACGTAGTTTGAGCCTCCTAATGAAAATCCTGCTTCATACAATTGAGCAAATGAATTATTAGAAAAATATATCAAAACTATTAATAAAATACTTTTTTTCATCCTAAAAAATAGCGAGCAAATATATGGATTTCAATTTGCTTTATAAAGTTATAATTGTTCTTTTTTGAATAACTAATTTTTAAGGTTTTTATTGTAGGTTGTTTTTAAATATTATTCTCATTTCTAGTGTCTTCTCCCCACAATAATTTACTTCTTAAAGTGTTTAAAAAAGATTGGTTTTTGGGGGTAATACTTTTAATAGTAAAAGCTGCTTTCTTTATTTTAACCTTGGTATTTTGTGGTACAGATTCAATTCTAGAATCTAAAGAAATTAAAAACTCTTTTTCTCTAGAGTCTACTTCTAATTGAATATTTGTCTCATCAGAAATTACCATTGGTCTTGCATTCAAATTGTGTGGTGCAATTGGGGTTATCACAAAATTTTTAGAATCTGGAGAGATAACTGGCCCATTACAGCTTAATGAATAACCTGTTGAACCTGTTGGTGTTGCAATTATTAAACCATCTGCCCAGTAATTTGTTAAATACTCATTATTTAAACTTGTTTTTACCCCAATCATAGAAGTTGTATTTTTTCTTGCAATAGTTACTTCGTTTAATGCGAAGTTAATACCTGAAAATAAATCTATTTTTGGTTCTGTTTCAATGGAAAGTAATGTTCTTTCTTGTATTGAAAACTCTTTATTTAAAATAAGTTCTACACTTTCTTTAATCTGTTTTTTATTAATAGTAGCTAGAAAACCAAGTCTACCTGTATTTATGCCTAAAATAGGGATGTTTAGATTTCTTATATATGTTATCGCTCTTAAAATAGTGCCATCTCCACCTAAAGTAAACATAGCTTCAAAAGAAGAGTTTAAATCTGAAAAACTTGAAAATGTGGGGTATTTTTTTTCTAGTATTCTACCTTCAATAAGTAAGTTGTAAAACTTTTCCTCTATAAAACTTACTATGTTATTACTTTCTAGAACTTCTAATAAAATTTGAATTTCTTTCTCAGCAGAGATAGAATATGATTGCCCGTATATTGCTATTTTTTTCAAAATAATTAATCAATTTTTAGATTTACATTTCTAAGTATTTCTGCAAATAATCAGACCTGTTTTTTAAGTCTTCTAAATAAATATCATTCTCATGAAGTGAAATTATTTTGTATTCATATCTCCTAAAAGTTTGCATAATATCATTGATGTTTTGTGTATTCACTTTTAGAGTAATTTGTATTAAGTTATCACTTTTAGAAGAAATATATAAACCGGTTAATTTGCCGCCACTAGATTCAATAATTTGAGAAATCTCACTCATTGAGTAATCTTTTTCTAATTTTTCTATAATTAAAGTTTCACTCTCTTCAATCATAAATGGGCTTGATGAAAAAGCATCTAAAACATCTCCTAAATCATAATAACCGATATATTCTTTTTTGCTATTTAATACAGGAATGATATTCGTATCGTTGTCTGCAAATATTTTTATTAGTTCTAATATGTTCGAGTTCTCGTTTGTAAAAAAGGGATTCAAAAAATGTTTATAGTCAGTAAGTCCTTTTTTATTTTCATCAATAGTACGAATATCTTGTTCTGCAAAAGAACCTAATAATTTGTTGTTTTCAATAACGGGAAAATGAGTTATAGGGTAATTATTAAAAAGTTCTATAGCCATTTCAACACTACTTTCTAAACTTAGTGGTTTCATTTCATTTAGTATGTAATCTGTAATGTTCATCTTCTACGAATATAGGATAAAATGATTTAATGAGTTACCTTTGTTTTCTAATTTTAGGATATGACAAAGTTAAGTGTAAATATTAACAAAATTGCAACATTACGTAATTCTAGAGGAGGTAATGTTCCGAATTTATTAAAAGTAGCTTCAGATATAGAGTCTTTTGGTGGAGAAGGAATTACAATTCATCCAAGACCTGATGAAAGACATATTCGTTACCAAGATGCTAGAGATTTAAAAAATATTGTTACAACAGAATATAACATAGAAGGTAATCCTATAAAATCATTTATAGATTTAGTTTTAGAAGTAAAACCAACCCAAGTTACTTTGGTGCCTGATGCTGTTGATGCAATTACTTCGAATGCAGGATGGGATACCATTGCACATCAATCATTTTTAAAAGAAGTGATTCAAGAGTTTCAAGAAAATAATATTCGAACATCAATTTTTATTGATACAGATTTAAAATTGATTGAAGCAGCAGCTAAAACGGGTACAAATAGAATTGAATTATATACAGAATATTTTGCATCTGAGTATGAAAAAGGAAATACAAAAGCAATCAATTCTTACACTGAAGCAGCGGTTTTTGCTCATGAATTAGGGCTTGGAATCAATGCTGGACATGATTTAAGTTTAGATAATATAAAATACTTTAAAGAAAATATTCCAAATTTAGCAGAGGTTTCAATCGGGCATGCTTTGATCTCTGAAAGTCTTTATCTAGGTTTACAAAATGTAGTAAATATGTATTTACATAGATTGCAATAAAATGGAAGTTCTACATTCGCAGATTTTAGGAGAAGGAAAACCGTTATTAATTCTCCACGGTTATTTCGGTATGAGTGATAATTGGCGTTCTTTAGGTAATAAATTTGCTGATAATTATCAGGTACATCTTATAGATCAAAGAAATCACGGAAGAAGTTTTCATGCATATGAATTTAACTATGATGTTTTGGTTGATGATTTGTATAACTATATTCAATATCATCATTTAAAAGAAGTCTATTTAATTGGGCATTCGATGGGAGGTAAAACAGCGATGCTATTTGCTTGTACTTATCCTGATTTAATTGATAAATTAATTGTGGTAGACATTTCACCAAAAGAATACAGTCCTCATCATAATGCTATTTTAGCAGGATTAAATTCTATTGATTTTAATGTTCATAATTCTAGAAAGTTAGTAGATAATCAATTGGCTAATTATATTCCAGAAATAGGAGTTCGTCAGTTTTTGATGAAGAATGTTTTCTGGAAAGAGAAAAAAATATTAGGTTTTAGATTTAATTTATTGTCATTAACAGAAAATAATTCTGAAGTAGGTAGATCATTGCCAAAAAATAAAATATTTGATAAAACTACGTTATTTCTTAAAGGAGAAAAATCAGATTATATATTGCCAGAAGAGCAACTAATTATAGATACACATTTCCCGAATAACAAAGTTCTAGAGATTAAAAATGCAGGTCATTGGTTACATGCAGAAAACCCTAAAGATTTTTACGAAGAAGTGATTAATGTTTTAAATTGATTTTACACACAATAACTAAAAAATGGATATACAAAACGCACAAAAACAGGTTGATGAATGGATAAAGAATCATGGAGTTCGTTATTTTAATGAATTAACCAATATGGCTCAGTTGACTGAAGAAGTAGGTGAGGTTGCTAGAATAATTGCTAGACGATATGGAGAACAAAGTGAGAAAGAATCAGATAAAAATAAAGATCTTGGCGAAGAATTAGCAGACGTTGTTTTTGTAGTTTTATGTTTGGCAAATCAAACAGGAGTCAATTTACAAGAAGCTTTTGAGAAAAAGTTAGATATTAAAACGAAGCGTGATCATGACAGGCATCATAATAATGAAAAGTTAAAGTAATGACGTTAAAAAAAGGATTGATTTCAGTTTTAGTTATTGGTGCAATTTACTTTTTAGTCTCTTTTTTGTTGAGCAAACTTTTTGGTTATACTTTTCAATGGAAAATTAGATTGATAACTGGCCTAATTTTTGGAATTATTATGCTTTTAATTGGTTGGATTAACCAAAGGATTAAAGCAAGTCGAAAAAATAAATACAATTAGAAAATTTGTTTAGTTTCAAAGGCTAATTTTTATTTATGAATTAATTTACTTTAGATTTTTTTCGGTTAAATCAAGATTAATAACTTGAGAAAAAAGCTTACCTTCTGAACTAATTCCCTCTATAAAAAACTTTATCTCATCTAATTTCGTGTTTACAGTTTTAAATTTGAAATCATTAAAATTATTTAAGGTTGCATCTGGAACCCAATGTATTATTCCATAATCTTTAAAAGGTTTAATTCTATATGATGGATATTTTGGAGTATAAAACTCTTTTACAGGTTCAAAACCATTTTTGATTTTTGTAGCATAAATATTTAAAAAATTTATATTTTGATTTAAAACGGAGCTATTTCTAGTAGTAATTTTTATTACACCTCCAAAGGAATTACCTCCAGCAATTCCCAATCCAACTCCAGATTTATCAATTAATATTTTATCAATTCTATCAGTAGACAAAGTTTGTAAAATACTCAAATCATTTATAATTATATTATCTAAATATACAACTGGAGGTACTCTTTGTCCTCTAGATCTTGATTCAATTCTTACTTTGCCAAGTTCAACACCATCAAAAACATTAAATCCATTATAGGCTATAAAGTCTAGAACTCCAAAGTATCTTAATGCAATTTCTTTTGTTACTTGAGTAATTGTTGCATTTGGAAATTGGGGATCTCTTAATCTCTCTTTTTTCTTTGCAACTATATTTATCTCTTCTAATTCTTCATACTCGTTTCCAAGAAAATTTTCAGGTACACTTAAATTAGTTTTTTTAGCTGTATCAAGAATTAAATCTAATTTATCTGTATTAATTTCATTGTTAACTGATTTCAGAATTGGATTAATAATTACAGCAGGAGTCTTTAATTTTCCTTTTTTATTTAAAGCAGAGAATGAAATAATTTCACCAGTTTCTAGAATAATATTTGAAAAGTTAAATTTCCCTTGATCATCAAAATTTATAAATTTTGATGAGTTATGTTTTGTAGGATACATAACTACAGATTTTATGTTTTTTAGAGAGCTATTAATATTTCCAGAAACTGAAATACCTTCTTCAAAATCATAAATTAGTTTTGGCGCCCCTTTGTTTATGTCTTCCCAAGAATATCTGCTCCAACCTTGAGTTAAAAGCATTATGTCAAGATTATATTTGTCTCTCGAATTAAATTCTCTAAAATAAAAATTCGGATTTTCAACGTTTCCTTTAATGTAGGGTTTTAGTAGCAATGATGAGATTATATTGTTGTTTTCATTGTAGCTAATTGTTTCACTTGGCAATACAGATATGCTAAGGCTTACATTTTCATTTTTATTTAGGGTTTCTATACTTTTTAGTGAATAATTGATAGAGTCGAATTCAGATTCAATTTCAGAAATACTTAGTTTATGTTTTTTAAATGAGTAATCATTAAATATTATTCTTTCTAAAATTGGTTTGTCTTCACTATTTAAAATTGTTAGGATATTTATCCCTTTGAACAAATCTTTTTTAGGGATTTGAATTATTTTATGTTCTTTAGACATTTTAAACTTAATTGTTTTTAATAATCCATCTCTATGAATCATTAATTTAAGCGAGTCTTTATAACCCTTTTTAAGGGACTCCTTATTTGTTAAAAAACTAATAATTAACCTATCTTTTTTGTTGTTGTTAGTATTTATCGCAATTCCTATTTCTTCTGTTTTTGGAAGTTTAATTGAATAATCCTCATTATTAACATTGAACTTTGCTGTGTATATTTCGCTACTTTTTGTATTCAATGAAAACTTACCCATTCCTAAACTATTACTTTTAAAACTTGTAATTAGTTCATTTTTTTGATTGTAAATAAATCCCGAAATGAAATCTCCTTTTCCTTCATTATCAATGTATTTAAATCCAATAGTATTTTTAATGCCGCTTACTATATGTCCCCCCTCTGGTAAAAATTGTAATTCATAGGTTTTTAAAATGTTTTTTTGACTTGGCTGATTAGAAGAGTCTAAAATTTTAATTTTTTGAATAAAAGAATCATCTTCTTTAAAGTTCTTCATCCAGTTTGTGTAAGCTTTTAAATAATAAATTCCTGAGGTATATGTAGAATCTATCTTTAAGCTTCCTTTTGCTGATCCATTTTTAGCTAAAAAAAGTTTATTGTTTATTTCTTTTCCTGAACTATCGTAAATACCAAAGTATATATTTTTTGTTTTTAAAGAGGATAAACTATTTTTCTTATCAAAGGCGTAAGCTTTAAACCAAATTTCTTCTCCAATTAAATATGTTGTTTTATTTGTATGAACATAAAGAGCCTCTCTTGGAATTTTAAAATATTCTTGATAAGACTCTTCAATTTGTTTTTTTTGTCCAAATTGTTTTAGTGAAATTAATGCTATTAATAGGAGAATTGTCTTTTTCATGGGTTAATATAGTTGGGAAATATTGATAAAAGATTTCAAAGTCTAAGTTCTGATTTTTTTTTAAAAATTATCTTAAAATAACTATAATGTTTATAAAAATATTTCACTGATGTAGTAAAAGGTGAGTTTATCTTATGTTTTGTTAATATTCTTAAAAATTTAATTTTTAATTAATTTTCCGATTTAAAATAAAAAACCTTAAGCTTTGCTTAAGGTTTTTTATTTTAAATATAATATTTATGAATTACATCATCCCTGGCATTCCGCCACCCATAGGAGGCATTCCGCCACCGGCTGGTGCATCTTCTTTAATATCTACCAAAGCACATTCAGTAGTTAAAATCATACCTGCAACAGAAGCAGCGTTTTCTAGCGCAACTCTAGTTACTTTTTTAGGGTCAATAATTCCTGCTTCTAACATGTCTACATATGCATCAGATTTTGCATCATAACCAAAATCTTTTTTACCCTCTAAAACTTTATTGATAACAACAGAACCTTCACCTCCTGCATTTTCTACAATTGTTCTTAAAGGAGCTTCAATAGCTTTATTTACAATTTGAACACCTGTAGTTTCGTCTAGATTTTCAGTAGCTAATTTTTCTAGTACTTTCTTAGCTCTTACTAAAGCAACACCTCCACCAGCAACGATACCTTCTTCTACAGCAGCTCTTGTAGCATGTAAAGCGTCATCAACTCTATCTTTCTTCTCTTTCATTTCTACTTCAGAAGCAGCACCAACATATAAAACAGCAACACCTCCGGCTAATTTAGCTAAACGCTCTTGAAGTTTTTCTTTATCATAGTCAGAAGTTGTAGTTTCAATTTGAGCTTTGATTTGGTTGACTCTTGCTTTTATTGCTTCAGCATCGCCATTACCATTTACGATTGTGGTGTTATCTTTATCAATAGTAACTGTTTCTGCAGTACCTAATAAGTCTAAAGTTGCGTTTTCAAGAGAGAAGCCTCTTTCTTCAGAAATTACTGTACCACCTGTTAAAATTGCGATATCTTCTAACATTGCCTTTCTTCTATCTCCGAAACCAGGAGCTTTTACAGCAGCAATTTTTAATCCTCCTCTTAATTTATTAACTACTAATGTTGCTAATGCTTGGCCATCAACATCTTCAGCTATAATTAACAAAGGTCTACTAGACTGAGCAACAGGCTCTAATATTGGAAGAATTTCTTGTAAGTTAGAAATCTTTTTATCAAATAATAAAATGTAAGGATTTTCTAAATCTGCAATCATTTTATCTGCATCAGTAACAAAATAAGGAGATAAATAACCTCTATCAAACTGCATTCCTTCAACGACATCAACATACGTATCAGTTCCTTTTGCCTCTTCTACAGTAATTACTCCTTCTTTACCTACTTTTCCGAAAGCTTGAGCAATTAAATCACCGATTGTATTATCGTTATTTGCAGAGATTGCTGCTACTTGTTGAATTTTATCAGAAGAGTTACCTACTTTTTTAGTTTGCTTTTCTAAATCTTCGGTAATAGCAGTTACAGCTTTGTCTATTCCTCTTTTTAAATCCATAGGATTTGCGCCTGCAGCAACATTTTTTAAGCCTTCTTTTACAATAGCCTGCGCTAAAACAGTTGCAGTTGTAGTTCCATCACCAGCTAAATCATTGGTTTTAGAAGCAACTTCTTTCACCATTTGAGCTCCCATATTTTCAAGCTCATTTTCTAATTCAACTTCTTTTGCAACAGAAACTCCGTCTTTAGTTACGGTTGGTGCTCCAAAAGCTTTAGAAATGATTACATTTCTTCCCTTAGGGCCTAATGTTACTTTTACTGCGTTTGCTAAAGCATCAACTCCTTTTTTCAAGCCATCTCTAGCTTCTACATCAAATTTTATATCTTTTGCCATTTTTTTAAATTTTAATCAATTAAACAATTGCTAAAATGTCGCTTTCGCGCATCATTAAATAATCTTTGCCTTCTAACTTTAATTCAGTACCTCCATATTTACTGTATAAAACAGTATCGCCAACTTTTACAGTTAAAGGTTCGTCTTTTTTACCATTTCCTGCAGCTACTACAATTCCTTTTTGAGGTTTTTCTTTTGCGTTATCTGGAATAATAATTCCAGAAGCAGTTTTTGTTTCTGCTTGAGCAGGTTCTACAAGAACTCTATCTGCTAAAGGTTTAATGTTTAATCCCATTTTATATAAATTTTGATTAATATAATTTTATTGTACCGTTTAGGTTTTTCAGAAATTATGCCATTTTTCTAAAACTGACAATTTTTCAAATATGTAATTTTATCTTTAATTTTAGTTCAAAAAAAATGCCAACGTGTCATTTTCGTTGGCATTAATTTAGTTTTTTATTTAATTCTATTGAAGTGTGTCTTTTGTTGTAGGTGATGTATTCTCAACAGGTGTTGTTGTTTCAACTCCTTCAAGAGTATTGTTCAGATTTACATTGTTATCACCTTCTCTAGGGATGGCAAAGTTTGCTAAAAGGATTAGTGCAAACATTGCAATTGATAAAGTCCAAGTAGTTCTATCTAAAAAATTATTTGTGTTTTGAACACCGCCTAAAGATTGTGCACCTCCACCTCCGAATGAAGAAGATAATCCTCCTCCTTTAGGATTTTGTACCATCACAATTAAAATTAAGGCAACCGCCACAATTAAAATTAGAATTAAAAAAGCTGTATAACTCATGATTTATGTTTTTGTAATATTTCTATTTTTTTTATTTGGTCTGCAAAGAAACCACTTTTTTCTGGATATTTCAAACTTAAAATTCTGTATGCTTTAATCGCATTTTCATATTTTTTTTGCTCTAAATAAACTTTAGCAAGTGTTTCGGTCATCAAATAGGAATCTTCTTGAATTGATGGGTCTGCTGTTGTTGAAACTTTATCTTTTGATAAAGGTTTTATTTTGGGGCTTGTTTCTATAAATTTATTGATGATTTGTTCTTTTTTACTTATATCATCATTTTTTTCTGTTTTAACAGGATCTTGAACTGATAATTGTAGCCATTGATTAAATGAATAATTCTCTGAAGCTTTGAAAGAAATTGGTGCGCCAATAGACAATTCTTTTTTAATTTTTTCAACTTCAGGTTTTTGTTCATTCTTTATGTTGGCTTCTTCAATTAGAATTTCATTTTTCTTATGCTTTTGGAATTCTTTTGAAGTAATAATATTAAATAAGATAGACCTATCTAAAGTGTGAGCAGCAGTAAGTTTTAATTCTTTGTTATATTTAAAACTTTCTTGTTGTTTTAAGCTTTTAAGATGCATTACTCTTGCTGCTTGAAAATAAGGAAACTCACTTATAATAGAATTTAATTCTGCTGTTTGAGTTTTTCCAATTTCTCCTTGATTTTTTATGACGTTATGAAAAGTACTTGTGTTCAAATATTTTTAAATTTTACCATTTTGCAACTGAAGCATTGAAGATGTCTTGCGTAATTCTCTCAATTATTTCGTCTAATGCGCTCTCTAAAATCCCGCCTGTTAATTGTGCGTTCGCAGGAAAATCAGAATAGAAAGAGAAAGATTTTTCAAAATCGTCTTTTTCATTTAGCTTGTTTATAAATCGAACATTTACTGTTACAGTTAATCTATTTTGTGCTGCGGTTTGGTTTGAAGTACCACTCATAGGTGTTACTCTGTAGCCGGTTATTTCCCCACTAAAATATAAGTCTCCGTTTGTATTTGTTAAGGTTAAATTTGTTTGACGAGTAAATAGGTCTTGCAAATCATTTGTAAATCGCTGGGTTAATTGTGGTTCTACTAAAGGAGCTTGATTTGGGAAAAAATCTATCTGAATGGTTTTTGCGTCTCCAGTGTTTCCTCCTGTGAAGGAATATGCGCCACAGCCAAGAATTAATACAGAGCTTATAAACAGGAATATAATTTTTTTTAGATTCATTCTCTAGTAAGTGTTTGGTTTTTTCATAGTAATAAATGCATAGAAATAGCCTCCTTCTACTGTAAAGGAAGAGCTTATTAAACGATATCCTTTATAATGTTTTTCGTTGATTAATTCTTCAGCTTCGAGTCTAATTTTTTCTGAACTATTTGGGCTAAAAGATCTTCTAATTCTAAAAATTTCAACAGCTTTCATTTTATAAATCGTATTGTTTAATTTTTCTATAAAGTGTTCTTTCAGAAATACCTAACTCTTTTGCTGCTAATTTACGTTTATTGTTGTTTTTTTCTAAAGATTTTTTAATCATTTCGATTTCTTTATCTTGTAGAGATAAAGATTCATCTTCCTCAATCGTTTCTATAAAATCGAATTCGTTGTCATTTGTTTTGTTTTGAGGAATATTTAAGACTTCAATATTATTTTCTTTTAATTGTTCGTCTCCATAGATTTTCTCTAATAACTTATGATTTTCTTTTTGCATTTCTTCAACATCACCATTTTTCATTAAATCTAAAGTTAATTTCTTTAAATCATTGATGTCGTTTCGCATGTCGAACAAGATTTTATACATAATGTCTCGTTCAGTTGAAAAATCATTTTCTTTTTTATTACCTACTAAAGCGGGTAAATTACCTTTATTGTTAGGTAAATATTGTTGTAATTTTATTGCGGAAATCAATCTGTTTTCCTCAATGACAGAAATTTGCTCTGCTAAATTTTTTAACTGACGGATATTGCCAGGAAAACGATAGTCTAACAATAAAGTTACAGCAGAATCGTCTAATCTAACGGATGGCATCCTATATTTTTGGGCAAAATCTGCGGCAAATTTTCTAAAGAGTAAATGAATATCTTCATTTCTTTCTCTTAGAGGAGGTAAGTGAATTTCAACCGTGCTTAACCTGTAATAAAGATCTTCTCTGAATTTTTCTTTTTCAATCGCAGACTGCATATTTACATTTGTTGCTGCTACAATTCTGACATTTGTTTTTTGTACTTTAGAAGAACCTACTTTTATAAATTCTCCGTTTTCTAAAACACGTAGCAAGCGAACTTGAGTTGTTAATGGTAATTCGCCAACTTCGTCTAAAAATATCGTACCTCCGTCTGCAACTTCAAAATATCCTTTTCTATCTTGAGTAGCTCCTGTAAAAGAGCCTTTTTCGTGACCAAATAACTCACTGTCTATAGTTCCTTCTGGTATTGCTCCGCAATTTACAGCAATATATTTGGCGTGTTTTCGATGAGATAATGAGTGAATAATTTTTGGAATATTTTCTTTACCAACGCCACTTTCTCCAGTGACTAAAACAGAGATATCTGTAGGAGCAACTCTAGTAGCTTTTTCTAAAGCTCTATTAAGTTGCATATCATTTCCAATAATACCAAATCTCTGTTTTATAGTTTGAATATTTTCCATTTTTAATTATTATCTGAGTAACCTACAGCAGTTCCTTTTAATGTTGCTGAAGTACAATCTTCTACTTTTACATTCACAAAATCACCTAATTGATAGTTTTCTTTAGGAAATACAATTACTGTATTTTGAGTATTTCTCCCTTTCCATTCATTTGGATTTTTTTTAGAAGTTCCTTCTATTAAAACTTCTTCAATTTTTCCTAAATGTTGTTGAGTTCTATATAAACTATGTTTTTGCTGTAGTGCTATAACTTCTTGTAGTCGTCTTTTCTTAATTTCTTGAGGAACATCATCATCCATTTTCTTACCAGCTAATGTTCCAGGTCTTTCAGAGTAGGCAAACATAAAACCAAAATCGTACTTTACATACTCCATTAATTTTAAAGTATCTTGATGATCTTGTTCTGTTTCTCCACAAAAACCTACAATCATATCTTGAGAAAGCGCCATTTCTGGTATAATATTAAAAATATTATCAATTAGCTCCATATATTCTTCACGAGTATGTTGTCTGTTCATCGCTTTTAGCATTTTATTGCTTCCGCTTTGAACAGGTAAATGTATGTATTTACAAATGTTTTTATGTTTTGCCATTGTGTGAATCACTTCTAAACTCATGTCTTGAGGATTAGAAGTTGAAAATCGAAATCTTGTTTTAGGAAAAGTCGTAGCACACATATCTAAAAGTTCTGCAAAATCTACCGCAGAAGCTTGAGCAATTTCAGAAGCTTTTTTGAAATCTTTTTTCAAACCACCTCCATACCATAAATAACTATCAACATTTTGTCCGAGAAGTGTAATTTCTTTAAAGTTTTTCTCAACCATTTGACTGATTTCTTCTAAAATACTTTTCGGGTCTCTACTTCTTTCACGACCTCTTGTAAAAGGAACAACACAGAAAGTACACATATTATCACATCCTCTTGTTATAGAAACAAAGGCAGAAACTCCATTTGAATTTAAACGAACAGGAGCAATATCTCCATAAGTTTCTTCTTTCGATAATATTACGTTTACGGCATCTCTGCCTTCATTAACCTCTTCTAGTAAATTTGGTAAATCTTTATAAGCATCTGGTCCTACAACTAGATCAACAATTTTTTCCTCTTCTAAAAACTTTTCTTTTAGTCGTTCAGCCATGCAGCCTAATACGCCAACTTTCATGTTTTTATTGACTTTCTTTACAGCATTGTATTTTTTTAATCTATTTCTTACGGTGGTTTCCGCTTTTTCACGAATTGAGCAAGTGTTTACTAAAACTAAATCGGCTTCTTCCAAAATTTGAGTGGTATTGTATCCTTCTTTATCTAATATAGAAGCAACAATTTCACTATCATTCATATTCATTTGACAACCATAACTTTCAATAAATAACTTTTTAGAGTTTTCTTTATTGTAGCTAGTTACAAGAGCCTTTCCTTGTATTTTTTCATCTATGATTTTTTCTACGTTTTCCATATCTCAAATTATCATTTGCAAGTGTGCAAAGATACAACCAAAATTGCATTTTTATGCCATATTGACAGTAAATATACTGTGGTAATTCTGTTAATTATTTATTGAAAATTGATCGAAAAATTTTTTTTAATAAAAAACTAATTACTTTTGCAGTCCAGAAATTCCTTTATTTGAGGCAATTTTTTTTGATAAAAAAAGATATATGGCAAAAAATTTAGTTATAGTTGAGTCACCTGCAAAAGCAAAGACAATCGAAAAATTCTTAGGAAAAGATTTTCAAGTAGAATCTAGTTATGGTCATATTGCAGACTTGCCTTCTAAGGAATTAGGGATTGATGTTGATGGAGACTTTACACCAAAATATATCGTTTCAGATGATAAAAAACCAGTTGTAAAAAAATTGAAAACGCTTGCTAAAAAAGCGGATACAATTTGGTTAGCAAGTGATGAAGATAGAGAAGGAGAAGCAATTGCGTGGCATTTAAAAGAGCAATTAGGATTAGTTGAAGGGAATACAAAACGTATTGTTTTTCATGAAATTACCAAGAAAGCAATTTTAAAGGCTGTTGAAAATCCGAGGGATATTGACTATCATATGGTTAATGCTCAGCAAGCTAGAAGGGTGTTAGATAGATTAGTTGGTTACGAATTGTCTCCTGTTTTATGGAGAAAGGTAAAAGGAGGTTTGTCTGCAGGTAGAGTTCAATCAGTAGCGGTTCGTTTAATTGTTGAGAGAGAGAGAAGTATACAGGAATTCAATTCAAAATCATATTATAAAGTTGTTGCTGAATTTTCAACAAAAGAAGGGAAAGTTTTTAAGGCATCAATTCCAAAGAATTTCGATTCTAAAGACGACGCAGAACAATTTTTAAAATCTTGTGCTAAAGCTAAATTTTCAATTGCAGATTTAACTAAAAAACCGGCAAAAAAATCACCAGCAGCACCATTTACAACATCAACCTTACAACAAGAAGCATCAAGAAAATTAGGTTTTCCTGTAGGTAAAACAATGCAAGTTGCTCAACGACTTTATGAAGCAGGTTTGATAACTTACATGAGAACAGATAGTGTTAATTTATCTGTAGATGCAAGAAATGAGGCTGAAGAAGAAATTATTAATTCTTACGGAGAAGAATATAGTAAACAACGTGTTTTTAAGTCAAAATCAAAAGGAGCTCAAGAAGCACATGAGGCAATTCGTCCTACAAACATGAAGATGCATTCTATTGCTACTGAATATGATCAAAATAGACTGTATGATTTAATTTGGAAAAGAACTTTAGCTTCACAAATGAGTGATGCTCAGTTAGAAAGAACCAATGTAAAGATTGAAAATTCTGAAAATGAAAAAATCTTCACTGCTAATGGTGAAATGATTAAGTTTGATGGTTTCTTAAAAGTTTATTTAGAAGGAACTGATAATGAAGAAGAAGAACAAGCGGGGATGCTGCCTAAGTTGCAATTGCATGATGGTTTAGATTATCAATATATAAATGCAACACAACGTTTTACGAGTCCGCCTTACAGATTTACAGAGGCCTCTTTGGTTAAGCAATTAGAAGAGTTAGGTATCGGAAGACCATCAACTTATGCGCCAACAATATCTACAATACAAAGAAGAAGCTATATAGAAAAAGGGCAAAACGAAGGTGAGGAGAGAAATTACGAGCAATTTGTTTTATCTGATGGAGATTTAAAAACATTAGTATTAAAAGAGAAAACAGGTTCAAACAAAAATAAACTTGTGCCAACAGACATCGGCAACATAGTAAATAACTTCTTGGTGGCTAACTTCTCAAATATTTTAGACTTTGGTTTTACGGCAAAGGTTGAAAGTTCTTTTGATAATATTTCAGAAGGAGAAGAAAATTGGACACAAATGATCAAAGACTTCTATACCAAATTTCATGATAATGTAGAAGATGTCAAAGAAAATGCAGAGCGCGAAAGTGGTGAAAGAATTTTAGGAAAACATCCTAAGTCAAACAAAACTGTTTTAGTAAGGTTGGGTAAATTTGGACCGATTGCGCAAATTGGAGCGCCAGAAGATGAAGAAAAACAATTTGCCAGTTTAAATAAAGATCAGAATTTAGAAACGATTACTTTAGAACAGGCTTTAGATTTGTTTTTATTGCCAAAGAGTTTAGGTATTTACGATGGAGAAGATGTAGTTGTTGCTAATGGCCGATTTGGTCCGTATGTAAAATTTG